>JBAQFQ010000001.1:0-24301 GCA_049287345.1 Candidatus Moraniibacteriota bacterium
ACTAACTTTTTTGGCAGCAAAAGAAGTTACAAAAAACTGCCACACGTACTACTAAAATAAATAAATCTAACTCTCATCACTAAAACTTCAGACTTCGCATCCGCTACGTAACAAAGTTTCTTAACGCTCTTTTCGACTTGCCCGCCATTGCTATGAAGTTGCAGGCGGGGTTGATTTATTTTTATTTTATCCGTAAAGTGTGGACGAAAATGCATCGAAAAATACTAAATCTAAAATCCCACTTAAAGCGGATGGGTAAATAGTAAATTAAACCCCCTTCTTACTTCTCCCCCTTGGAAAGGGGGAGATTGAGAGGGGGTTTGAATTTTTCTAATTTTCACTATATAGGTGTAATCAATTATAGCTAATATTTTTTACTTTAATTGGTCCAGGAGGCTTTCTCCGTTCATCTCCGCGGGTTTTTCGATACCCATTAGCGCCAAAACTGTGGGGGCGACATCGCTTAACAGTCCACGAATGTTATTTTCAGCGATGGTGATTTCTTCGGGAGTTTTTTCTTTGTGATTATCTGGGGAAATCATCCAAAGCGGGACTGGGTTAGTGGAGTGCTCAGTGAGGGCTTGCCCAGAGTATAGATTAATCATCTCCTCAGCGTTACCATGATCAGCAGTAATAAGGATAGCTCCGCCGGCTTGCAAAATTTTTGGTAGTAATAATGATAAACTTTTGTCCAACGATTCGACTGCTTTTTTTGCAGCAACCAGGTTACCTGTGTGTCCCACCATATCCGCATTAGCATAATTCATCAAAATAAAATCGTATTTATTTAATTCAATAGCCTCGATAGTTTTTTGGGTTATTTGAGCAGCGCTCATTTCTGGCTCTTCATCATATTTAGCCACAGATGGAGATGGCACTAAAATATGATCTTCTCCAGCAAAGGGCTCTTCGACACCACCATTAAAAAAATAAGTCACATGTGCATATTTTTCTGTTTCGGCGATACGGAGTTGTTTTTTGTTGTGTAAACTCAGAATTTCACCCAAGCCACCCTTGTTAATTTCGGGAGGAAAGGCGATGTCTACAGGTAAGTCCTTTTCGTATTCGGTCATGGTGATGAAAACTACCTTGATTTCTTTATTTTTTTTAATTTTATTAAAATTAGGCACCGCAAAAGCTTTGGTAATTTGTCTAGCGCGATCCTCTCTAAAATTAAAAAATATAATAGTATCATTATTAGAAACCAGGGTCAGTGGTTTACCATCTTTGGTCATAACCCCGGGCTCCATGTATTCATCGTTGACATCCTTAGCATAAGAATCCTCCATATAGGCGATAGGGTCCTCAAAAGGCGTCCCAACCCCTTCAGTGAGCATCTGGTAAGCCTTTTCTGTGCGATCCCAATTATTATTTCTATCCATTGCCCAGTTTCTCCCACAGATTGTGGCAATTTCTCCAGTTCCAACAATGCCTATTTTTTCTTGAATTTTTCTAATAGTTGCAGTTCCTGAGGTGGGGGGCGAGTCTCGTCCATCTGTAAAGAGATGGAGAAAAACTTTTTCAACTTGTTGCTCTTTGGCCATTTCCATAATGGCAAAAAGATGTTCATTGGAAGAATGCACGCCACCTTCGCCAACTAAACCCATGATATGTAATTGGCTTTTGTTTTCTCGGACATTATTCATACCTTTAAGCATCGCAGGGTTGTTAAAAAAGCTCCTATCTTGGATAGAGAGGGTAATTTTGGGCAAATTCTGATAAATTATTTTACCACTTCCTAAAATGGTGTGACCAACCTCACTGTTACCTGGTTCTCCCCAGGGGATACCCGCAGAGATACCAGAAGCTTGTAAGGCAAGGAGGGGGTAATTTTTGTTAATCTTATCAATGGTGGGTAAATTGGCTTTACGAATAGCATTTCCCTCAGTATTAGAGCTAATTCCCCAGCCATCTAGGATAATCAAAACAATTGGTTTATACATATATTTGTTCAATTTTTAATTCACAATTCTCAATTTACAGTGAATTTTTAATTTTTTTTAATGTTCAATTATTGTTTGTTTTTAATTAGTGTATTTGGTTATTTATCTCAGTACTCCTTTTTCTAATTATTTCACTAAGCCGTCATTGCAACCTTAGGAAATCAATAGATTTCCATTAGCCCAATTGTGGCTATTCGAGAATTTAGTCATTGTAAATTCATTGGAAATTGGAAATTGGAAATTTGACATTATCTCTCATATATATTCTAGCATTTTTATTTTTCTTTGACAAAAAATGATAGGTGTAATATTATTTTTATAGGTAATTAATATAGTTTAAACCTGTTATTTCGGTTACGCATAGATTTTAATAGTATTTATTTAAGATGAAAAAAATTTTTACTTCAAATTTAAAGACAAACAAAAGAAAGGAAATATAAGTGCGCTTATATAGTTTCCTTATTTTGACTTACTATTTAAAAACTAAAACAGAAAGACAGGACTTAGCATATGGAAATAAATTTAGCCCTTTTGCTGATAGCGATGGTTTTTTTGGGCGTGGGAACAGTGGCGGGTTATTATACTCGTCAATCGATTGCTAGAAAGCAATTAAATACTGCTGAAGGCAAAGCCAGTAGTATCATCGAACAAGCCAAGCAGAAGTATCAAGAAGAAACCCTAAACGCAAAAAACAAAGCGGTGGAAATTTTAGAAGAGGCAAAAAAGAAGGAAAAAGAGCGAGAGGATCAAATTAGAAAAATGGAGGAGCGTTTGGAAAAAAGAGAGGTGATGATTGATGGAAAATTAGAAGAGCTCGATAATGGGCGAGATATGTTGGAGAAAAAGGCTCAGGAAGTTAAGGCGATAAAAAAAGAAGCCGAAGATATTCGTCAAAAAGAGTTAGACAGATTGGAAAAAATAGCCGGGCTAAATAAGGAGCAGGCTAAAAAGGTTTTATTGCAATTAACCGAAGATGAATACAAAGAGGTATTATTGGATAGAATCAAAAAAATGGAAAGAGAAGGTGCAGAAGAGATGAAGAAAAAAGCTCAAAATATAATTGTGCAAGTGATTCAAAAATATGCTGGGGCACATACGGCAGAAATGACGACTTCCACAGTTTCGATTCCCTCAGATGAAATAAAAGGTAAAATAATCGGACGCGAGGGTCGAAATATTAAGACTTTGGAAAAAATAACGGGGGCGGAGATAATCGTGGATGATACTCCAGAGGCTATCGTTATTTCTAGTTTTGATCCGGTACGTAGAGAAATTGCTAAAATTGCCCTACTTAAATTGATAGAAGATGGGCGAATCCATCCTACTCGTATTGAGGAGGCGGTGGTTTATGCTAAAGGTGAAATTGATAATAAAATTAGGGAGGCAGGTGAAGCGGCTACCTATGACTTGGGTATTGCTGGCTTGGATCCAAAATTGATTTATTTAATCGGTAGATTGCGTTATCGAACTAGTTTTGGTCAAAATGTGTTAATCCATTCCATGGAGGTGGCTCATCTTTCTGGTGCGTTAGCCAATGAGTTGGGCGCAGATGTGGCCGTAGCAAAAAAAGCTGGACTGCTGCATGATATTGGTAAATCAGTAGACCATGAGATTCAAGGGACTCATGTTAAAATTGGAATTAAAATATTGGAGAAATTTAATGTGGACAAAGCAGTTATTGATGCGATGAAATCTCATCATGAGGAATATCCTTTTGGCACCGCAGAATCTTTTATTGTGGCAGCAGCGGATGCGATCTCTGCTAGTCGACCAGGAGCTAGAAAAGACACCCTAGAAAGATATCTAAAACGATTGGAAGAATTGGAGGTAATTGTTAATTCTTTTGAGGCAGTGAGCAAGAGTTATGCTATCCAGGCCGGAAGAGAGATTCGGGTTTTTGTGGATAGTGAAAAGGTGGATGACTATGGCGCCGCTAAGATTGCCAAGGACATTGCTACTAAAATAGAAGAAGAATTGAAATACCCAGGAGAGATAAAGGTAAATGTTTTGCGAGAAACTCGATCAATTGAATATGCTAGATAGGCGGATTTTTAAAAAAGATAAAAAGTGGGTTTTAGGTGGTTGTCAAGTTTTATTTTTTTGTAAATATCCAATTAAACCTGAGGGGGCTTGCTTTATTTGGGATTAAGGTAGTAAAATTAAATAAATAGTGGAGAATATAATTTTTACTTAAATTGAAAGGGGGTGTATGAATAGATGAAAAATATTAACAAAGGTGATTTAGTTGACGCAGTAGCTGCTAAAACTGATTTATCAAAAAAGGATGTAACTGCAGTTATCGAAACTCTATTGGACAAAGTAACTGAAGAATTACGAAAAGGAAACAAAGTTACTCTAACTGGTTTTGGAATTTTCAAAACAAGTAAGAGAGCTGCTAGAGTTGGAAGAAATCCTCAAACAGGAGCTTCAATCAAAATTCCAGCTGCAACTGTGCCAAAATTTAGCGCAGGTAAAGGTCTTAAAGATGCTGTTAGATAAATAGCATAAAAAAGATAGCAACAAAAAATCATCTTTAATTAAGATGATTTTTTGTTTTTATTTTTTTGAGATGTATCTGAGTTTGCTGAACTCCTCTTTGCTAGTCCCACCATAAGAGCTTTCAGTAGAAATATTCTAGATTATTCGGAGATTGTGAATCAGAGTTTGTTTCTTCGTCATTAAATCATTTAAACTTGAGTCAACCTGCCCGCCATCGCCTAAATTTGTATAAAACAACACCCATTTTCCAATTCCAAGGTCCCGCATAATTAAGCATTATTTTTTAGGCTCAGTCTTTGGCAGGCGGGAATTCAAAATTCAAAATTATTCATAAGCTATTTAAAATTTAGGCACCATTCGCATGCCGCCAAAGCTTTAGCGACGGAGCACGGGCAGGAATCCAGGAATTCGATATTTAATACTCAATACTCAATATTCAATATCCATTCAATAATCAATGCCATAATATTCAATAAGGATTCGCTTGAGATTGTTTATTTTTTATTAAATCATTTAAAATTGAATCGGAATTCAAAATTTTAAATTAAAAATTATTTATTGATAGGTCTATTTTATAGAGTAGAGTGATTGTAAAATTAAGCTATTGGACATTTGAAAAAATATGGTATAATTAACTTGATAATAAATTTATTTAAATTATTTTTTAATCTTAGAAAATAATTAGCTGTTGGATTAATTTAAATAAATTTAAACTGTTTCTTTAAGAAAAATAAAATAAAAATAAAGTATGTTTGGTATTTCAGTATTTAACAAAAATCACTTCGTGGGCGTGGATTTTGGTACTTCTTTTATAAAGATTGTGGAGTTGGAATATAAAAACGGTAGTATCTATCTGAGCAACTACGGCTGGATTGAGATTCCTCAGAAAAAAAAGATGGGGGATTTTGAAATTAGGGATGAATTTAAGGATGTTGAGGATAAGACTTATCTGTTGAAAAAATTAATTTCTGCTCTCAATCTAAAAAGTAAATCCGCCTATCTTTCCATGGGAAGTTTTAAAGGTTTAACCGCTTTAATTTCTGTTGTTGATGTCAAAGATGGAGATTTAGATGAGGTAATTAAGATAGAAGCTAATAAGTATATCCCAGTTTCCTTGGATGAAATATATTTAAGCTCGGATATTGTTTCAAAAAGAGTTGAGAAAAAAGAAGAAAAAACTAGTGAATTGCCCAATCCAGCTGATAATAAGAAAGAAGTAGTGGAGGTGCTCTTGGTGGCTGCTCCCAAGGATGATGTGCATAAATATGAAAGGATTGTTGAAGGATCGGGGCTTAAGGTTGCTTCCTTTGAGCTGGACATATTCTCAGTAGTGAGAGCCTTAATCGGAGATGATTTAGGAAAATTTTTAATAGTAGATATTGGGGCTAAGATAACAAATATTATTTTAGTCGAT
The DNA here is from genome assembly GCA_049287345.1 of Candidatus Moraniibacteriota bacterium. Classification (GTDB taxonomy): domain Bacteria; phylum Patescibacteriota; class Minisyncoccia; order Moranbacterales; family UBA9337; genus UBA9337. Next base: position 5,857 of record JBAQFQ010000001.1, read on the forward strand.
AAAGGCGTGATTCGGGTAAACAGAAATATTAATGTCGGCGGAGACGAGGTGACGAAAAATATTGCGACAAATTTAAATGTTTCTTGGGATAGGGCGGAGGAGTTTAAGAAAAAAAATAATTATTTAAAAGAAGAGGGTCGCTCAATAGTTTTACCAATTTTAAACTTAATAGCCAAAGAATCTAAGCGGATGATAGAACTAGCGCAGTCAACCGGTGGCTCAAATAAGCCTCTGGATAATGTAATTATTGTTGGTGGTGGAGCAGACGTCCCGGGTATAGTGGAAGTTTTTTCTGGTGTGCTTGGTGTACCGGTAGTGATTGGCAATCCGCTAGCAAAGATTATTATAGAAAATGATAAAATTAAAGATCAGGTGACTGATATTTCTCCTCTCTATGCAGTGGCAGTAGGATTGGCCTTAAAGGGAATAAATAGTCTGAGCATTAAAAATAATAATATGCAACTTAATAAATAATATTCTTAAGTTGAAAAAAGTGCTATACTGTAGAAATAAGGAGTTGAAAATGAGCAATGTTACATAGGGAATTAAAATAAATATAAATAATAATTAAAATACCTCCATTGAGTAATGGATGGCGAAAAAAAATGGTTGATATAAATCTTCATCAAGCGGCAGAAAAAGACTTGATGGTTAGTAGACGACAATCTTTTGTAAAAAGTACATATTTCATATCATTGGTTTTGTTATCAGTGGTACTGGTTGCTTATGGATTAACAATGTTATATAAAAACAACCTAGCTAGCCAGCGAGATGAGGTGGTTGCCCAGGAAACTGCGGAGATTAACTCAATTGCTGTGGATAAGGTAAATGAATTAAATGATTTTCAAAATAGATTGATGGGCACTGTGTATAATTTGGAAAATAAAAAGAATCCGCAGGAAATTTTTGCGTTGGTGGAGAGTCTAGTGGTTAAAGGTTCATACATCAATGAGCTTACTTATGATCGTATGGAAAACACCATGGAGATGGAAGCTGTAGCTGGAAGCTTTAAATTGGCAGCCAATCAAATTTTAAGTCTTAAAAAGAGTGATTTATTTTCAGATGTGCAAATTATTGATTCAAAAAGAGATGATAAAAATTTAGCCGTGTTTAGATTGCGAGCAGTTTTTAAGGATAAAAATATTAATAAAAATAATGTTAAAACTGACGTTGTCGAATAAATAAATAATACTCTAATTAAATGAAGTAAGAAATAGCTTCAATTTAATTAAAGAATACTAATATATGAAAATAAAAATTTTACTCATGCCTGTTTCTGTTATTATCGCTTTAGTTTTGATTATTTGGCATATTTATCCAGCTTGGTTTGGTGCTGAGGCTAATAGTATAAAAACTATGCGCACTGAGCTAAAAAACAAAGAAACTAGCGTCATGGATATAAAAAACCGAAAGTCAAATATTAAAAAATTGACTGATGCTTTGAGTAACAGTACGGAAAAAAAAGATTTAATTAATCGTTATTACCCAACTTACCGCAATGAGGAGGATATTATTAATAACATTAATACCGTTGCTTTTACTGAGGGGGTTTTCCTATCTGATATGGCAGTGGAGTATAAGGATATCAAAGTTGAGGATGACTCAAATGTTTTAATGGCTCTGCCGAAGCAAGAAAATAAACCTTTGGTTATTAGCACAATTATGCCAGTGAATGGTAGTGGTCTAGTGGTTGATCCTTTAGCGGCCACAGAGGCTCCAGTTGACTTGGAGATGAATATGAGCACTCGAGTCAAATATGTGGAGGTTGGCTTGGGAGCTTCGGGCAACTATGATCAGCTCAAGAAATTTATGACTTCCCTAAATACTCTTGGTTTATTAAATAATATTCAAAGCTTCAAAGTTTATAAGGATACCGAAGAAGGAGCTGACTCAGCTGAGGATAAAAAGGCAGATGATGCTGGTAATATTCTTAAAGTTGAGTTATTGATAAACTTCGGTTATTTGAAAGCAAAAAATGAGCCAGTCCTTTCCTTGTTAAATAATGATTTATTTATTAATGGAGAGTTTGCCATTGGGTCAATAGAAGAGAAGAGTGATATTATCTCCGGTAATTATACTATGAGTGAAATTGGAGAAACTGGCATGGTGAATCCTTTCTTGGAAGCAGCAGTCGCGCCTGAGGAAGAGTAGGCTACTTTGCTGAATGATAGTTTTCATTTATGAGTAGAGTTTTTAGATTTTTTGGTGAATTATAAAAAAATAAAAAAATGGATGAAGAAAAGCAAAAAAAATATACAGAAGCAGACGCCAAGAGATTAGGGGTGCGTTGGCTAGAAAAGGCGCCTGAACAGATAGAGAAAAAATATTCTAAAATAATTCCTGAGAAAATAGCTTCGAGACATCGAATGTTTTCTTTTGGTAGAAATGGTAGTGTGGTTAAGGTGGTTATGGCAGATCCGCAGGATTTAGAGGCTAGAAATATTTTAAATTTTCTTGCCGAGCGAAATAAAACACCTTTTGATATCTACATCACATCACCAGAAATATTGCAGGATGTTTTGAGTAAATATCAGTCTGCTGAAAAAGCCGTTGAGGAGGTAATGCAATCTTTTGAAAGTGCAATTAAAGATAGGGAGATTGTCAATAGGAAAAAGAGTAAAAAAGATGAAAAGATTTTTATTCAAGATGCGCCAGTTTCAAAATTGGTGCAAGTGATTATTAATCATGCTGTTGAGGGTGAGTCCAGTGATATTCATATTGAGCCGATGGGGGATGAGTACCGGGTGCGTTTTCGAGTGGATGGAATCCTACACGCTTCGTTGGTTTTGCCAAAAGCGGTGGGCATGGCGGCTATTTCTCATATTAAAATACTTTCCAATTTAAAAATAGATGAAAATAGAAAGCCCCAAGATGGTCGCTTTAAGACAAAGAAAAATAATTCTGGCAACACTGAGGATGTGGATTTCCGGGTATCAACTTTGCCAGTAATCAATGGAGAAAAGATGGTGATGCGAGTTTTGACTAAGGATGATAGAGTATTTGATTTAAAAAAACTAGGACTATTGGGAAAGAACAACACGGTCCTGAGTAAGAAAATAACGGAAACGAGTGGAATTATTTTAATTACCGGACCAACTGGTAGCGGAAAATCGACTACCCTGTATTCGTTTTTGAAAATTATCAACAAGGAAGAGCGTAATATTGTTACCCTCGAAGATCCAGTGGAATATTCATTAGATGGAATTAATCAAAGTCAAATTAATCCCGCTATCGGCTATGATTTTGCTAATGGTTTGCGGTCAATCTTGCGACAAGATCCTAACGTGATAATGATTGGGGAAATTCGCGATGGTGAAACAGCTGAGCTAGCGGTACATTCTGCTTTGACTGGGCATTTAGTTTTTTCTACTTTGCATACCAATAATGCTATTAGCTCCATCCCAAGACTTATGGATATGGGCGTTGAGCCATTCTTGTTATCATCTTCAATCAACGCAGTAGCAGCGCAACGTTTGGTACGTAAGTTGTGTGAAAGCTGCAAGAAGGAATTTGAATTACCTAAACCTGTTTTTGATAGCGTGTTGAATTCTTTAAAAAATGTTACACTAGAGGAAGCCAAAGAATATGGCGTCAATTCACTTAAACCAGAAGATATGAAATTTTATAAGGCTGTGGGTTGTGAAGATTGTGGACGTTCTGGTTATCGCGGTCGAGTGGCTATTTATGAATGTATCGATATTACCAATAAAGTAAGAGAGGTAATTACTGAAAAAAGTGAAGCGGCTTTAAATAGAGCCGTGGCTTCGCAGGGAATGTTGAACATGCGACAGGATGGATTATTGAAAGCGTTGGTGGGTTTAACCTCAGTTTCTGAGGTAGAGAGAATGACGGCGGGTAATTTGACTATTGGGGAATTTGAGGATGATAAAGGATGAAATATTTTGAGTACAAAATATAAATTTTAAATTTTAAATTCTAAATTTCAAATAAAATTCAAAATCCAAATTTTAATTTAAAAATTGCTGTCATTGCGAGCAAATATTGTACTCAATATTTGTGTGGCAATCTCAAATAATGCATTAACTTTAGAATAATGAGACGGCCACGTAGATTCTGGGTATGGAATTTAGTTGCAGCGATGAATTGGGTTTAGAAAAACTAACTCATTAATTAAACAATAAATAATTTATAAGCAATAAATATATGGAAACAGAAAAAATGGAGGAGAAAAATATCAGTATTTTAATCGCGGAAGATGATGAATTTATCCGAGATATCTATAATCGAATTTTTACTATGAATGGCTATACGGTTATCTTGGCCACCAATGGGACAGAGGCAATTGAAAAGTTGGAGGAAGCTGTGCCAAATTTGATTTTATTGGATATCATGATGCCTTATCAAAATGGAAAGGAAGTTTTCAAGAAAATAAAAAGTGATGATCGCTTAAAGGATGTGCCAGTAGTCTTTTTGACCAATGTTTCCGCTCAGGATGATTTAGAGCAAGAACTATTAGATCAAGCTGACAAATATTTAATCAAAGCTCATTTTACTCCTAAGGAAGTGTTAGATGAGGTTTTGCCATTAATTAAAAAATAAAAAATGAACGAAATATTACACATCGAACAGAAGTTAAAAAGCTATCTTTTGAGTGTGGTTCAACAAGGAGCCTCTGATTTGCATTTGGTGGTAGGTAGGCACCCAACTATCCGAGTGGATGGTAAGCTAATGCCCCTGCTGGAGGAAGAAGTGCTTACTCCCCAAAAAACTAAAGAACTTTCCAAGATATTGATGACAGAAAATTATGAAAAGGAAATGTTGCAAGAGGGGCAGGTTAATTTTGCTTATAATTTTGAAAACAAGGCGCGCTTTAGGACAAGTGTTTATTTTCAGCAGGGTAATTTGAGTATTGCGATGCGTTTAGTGCAAAGTAAGATTAGAACCTTGGAGGAATTGGATGTTAACACAGCTTTGTATGATTTTACTAAATATTCACAGGGGCTAGTTTTAGTAACTGGACCAGTGGGACATGGTAAGTCTACCACCTTGGCGGCGATTATGGATTATATTAATCATACTCAAGACAAACATATTTTGACTATTGAAGATCCAATCGAATATGTTTATCAGCAAGATCGTTGTATCATTAATCAGCGAGAAGTGGGCGAGGATTCCAAAGATTTTGCTTCAGCTTTGCGAGGAATTTTTCGTGAAGATGTTAATGTGCTTTTGATTGGAGAAATGCGAGATTTGGACACTATTGCTACCGCGATGACCGCGGCGGAAACTGGACATTTGATTTTTGCTACCTTGCATACAAACAATAGTGCGCAAACAGTTGATCGTATCGTGGATGTTTTTCCAGCCCATCAACAAAATCAAATTCGCTCACAGTTAGCCAATGTTTTGTTGGGAGTGGTTAGTCAACGTTTGATTCCGCGTATTGGTGGGGGACGAGTGGCGGCGATGGAAATTATGCTAAAGAATCATGCAGTAGCTAATTTGATTCGGGAAAATAGATCCTATCAAATCGATTCAGTTATTGAAACTAGTCTAAAAGAAGGCATGATTTCCTTGGATCGATCATTGAGTCAATTGGTGCGAGAGGGGATAATATCAATAGATGACGCGTTTGCCTATACGAGCAATCGTGAATATTTAAAGACTATAATAAAAAATAAATAATCATATGAGGTTTACATTTAAAGCCACGGACGAACAAGGAGCTAAACGAGACGGGGTAATTGATGCTGCTAGTAAAGAATTAGCCTATCAAATTTTAGTAGAAAATAAATTAAATCCAGTTTCCATTGAAAGAGAATCTGGAGATGATAGCTTGACTCGCTATATTAAAAAAAGTTTCGATCGGGTTACACCCAAAGATTTATTGGTTTTTTTCCGTCAGTTTCAAGCTTTGGTGGGATCAAAAGTTCCAGTAGTCTATTCTTTGCGAGCCATTGGCGAGCAGACAGAAAATAGATTTTTAAATGGAATTTTAAAAGATATTTCTAATGATGTGGAGGACGGGGCACCTTTTTCTGTGGCACTGTCTAAATACCCAGATGTTTTTCCGCAAATTATCACTAGTGTAATCAAAGCTGGTGAACTTTCTGGTAATTTGGAAAATTCTATTTCTAATGTAGCCAATAGTATCGAAAAAAATTATCGTCTTACTTCTAAAATTAGAGGAGCGCTTATTTACCCATCTTTTGTTTTGGCTACTGGTTTGGTAGTAGGTTTTGCTAGTGTAACAATTATCATCCCCAAGATAACTTTAATCGTTGAGGATATGAATGCGGATCTTCCTTGGCACACTTTAGCAGTGATTCGAATGGGGCATTTTATGGAAAATTATTGGTGGGCGGTATTGTTGGTATTTTTTGGGGTAATTTTTAGCTTAGTTTATTATGCTCGCACAGAAGCCGGTCGCAAGGAGTGGGATAGGATTAAGCTCGAGCTGCCAATTTTAGGTAAGTTATTTCAGTATCTGTATATAACTAGATTTTCCGCTAACTTGTTAATCTTATTAGAGGGTGGAGTTTCTATTGTTCAATCTTTGCTTACTGTGAGTGATGTAGTTAATAACGATGTTTATAAGCGATTGATTATTGCCTGTGCGGATGAGGTAAAAGCTGGGGGTAATATCAGTAGTGTTTTGAGCAAGTCTGATTATATGCCTGCGATTGTTCCCAAAATGATTAATATCGGTGAAAAGACTGGAAAAATTGGAGAGTCCCTGGGAAATGTGAGTAAATTTTATGAGCAGGAGATGGATGATATGGTTAAAAATTTGTCAGTGTTAATCGAACCAATTTTAATTGTAGGTTTGGGTATCGGTGTGGCTATCTTGGCCTTTTCGATTCTGCTACCGATTTATAGTGTGATACAGAAATTCTAGTTTAATTTCGAATTTAAAATTTTGAATTTTGATTCAATTTCGAATTAAAAAATGACTGAAAACAATACAAAATATAATCTTGAAGAAAGAACTTCAAAATTGGGTGAAGATACTATATTGTTTTGTAGAAAAATAAAACAAGACACAATTTCCAGACCCCTGATTTCATAGCTAATCCGAAGTTCAACAAGCATCGGAGCAAATTATTGCGAAGCCAATGGAGCCTGCTCTAAAAAAGATTTCAAAAATAAGATCTATATCTGTAAGAAAGAATCTCAATAAAGTAAACATTGGTTGCATATGATTTCCGTAGCTTGTCCAGAGTTTAAAGAGGAGGCAAGAAGATTATGGAAAGAAGTCCAGGAGCTTACATTAATATTTGGAAAAATTGTTTCAACATTAAAAAATTAAGACTTGAATCGAAATTCAAAATTCAAAATTATAAATTAAATCCTTATTAATAAAAGATAAATAAGAAATTGAGAAAATATATCATTGTATTTCCCCCTCCCTATGTTATAATAAATTTATCGGTTTACTCGTGGACGAAATAAAAATAAAAAAAAGAATGTTTAAAAATAAAAGTAAAAAAAGAAAGGAGGTGAAATCAAGTGAATAAAATAAAAAAGGCCTGCCTGTCCGGTAGGCAGGGCTTCACTTTGATTGAGCTTCTTATAGTAATCGCAATTATTGGTATTTTGGCTTCTATCGTTTTAGTGAGCTTAAATGGTGCTAGAGGTAAGGCTAACCGTTCGGCCTTTATTGGAGAGGTAGGTGGAGCTAGGGGTGGTCTAGTTAGCTTATGCGATGATGGAGGACTACTTGTTGACGGAACTGGTTTGCCAGTTGACACTAGTAACGTTGATTGGGGTAGTGTTACTGCGAGTACCTGCGCAGATCAAGGTGGTTCATTTACCATAACGGTAAGTAATGTGCGCTCCTTTGGCGATATCACTGCCGCTGGTGCGTGTGCTTTGGATGTGACAGAGAGTGGGATGTTTATCGGAGGAGTATCTTTCAATAATAGTACAGATTGTTTATAATTTTTTGATAAAGATGGACATGAAAACAGAAAAAAAAATGAAAGGAGGTGAAATCAAATGAATAAAATAAAAAAAGGTTTCACTTTAATAGAGCTTTTAATTGTAATTGCAATTATTGGTATATTGGCTTCTATTGTATTGGTAAGTTTAAATAGTGCCAGGGGTAAGGCTAATAGATCTGCCTTTGTAGGAGAAGTTAGTGGCGCTATTGCAGGCTTTCTTTTACAATGCGATACAGGTAATATCGTTTTACCAGCAGCCGCAACTGCTAATGTAACTTGGGCAGCAGGAGGAGCAGATAGTTGTGGGGTAAATGGAGCAGGAACATTTGATGTGGCTGCAACTAATGTTAAGTCATTCGGAGCAACTGCAGCTGGTGCGTGTGCCGTTACTGTAACTCAAAATGGAGTTTTCGTGGGCGTAAGTCCTTTCGATACTGAATGTCCAGCTTAGTATATTTACCAAGATTTTAAAAAGCGAGCACTGTAAAAAATGCTTGCTTTTTATTTTTTATGATAGAATTTATATATGTGTGGTTATTTTTTTATGTTATAATTAAGTTATATGAAAGCATTTAATTTGAAATATATCATCATTTCTTTGTTTAGTCTGACGCTAATTTTAGCGTCTCTTTATGTCAGTCAAAAATCAAGCTCAATAAACAAATTAGTTTCCTTTGGCTACCCCCTGGGTTTTGTTCAACAGGATTTTAGTGCTTATGATCCGCATCTTTATTATCAGGCTTTTAGCTTAAAGAGAATTGATGCTCAAACTACGATTTTGTGGGGTAATTTTTTTATTTCTTGGTTAACTACTTTCTTATTGCTGGTTTTAAGTGTTTATATTTTGGAAATTGTAGACTTTCAAACTAGAAAACTGGTAGTAAAAATAGTTGATAATTATAAAGGTAGGAAATCAAAACCTTAAAGTTGTTCAACTATCTGTCTTTGCGAGGTGGTAATCCACCGTGGCAATCTCATTCGAATTATAAGATGCGCGTCGTTTAAGGTTGGTAAAAAAATGCGAATAATTAAATTTACTTGAGGATATTGGTATGGTATAATTCAAATATAAATTAGCTGACAGTGACTAAGTTTAAAATGTTATTTCAAATTTAATCTACCTACGCCCAGGCTTCGGTAGACGAGCTCATTTTGCGTAAATTTTCCGCAGCTTGCTACAAATAGGGTCCAGGGCTTGCTCTGAGGTTAATACCTTTTAATTTAATAGTTTAACTGATCTTTATCAAATATATGATTTTATTAATTTTTTTCATCCTGGGTTTGATCATCGGTAGTTTTTTAAATGTAGTCATTTATCGCTTGAGATTATTGGATACCATTATGGGTCGTTCACATTGTCCGCATTGTGCTACGCAGATAAAATGGTATGACAATATTCCGCTTTTGAGTTTTGTTTTGTTAGGAGCAAAGTGTCGGGATTGTCGAGGTAAAATTTCTTGGCAATATCCAGTGGTTGAGTTTTTTACGGGAATAGTTTTTGCCTTGGTGGGTCGTTATTTTTTTAATTTTGCTGATGTGCTTGGTTTGTGGGAAACTGGTTTTTATTTAATAATTTTTTCGTTATTTTTAGTTTTATTGGTTTACGATTGGTTATATCTGGAGGTGCCTATTTTTATTTTCTGGTTAATTTTATCAATTGTGCTCATTAATCTCGGTTTTATCGCAGCCAATGAAATTAGCTGGGGATTGGAATTTGGACAATTGAGTTTTATTTATAATTTAATCGGCGGATTTGTGGCTTGGTTATTTTTCTTTTGTTTGGTATTTTTTTCTAAAGAAAAATGGATGGGTTGGGGCGATGTTTATGTTGGACTCTTGGTAGGTTTAATCTTGGGTTGGCCGAGTGTGCTTTTGGGACTGCTATTATCTTTTACCGTAGGGGCTGCTTACTCGCTGATTTTAATTGGTATGAAAAAGACTACACTGAAGAGTCAAATTCCCTTCGTGCCATTTTTGGCGATTGGTATGATGTTAGCGATTTTTATCACAAGAGAATTTCCAATGATTGTGGATTATATCATTCTTTAACTAAAATGGTTATCAATTATAATACCAAATTCCCAATGTCAAATAAAATTTAAAAAAGTGTAAAGTTTTTAATGGAATGTTGAATTAAAAGCTAAGAAACAAATCGCAAGAAACAATTTCCAGGCAAATAAAAAATTCCAAATTAAAAATATGTCTGATGTTAAAAAACAATACGACCTGGAGGGAAGAACAACTGATTTTGCAAAAAGAGTGATAAGATTGTGCCATAGTCTACCAAAAAACTCAATGAATAGTAGGCTGATTGGACAAATAGTTGGTTCAGCTGGTTCAATCGGGGCAAACTACAGGGAGGCTAACGATGCTTTAGGAAAAAAAGATTTTGTTCATAGGCTAAAAATATCCAGAAAAGAATCTAAGGAAACTATTCATTGGTTGGAATTAATCGGAGAAGCCAATAAAGATTTGGAGCCAAGAATGTTTGATATAAGAAAAGAAGCCATTGAATTAAGGAACATATTATCTGCTATAATAAAAAAGATTGAAAGTAAGAATAATTGAGCATTGTAATTTATAATTTGTCTGTATCCTTGTTTCTTGGTGCTTGGAAATTAATAAAAATTTATATTTCAATTGGGTGCTAATTATTGTGAGGCTAATAATGCTAGTTCCAATGAAAATTAACACAATGAAAATTTATCATTATTTTTTTCAAAAAATAAGAATATGTGTTACAATAAGTCCATTGGGAAATCTTTTTCAAAGTAATTGAGAATTATGTTTAAAATAAACAAAAAAAAATTATTTATAACAAAGCGTGGAGTAACTTTGCCCGAGCTAATAGTAACAATAGCTATTATTGGAATATTGAGTGCTGTTTCCATAACAGCAATGACCATTGCTAAGCGTAACGCTGAAGTGGAGGCCGCGGCTGAGGAGGTGGTGGCAGTTTTGCGTGAAGCTCAGAATTATTCCATAACAGGAAAAGATGCTAGTCCCACGTGTGGCACCTACACAGTTTCGTTTGCTAATAATAATCCCAGTCCCAGTACTTGTCGTATTAGAAATGGTCTCGTTAGTCCATGTGTATTGGATCAAACCTATGCATTAAAGAACGGAGTTACTTTTTCTAGTGTAGGAAACACATCCTTCACCGCTCCATTTGGTGTGGTATCTCCAGCTGTAGGTACGAGAAACATAGTTACTAAGGGTGGCACAAGTTATACAATTTGTGTTAATGCAGCCGGGCTAATTACTAAGCGCAGTGGCGCAGTTAATTGTACATAAAATAAAGAAATGTTTATTAAAAAAAATAAAAATTTAAAAAATAATATACTAACTAAGCGAGCTTTTTCAATTGGCGAAGTAATGCTTTCGGTTTTTATTTTGGGTGTGACGATGTTAACTATCCTAACTATGTATGCCAAGGGTTTGCGTGAATTTCAAGATGAGCGAGATAGTGTAATTGCCGCACTTTTAGCTCAAGAGGGTGTGGAATTGGTCAGAAATATCCGTGACAATAATTGGGCCAACAGGACTTGTTCAATTAAGGCAAATTGCGCGGCAAGTTTTCCAGATACTTTTGCAAATCTGTCTTCCGGTGACAGTAATAACTGTCGGGTGAATTACAATGACTCTTTGGGAGCTGCGTTAACTTGTGGTTCAGCGAGTAAAAATTTGTATTTAAGTGGAAATTATTATTCTCACACTGCTGGCATTGCTACTAAATTTAGACGTACTATTCATTTGGATTTTAGTGGCAGTAATCCGAGTACTAGTGATAATGTTGTGGTAACTAGTTTTGTTGATTGGGACGGAGGTAATATGCCAGATAATAAAGATGATTGCGGGGTTTCTGATAAATGTGTTTTTTCGGAATCAACTTTGCGAGATTGGGGAACAGGAACATAGAAATAATTTCAAAAAATATTAATTTTAGATGTATCAGTTTAACGATTTGATGAAAATGTTAAAAAATAATAAAAAATTTAAAAAAGCCAAAGCCTTTACTCTAGTAGAGTTGATTATCTCGATGGGCATTTTTACGATAGTTATTGCGGGAACAAGTGGTGTCTTTGTTAATGCCTTTAAATCCTACAAGGGTGCTAAAAACTTAAATGAAAATATAAAAAACGGTCAATTTGCTCTAAATGTAATGAGTAAGACTTTTCGAACTAGTGCTGTAGTTTCCCCTATTACGATTAATCCAACCAATGTGTTATCAATTAGTGTTTGTGATTATTCACAAGGCTCCTGCTTTCAATATAGTTTTGAAAATTCCGCTTTAGTAAGGCGCACCGCTGGCGCTAATTTTAATCCTACCAGCAACATTTGCACTTGTAATCCTTTCAATGGTGCGGCCATTACGATGACAACAGGGGTAGTTAGTGGAAATTTCCGTGTGTTAGCTAGTGCTGGTAATGAAACGACTAGTGCGAGTACTAGAGTGGGAAAAGTAACTGCTACTATGAATATAACTAATGGTGCTGGGACTGCTACTAGTACCCGATCAATCTTACAGAGTACTAGTTCCCTGCGAGATTACGCAGTTTCAAATGTGGGAATTGATCCCAATAATTAGGATTGTTTAATTTAAAAAAAACCTCATTATGTCAAAATATTCAAAAAATAACAAAAAAGGATCAGTGCTGGTTTTTTCTATTTTTGTCATGATGATATCTTTAATTATTGGAGTAAGTTTGATGAGTACGGTGGCGATTCAGCGCAAAAGCACTCTTTCTACCGCCAAGTCAGTAAACTCTTTTCAGGTAGCGGATAGCGGCTTGGAATATGTTTTTTGGAAAGTTAGAGAATATAGAGCTGATCATGGCGGGGATTTGCAGAATACGCCTGCCTTTGAAATACGAGATATTTTTAGTGAGTGTAGTGGCGGCGGTGTGGTGGAGGGAAATATTAATGAGGGGAGTTATGAAATTTATTTTTACCAGACACCTGGAGCTACTACAGCTTTGCCTTGTAGCTCAAGGATGGTGAATGTACAAAAAGTTAAATCAGTGGGCACATTTAATGGAATAACGAGATCTATGGAGGCTGATATTAATTTTAGTACCCTGTAAAATTGGTAAATACTGGGAAATTTTTTCAAAAGCTCCAAATTGAGGAGCTTTTTTGCTATTATCCACTTTAATGCTAAAATATTAATGGATTAAATCATATTTAATGCTATAATTTAGACTATGGATGATAAAAAAATAAGCGAGGAAAGAATTGAAAATCTTAGAAAAGAGGTGGATAAACATCGTTATCTTTACCATGTGTTGGATAAACCAGAAATAGAAGATTCTGTTTATGACTCACTGCTGGATGAATTAATCAAATTGGAAAAAGAATATCCAGAGTTTCATTCACCTACTAGTCCTTCACAGCGTGTGGGTGGAGAGATTTTAGATAAATTTAACAAAGTTAAGCATGTCATCAGGCAATGGTCTTTTGATGATGTTTTTGATTTTTCGGAGTTAAAAAAATGGGAGGAAAAAATTGATAAAATGGTTTTGAAAAATGAGTTAAGCCTAGTTGATTACGGAGAGGAAAAATATTGCACAGAATTAAAAATTGATGGACTTAAAATTATCTTGGAATACAAAGAGGGTAAATTGGTGAGAGGGGCGACCCGGGGAGATGGAGAGGTCGGCGAGGATGTAACCAGTAATATTAAAACTATAAAAAGTATTCCCTTGGAATTATCTCAAAACATAGATTTGATTGCGGTGGGGGAAATTTGGCTAGGTAAAACTGAATTAGAGAAAATAAATAAAGAACGTGAGCTAAATGATGAAGCTCGATTTGCCAATACTCGTAATGCCGCTGCGGGCTCAATTCGTCAATTGGATTCTCGGGTGGTAGCTAAGCGGGGTTTGGATTCATTTTTTTATGATATAGAAGATATAAAAATTTCTAATTTCCAATTTCCAATTTCCAATGAAATTCAAAATTCAAAATTCAAAATTAAAAATTCAAATCAAATTGAAACTCAGGTGGATGAGTTGGAGTTATTAAAAACCTTGGGATTTAAGGTTAATCCCTATTATCGTAAATGTAAAAATATTAAAGAGGTGGAAAGTTTTTATCAGGAGTGGGTGGGGAAAAAAGATGGAGAGAATTATGATTTAGATGGTATTGTGATAAAGGTAAATGCTAAAAAAATTCAAAATGTCCTCGGTTATACGGGCAAATCACCACGCTGGGGGATTGCTTATAAATTTCCAGCTCAACAGGTGAGTACGGTAATTGAAGATATCTTCATTCAAGTAGGACGCACTGGGGCCTTGACGCCAGTGGCACATTTGCGTCCAGTTCGAGTAGCAGGCTCAGTGGTTAGTCGCGCGACATTGCACAACGAAGATGAAATCAAGCGTTTAGATGTTCGCATTGGGGACACAGTAATAATTCAAAAAGCTGGGGATATTATTCCAGAAGTTGTGGCGGTGGTAAATAATTTGCGAACAGGAAGGGAACAAAAATTTGAGATGCCTAAAAACTGTCCAATTTGTGGCAGCGAAGTTAGTAGAAAGGATATTTCTTCCAAAAATAAGGGTAAGGAAAGCGCCGCTCATTACTGTACTAATTCCAATTGTTTTGCGGTGGAGATGCAAAAAATTATTCATTTTGTTAGTCGCAAAGGCTTTGATATTGAAGGTTTGGGAGAAAAAATTGTGGAGCAATTAATTCAAGTGGGTGTCATTGAAAATTTTGCTGATATTTTTGAAATTACTAAAGGTGATCTAGAGCCGCTAGAAAGATTTGCCGAAAAATCAGCAGACAATTTAGTAGCGGCCATTGCTGAAAAGAAAAGAATAATTTTTGAAAAGTTTATTTTTTCTTTGGGTATTCGTCATGTTGGGGAAGAGACGGCTGTATTAATTGCTGGGGCAATTAATACAGAATTTCCAAATAACAAGAAACAAGAAAAAAAGAAAACAATTAATTCACTAGTAGATATTATTGCTCAGTTTCCAAAGATTACTGTTGAGGATTGGATTGGTATAAAGGGCATTGGTGAAAAGTCTGCCAAGAGTCTGGTGGATTGGTTTGCTGATGAAAAAAACATAAACATCCTAACTAAAATGCATTCTTTGGGTGTGGTTGTCTTTTTTGATAGTTTGGTGAAAAAAAATAGCGAATTCGCTGGAAAAACTTTTGTTATAACTGGCACCCTGCCTGGCTTTACAAGAGAGGAGATTAAAGATATTATTAGAAAAGAAGGGGGTAAAATATCCTCTAGTGTTAGTGCAAAAACTGACTTTTTAATAGCTGGAGAGAGTGTTGGTTCTAAGTATGAAAAAGCTCAATCGTTGGGAGTAAAGATTGTAGATGAGGGAGAATTCACCAAAATGCTCGGATAAAAAATATCCAATATTCAATACACAATACTCATTTAATACACAATAATTTAATTTTCAATTAATTAATAATTGTTTAGGGATGGCATAACTGAATATTGAAGAACAATTTAATATTGAATCATTTAAGAATTCATTTGAAATTTTTAATTTGAAATTTGAAATTACACAAATATTATGTTAAAAAAAGAAGACATTATTCATATCGCTGGTTTGGCAAGAATTGGACTTAGCGAAGATGAAATAGAGAAGTATCAAAAAGAGTTATCTCTTATTTTAGATTATTTTAAAAAATTAGAAAAAGTATCCACCGAAGGAATTGAAACAATCGGACACATCACTGGCTCGCACAGTGTTTTGCGTGAAGATGAGGTACTTGAAGCTGAGGGCGAGACAAAACAGCAGATAATTGATAACTTTCCAGATTCAAAAGATAATCAGGCAAAAGTAAAAAGCATTTTAGCTTAATTAGATATGATTAGAAAAATAAACGAAGAGTTGAAAAATGGTGGCACTACGGCGGTAGAATTAACTCAACAATATTTTGATAAAATTAAAAAAGAAGATGGGGATATCTTGGCTTATTTAACTTTGCATCAGGAATCTGCCTTGGCTCAAGCTCAAGCTGTGGATGATGATATAAAAAATGGCAAAGAGATAGATCTGCTAAGCGGGATTCCTTTGGCAGTTAAAGATAATATGTGCGTTGAGGGTGGTAGGACAACCGCGGCTTCAAAAATATTGGATAATTATTTAGCTCCTTATGACGCGACTGTTATCACTAAATTAAAAAATAAAAAAGCGGTTATCCTGGGTAAGACCAACATGGATGAGTTTGCAATGGGGGCTTCTACTGAATCAAGCGCTTATCAAAAAACCAAAAATCCCCATGACCTCAGTCGTGTACCAGGTGGATCCTCTGGTGGTTCGGCCGCCGCCGTGGCCGCGGATTTGGCGGTTTATGCATTGGGTTCTGACACGGGGGGTTCAGTTAGACAGCCTGCTTCTTTTTGTGGGGTGGTGGGATTAAAGCCAACCTATGGGAGGGTTTCTCGACATGGTTTAATAGCCATGGCATCGAGCCTTGATCAAATTGGACCAATTACTCAAACAGTAGAAGACGCGGCTATCGTGCTTTCTCGCATTATCGGTGCTGATAAAAAAGATGCAACCTCTTCAACTAAAGAAGAAAATGTTTTTTTTGAAAATCATTTGAGTGGAGATATCGATAGGTTGCGAATAGGTATTCCTAAAGAATATTTTGGGGATAATTTGAGTGACGAAATTAAGCAGGTGACTTTTGCAGCGATTGAAAAATTCAAGGAGCTCGGAGCAATAATTGAAGAGATTAGTCTGCCTCATAGCGAATATGCCTTACCAGTTTATTATATTATTGTGCCCTCAGAGGTGAGCTCTAATATGGCGAGATTAGATGGTATCCGTTATGGACTGAGTGTTGATGATGGGAAAAAATCCAAAGTGGGTAATGGAAATTTATTGGAAACATATTTAGATAGCAGGGAAGCCGGATTTGGTGCAGAAGTTAAACGAAGAATCATGCTAGGCACTTATGCACTGAGTGCTGGATATTATGACGCTTATTACAAAAAAGCTCAAAAAGTTAGACATCTTTTGAAGCAAGATTTTGAAAATGCCTTTAAGAAAGTAGATTTAATTTTTTCACCCACTGCTCCTGAGCCAGCTTTTAAAATTGGAGAAAAGAGTACTGATCCACTACAGATGTATCTTTCTGATATTTATACAGTAACGGCTAATTTAGTGGGTGTCCCAGCTATTTCTTTTCCAATTGGCAATGTTGCTCGCGAAGATAAACAGCTACCACTGGGTGGACAGTTGATGGGTTCCTGGTTTGGTGAAAAAGAAATGCTTAATGCGGCTCATACATTTGAGATTAATAAATAAAAAAAATAAATGGAAATAAATATCGAGTTTATTTTAAATGCAATTATCAAGATAGGTGCGGCTTTTTGGCACTCTGGATTTTTTTGGTGGATAAAATTTTTCTTGGCTATTTATGTAGCGGTTTTGTTTGTTGATATTATTTTGCTTTTAGTTTTGCGGGGAATGGGAGAGGATATCAAAAATACATTTATGGGAGCGCAGATGCCGCTAAAATCCAAAAAGAAAATTCAGAAAAAATGGTTAGCGATAGAAAAGCGTTTGGATTTAAATGATAATAATCAAAACAAAGTGGCTATTTTGGAAGCGGATAAGTTAATTGATGAAGTTTTGCGAGACATCGGTTACGCTGGAAAAAATATGCAAGAACGTTTGGATGCAGCGGATAATAACCAAATAGAGGAAATCGATTTATTATTAGAGGCTCACGCTGTTAGAAATAGGATAATTCATGAAGATGATTTTGTGGTGGACAAAGATGAAGCTAGTCGAGTGATTGGTTTGTATCGAGAATTTTTGGATGGTATTGAGATAATATAGATATTAATTTTCAATAATCAATTTTCAATTTTCAATGAATATTTAATTTTTCAATGAATGAATTCTTAGTTAATTAAGCTGGATAAATTTGTTAGTCTAAACAATAAAGTATAAGTTTAAATAAAATAAAGAATCGATAAAGCATTAAAGCATTAAAGCATCAAAGCAAGATATTGTTTTTATGTTCATTTGTTTTAACGTTAAATTGAATAAAATTATGGAAGAAGAGAAAATAATCTATGATTTAATTATTGTGGGTGCTGGTCCAGCTGGACTAGGGGCTTCTATTTATTCATCTCGTTATAAACTTAAACATTTAGTCATCGGAGAAGAAGTGGGTGGTCAGGTCGTCGAAGCCTCTGAGATAGAGAATTGGGCTGGAGAAAAAAGCATTTCCGGTAGTGATTTAATGAAAAAATTTGTCGATCAGACAGAGAGTTTAGGGGCGACAATTATCCAGGAAAATGTGGAGCAGATTGCTAAAAACGAAAATGAATTTGAAGTAACTACTAATGGTGGAAAAAAATATTTAGCCAAAACTATAATTTTAGCGTTGGGTATGAAACCTCGACGCATGAATGTCAAAGGAGAAAAAGAATTTGTCGGTAAGGGAGTTTCTTATTGTGCTACTTGTGACGCGATGTTTTTCCGAGAAAAAAATGTCGTGGTTATTGGTGGGGGAGACAGTGCCGCAATGGCTGCTCAACATTTAAC
>JBAQFQ010000002.1:0-10173 GCA_049287345.1 Candidatus Moraniibacteriota bacterium
TAGCTAGAGCTAGAGTTAAGACTTGAGAACCATCGACACTTAAACCATTAGCAATAGCATTGATAGTTAGAGCACTATGACCTACTGTTCCACTGTCTGTATTACAGACTAATCCACTAGTAGTGTCGTAAGTACAAAGTCTACCAGTAGTTAAGGTACCGGCTTTCACAGAAAGAGTGTCATCAGTTAAGACTAATAGATTACCACCAACAGCTAAGTTGCTTTCGCTAGAGATATCAATGCTATCTCCCAGGCTCGCTGTCAGTGAACCACTATTAATAGTGATTCCTGTACCAGTCCAATCTGTTACGGTTTCTGCTCCGATAGTAAAGCCTGTAGCAGTAACTGCCCCTGAAACATTTAATGGGAAATTAAAGTCAAATCGATCATTTGCTGAATTCCATTGAATATTAGCGGCAGAGTTTGGTACTCCCAAATTTTCACCTCGATCAAAAGCCAAGAAACTATCTTCTCCATCATTTGTAACGTTATTAGAATTAATTGTAAAAACATTAGAAGTTGAACCAGAAATATCTACCCCACCTACACTCATATTTATCACATCCAAATTTTCAAAATATCCATAATCAAAACGTTGCGTAGCTGAACCCACATCCTGAGAAGAATTAGTTGCAATAATATTACCGCTTAATTGAATATTGCCATCAATAGTTAATCTCTCTGGGATTGTAGAAGTACCCAAGCCGATATTACCAGTTGAATAATAAATATTTGATCCAGTAGTTACCCATTGAGAAGAAACTTTATTATTAAAAGCAGTCCAGTCACTATTACTCAATGCTCCTGTAGTAGCAGCACTCGCTAAAGCTAAACTCAGAGTTTGTGATCCATCCACGCTAAGACCATTGGCCGGAGTGCCAATTGAAAGTGGAGTGTGCCCCACTGAGCTACTCAAAGTATCACACACAATTCCATTTGCTGTGCTGTAAGTACATAATCGTCCATCAGACAAAGTCCCCTCCTTAACCGAAAGCGTATCCCCAGAAAGAGTTAGAAGTGATCCACTGGTAATTAAATTTGTGTAAGAGGAAATATCAATAGCATTACCATTCCAAGTTACTCCAGTAAGAGTTGAGTCTAAATTTAAAGTAATTACATCTGTATCACTAGCTATCGAACTCAAATTGCTCCCTCCAGAAATTAATAAATTATTTCCATCAATAATGTTTTGACCGGTACCACTATCTCCTCCCACTGTGAAAGATGAGAAAGAACTTGCCACATCTGAGCTCCAGCTCAAATACGGATTACCACCATTCCAATTAAATCGAAGAAAGTCTTCATTATCAGTAGCCCCACCAGTAAACGGAATTAAATGATTGCTGGAATCAGAAAATAAAATTGAACCCATTGGAATATTATTGATTCCCGTTCCTCCCAAAGCAACATCTAAAATTCCAGAGGTAATATCACTAATCGCATGAGTATGCCCGATTAGTGAACGCTGATCAATTTGTGCTTGCAAGTCAGACCCTACACCCAAGCTATCAAAACCGATTCCATCTGTTGAAAATTGCCACTCTTGAGTAGATCCGTTAAATCGAATAGTTGGTTTATTAGCCGCATTGGAAACTGTCAGATCAAAATTTCCAGTAATTCCTGTGCCACTACCGATATTAAATTTTGTTGAATCTGTGCCGATGTCGGTATTTTGATCATGTAACCTACCATCATCACCAAGCACAATCGAATTTGAGTCTGTTCCAGTTGGTAATTGTTCCAAATCAATCTTCCCATCCTTACCTAAAAGTAAAATGTTGCCCTCTTCAGTTCCCGTAGTTGCTCCATTTACGAAAGTAGAGTTGACCGCGTTTAGCGCCGCTGGCACAAAGCCCATCTTTTTGCGTGGAGCGGTTTCACTATCCTCACCTACTCTAATTCCCAAGTAATAAACACTATCTGCCAAATTTAAATCTTCAGGTAATGGATTTTCGGCTCCCAAATAAGCATCAAACAAACCATTGGTCACTTCAATCTCCTGCTCTTCTTCCCAAATTCGACTACCCGCATCACTGTTGGATGGATATGGATCATTTTCAGTTCTGTCGGAAGTATAAATTGCAAAACGAATTTTATATTTTCCATTAGCAATAGCCTTGTTCTCTTGATTTAAAATATAAGCACTGACATCTAAAAGTTTATTGTTAGTTACTTGCGCTTTTGTGAAGTTACCAAAAACAAAAACGGCCAACAATGCAAAAATTGTTGTAGAAAGTAACACCCGAATTTTATTTCTTTTAACCAAAAACATTATTTCGTTGGTTTTATTTTTTATTTTTTATCCTGTTGATTTTTACTCCCCCAACTGGAAAATATATTTTTATTTTATAATCTACATCGCCCAACCAAAGACGTCTTCGATAGCATTGGTTATTAAATCAAATATCGATTCTGACTTGTCACCCGTATAAGCGCTAAAGTATTCGGTGTTCACTTTATTTCCCCACTTGTCCTGAGATTCAATGCGGTAAGTATAAATCATCGAAAATTCCATATTTTTTAACAGCATGCTGTGTTCAAATCCGTAACCCTCCTCCGTCACACTAATCACATTTTTTCCATCACTCTTGGAATAATCCACATTGGAAATTGCTTCTTTGTTTGTCTTCCAAGTGATCAAAATGTTTGGTTCGTTTTCCTCCTGAGTAATAATGGTTTCGCTTTTCACCTGATAAATTTCCAATTTAGTATCTCGAGATTTTCCGTTTTCAATTACGGCGTTACCTCCAAACTTTACCTGACTAACCCGATAATTTTCACTAACCATGGCTGTTTCTTCGGGTGCTTGGACATTTAGCGCTTCATCAATTCCAACCTCATTAGCCTCATTTTTTGCCTCATCATTTTCCGCATCCCTTACCGCTGCCTGTTCTGCCTCACTTACGTCATTGGCAATATTTTTTTCTTGACGAATTTTCAGCCAGACAAAACTAGAGCCCAGTAGAAAAAATAACAGCAAAATAACCAAAATGAGAATCCTCTTTTTTTTGGATTTTTTTTCTGTAGTATTTTCAATTTTTTCGTCCATTAAATATTGTAAATTTTAAGTTAAAATAATCAACAGAATCAGGGATTTTTGGTAAATTTATTTTTCATAAATCTACTCTTAAATTATACACCTTTTTTAAAAAACCTCCAAGTCTTTTTTTGCTCAAACTGTGGATAAAATAAAATTAATTTTATTTCTTTTTTTCACCCCTAAAAAATCTAAAAAAATCCTCCCTGAAAAATAAAAAAAGCCCCTTTTCATAGGCTTTTTGTAAAAATATTTTTCCTAACGCGCATCAGACAAAAAAACTTCCCCTCCAACACAAATTTATTTTCCCATTCTTCTTCCTCTAGCGATAAAATCATCCACTGCTATTTTGAAATCTTCTTTTGTAAAATCGGGAAATAATTTCAAAGAAAAATAAAGTTGAGCGTTTGCCAAATCCCACATCATAAACCCAGTCGAGAGGTGTGGCTCTCCACCCGTTCGAATTAGCAAATCCACCGCTGGCAAATCTTTGGTAAATAAATTTTCCTTCACTATTTGGCTAGTAATTTTTTCACTATCTGCTCCCCACTTTGAGGAAATTTTTCGAATGGCATTTAACATTTCATCATCACCATTGTAAGCCAAGAAAAAATTCAAATTATAATTATTATAATCTTTTGTTCGTAGAATTCCCTCCTCTAATATTTTTTTTAAATTGTCAGGAAATTGCGTTTGCCAATGTCCAAAAATATTAATTTTAGCTTGATTTTCGTGGATTTCTGGGCTATCAATCAAACGTTTAAAATATTGCTCGTAGATATCCAATAGCGCTTTTTTTTCTAAAAGTGGTCGCTTTGTCAAATTGTCCATCGAAGATCCCCAAAAGGAAATATTTTCGATTTTCATCGCCAAGGCCTCTCGCACCAATTCCTCAATCCTCTCTGCTCCGGCACTATGACCATCCCAAGGATTTAGATTTTTTTCCTTCGCCCAACGTCGGTTACCATCAGGAATAATTACAACATGCTTTGGTAAATTATTTTGATTCATAAAAAATTGTTAAAACTTATACCGCTAAACATTATCCCTATGGTAAAGATAATCAAAAAAAAATGCAAGAAAAATAATTATACTTGCTTTGAAATAATTTTAAGATTAAATAACAAACCCTGGATCAATTCGAATTACCTCGCAAAGACACTAGGGATAATTTTGAATTTTGAATTTTAAGTTTCGATTCAACTTTTAAAATTCTAAACGATTCAGGTCTTGAATATTGAACATTGGATATTAAATATTATCTGTACCTTGTTTCTTGTTATTTGGAGTTTATCCCACACTTTCCTTACAAAGACATTAGAGATAATTTTGAATTTCAAATTTTGAATTTTGATTCAATTTTTAATTTATTAATTATTAAAAATTAAAACATTGGAAATTTATTGGAAATTTGAAATTAGAAATTTGAAATTCACCCCTCCGCTTTTCTCAAATCCCAGCCCCTAAATTTAAAAAGTATATACCCAAGTATATACCTAAGTATATACTTTTATTTTTTCTTATGTAATCAAAAAACCCTCTATTTTAAAGGGTTTTTTGCTTGTAAAAAATAATATACAAAAAGACTACTCAAGTATTCCGTCAAGGTTTACATCGTATAAAATTTGCTCTTGAACTAAACGATAATTAACAATTTCGTTTTCATTAAACCAAATTTTAATTTCTCTTTCTGCCTCTTCAGGTTTGTCAGAACAATGAATTAAATTTCTTACTGCGCGCTCATCAATACCTGCTAAATCATAAGAGTCCACTGTCAAATCTCCTCGAATAGTTCCCACATCAGAAGTTGATGGCTCAGTAGCTCCCACAATTTTCTTAATTACATCTACCGCACGATTACCCTCGATAACCATCGCCAAAACTGGACCAGAAGTCATAAAATCTACTAATTGCTGAATAATTGCTCGACCATATTCAATTGCTTCTTTTTCCACTGGCATACCAGCTTCTTCTCTACCTTTGACAATCCGTGTTCCTTTTTCGATAAACCAAGCCTCATCCTTATTATAATGTTCCCAGCATTGATTTTCGCTCGGTACGACAAATTTTACCCCAATAACTTTGAGACCAGTTCGCTCAAATCTTCCCAAAATTTCCCCCATTAAACCGCGTTGCACACCATCTGGCTTAACAATTACAAATGTTTTTTCTTTTTTAGGGTGCATTCTTTCTTCTGTCATATTTTTAAAAATAATAAATTAACACTTTAAGATTTTAGCATAAATAAATCCATTGAGCAAATTAAAAATAAGCTTAATGCTCTGTACCATCTGTCTTCGCGAGAAGGTAATCCGACGAAGCGATCCATGAATTTCATATTAGCATTTAATATACAATATCTAATGTCCAATACCCATTCAATAATCAATATTGAAATATTCAATGAGGATTCAATGGGGGTGGAAGATGTACATTTCCAATGTTTTAATTTTCAATAATTAATAAATTAAAAATTGAATCAACCTGCCCGCCATCGCCTAAATTTATATAAAACAACAACATTTTCTAATTCCAAAGCCTCACATGCTCAATTATCACTTCCTTAGACTCAGTCTTTGGCAGGCGGGAATTCAAAATTTGAAATTCAAAATTATCCCCAGTGTCTTTGCAAGGAGAGTGTGAGATAAGCAACAAATAACAAGAAACAAGGTATAAACAATATTCAATAACCAATATTCATTCAATAATCAATATTGAAATATTCAATGGGGATTCAATGAGGGTGGAAGATGTACATTTCCAATGTTTTAATTTTCAATAATTAATAAATTAAAAATTGAATCAGAATTCAAAATTCGAAATTCAAAATTCCCCAATCCTCCTATTCTTAAAGTTGATCATAATTACCCGATAAAGCCTGAACTCTCTTAGCATAATTAGTCAGTCCATAACAACTCCAGCCTAAATATTTAAGCGAAGCATATTCTTCCCATTTAATTGAGATTTTTTTACCATTACAAGGACTAGTGATAGTGGTCTTCCCTTCTTTTGTTCCGCCATCATTTTTAAGCTTTAAAGCCATCGCCATCACTCCGTCTACTAAATTCCAGGGATCAGGAGGATTGTGGCCGGTCGCTGAGGCAATTTTATCCTCATAACCTCTCCAAGTATCTGACATGAACTGCGCGGCCCCCATAGCCCCTCCTGTGCCCTTGTAGCTAGCAGGAGGACAAGAAACTTTTTGTTTTTTATAATCATAATCCAGCTCCTCACAAATACTTTTAAAAATCTCCGCCCGAGTGCCACTCATACGGCTTTGCTTATAATTACAACCACCTACTGACGCGCCTAAGCGTGACTCGATAGAGAGCATTCCAAAAAGAAAACCTTTTCGCACACCCGTTTGCTTACTAGCAAACTTTATCGCCTCTTTTACATCATCTGTATCATAACTCTTTCCCAATAATTTATTTAAATCATTTTTCATTTCTGATAACTTACCCTGTAAACTCTGGATACTATCCGCTTTTTCCTCCACATCTTCCAAAATCACATTCGCCTCTCTCTCCAATGCCTTTCTTTGACTTTCTTTTATTTCCAACAATTCCTCTTTTTCCTTTTTCTTTTCTGCCAACTCCACCGTCTCCCCCTCTACGATACTTTTATCTTTTTCAATTTCATCCATCAATGTCAAAACTTCTTCCTTAACTCTCAAAAAATTATCTACGTTTCTCACGTTTTCTAAAAAACTACCCGCACTAAAAAAAATAAAGATAAACGGTTGATTGGCGTTATAATAACTTTCTTGCAACATTACTTTTAGCGCTTCTTTTTTTCGCTCAATGCTGAGCTCCAAATCCTCAATGTATTGCTCTTTTTGAGCGACTGTTTGCTCTGTTTCCTTAATTTGACTCTGAGTATTATCAATCGCCTGTTTAGTGGTATAAACCGCTCCCTGTACCCTACCGAGACTTTTTTCCAACAAAGCTTTTTCTGCTTCAGTTTTATTTAACTTTTTTTCCAAACTCTCGATATCATCCTCGATGTCGTCTTTTTCATCTTCGCATTCTTCCTTTTCTGTCCCAGATAACGCATCACAATCCACCGCCCCAACTTTTGTCACACCAAAAAAAACCTGAGACAAACTCAGTGTCCCGAGAAAAAAAGCTATTACCCATAATACTTTTATATTTTTCATCATCGGCTTAATTTTAGCACAAAAAAATAATTTATAGAACAATTTATAGATAATTTCAAATTTTGAATTTTGAATTCTGATTCAATTTTTAATTTATTAATTATTGAAAATTAAAACATTGGAAATTTACCCTGCCTTCATTAAATCCCTATTAAATATTATAATATTGATTATTGAATGAATATTGTTTATTGATTATTAAATTCCTGTTTTTAGCTATTTTTTATATCAATTATCTTCATCTGAATTTTCTTATTACCTTGCCATTCATCTTGCTCCAAATTAAATAGCAAATTAATTCTATCGCCAATTTTTATCTCGTTAAAACGCTGGCTCAAATTAAACCCGATAGCCTCAAATATTTTTGGCCCACCATCTGTCGGATGCAAAAATAATTTTAGATGTTTTTCACCATTGCCTAGCCATTTTAAATCTTTAATTGTCAGATTATTCATCAGGAAAATTGGTTTTTCATTTCCCTGTCCAAAAGGCTCCATCTTTTTTAAGCCTTCAATAAAATCCAAAGTGATATCTTTTTCATCAAGCTCCAAATCCACCTTTATTTCTGGTGCCAAATCCAATCCCTCTAATTTCTGATTAACGATTATCTCCAATTTATTGTAAAATTTTTCCAAATTTTCATTTTTAATCGTAATTCCTGCCGCCTGAGAATGCCCACCATACTTGACCAAAAGCTCGCTACAAGCCTCAATGGATTCGATAATATTTACCTGTGGGATACTACGAAAAGAACCCTTACTCTCCTGAGCTTCCTTTTTTAAAATGGCCGTTGGGCGCTTAAATTTCTCCGCCAATTTTCCTGCTACTAATCCCAAAGTGCCCACTGGAAAATTTTCATTAACCACCATAATTAAATTTTTATCTTTAAAAGAATTCTTAGCTATTTTTTCCGCTTCACTAACTATTTGCGTCGTTTCCTTTTGACGTCTAGAGTTTTGATCTTCCAAATCCAAAGCCATGTCTCTAGCAAAAACTCGATTATCTTGAGCCAATAAATCAAAAGCTCGTTGAGCGTGAGTCATCCGACTAGCGGCATTAATTCGTGGAGCAATTTGAAAAGAAATTTTCTGAGCATCAGGAAAATTATTTTCATCAATTAAAATTCTCCCCACCTTAAACATTTCCTGTAATCCCACTCGCTTAGTTTTAGATAAAACCAAGAGTCCAAATTTAACCAAGGTACGATTTTCTCCCACCAAAGGAACCATATCCGCCACCGTCCCAATCGCTACCAAATCAAGCAACCATTTTATTTTTTCTTTTTCCTGAGGAATAAAAGTTTCATAAATCGCCTGCGCAAACTTAAAGGCCACACCCACACCTGCCAAATCATCTTGCGGATAGCCAGAATCTTTTAACTTAGGATTAATTATCGCTATTGCCTGCGGAATTTCTGGTGGAATATGATGATGGTCAGTGATAATCACATCTACTCCAATTTTTTCAGCTCCCGCCACTTCATTTTTATTCGCAATCCCACAATCCGTAGTAACAATTAGCGTGTATCCTTTTTGAGAAAAACTTATCAAAGTTTCATCATTCAAACCATAGCCCTCCAATTCCTTGTTGGGAATATGTACCATCACTTCCTTAAATCCTGCAGACAGCAACGCTTCTTTTAAAATTAAAGATGAGGTAATTCCATCCGCATCATAATCACCAAAAACTAAAATCTTTTCATTGTTTTTCTTTGCCAATTTCAAACGCTCCATTGCTAGTGGCATCTGCTTAAAGAGAAAAGGATCATTAACATCCTGATCATAATTAGGAAACATAAACTTTTTTATTGCAGCGGGAGTATTGACGCCCCTTTGTCGCAACAGAGTGATAATTTTTGGTAGCAAATTCAAGTCATCATCCTCGCTAGAAGAGCTATCTAAAATTTTGTCTTTATTTTCTTTTAATTTCCAAATCATATATATTTTAAATTTCAAAATTCTAATTACAAATAAGTCCCTTTATTATAGAATTATTTAACCGAAAACTCAACCTTTTATATTTTTTTATCCCCACACCTTACCTACTCAAAATGCCCCGTCGTGGTAGGCGGGGCTTCAAAGCACATTGCAAAGATAAATCCCCATTGAATATTGTAATATTGTAATATTGATTATTGAATGGATGTTGGTTATTACCTGCCCGCCAGTGCCTAAGTTTTGCATAGTTTATAAATATATTTTTTATACTTAAAGCTATGATTGAATATAATTTTACTAGCTAGGCTTTGGCAGGCGGGATTATTGAATATTAAAAACATTACCTTTCCTGTAATGTTTTCAAACTACCTATTTATTTTTTCTTATCTAAACCAAATGCTCCCATTTAATTCTACATCACCGCGAGTCTCGGTTCTGTCTGGCACGGTGTACGCAGCGTCTCGTTGATAGATATAAAAACCACCAGCATTAATCAAATCTTTTTCGCCAATTACCAATTCCATTCTCTTATCTCCATTAAAATCACCCAAATTTAAAGCTGCTCCCATTTGGTCGCCACCCAGAGCGCCATTAATTTTAGTATCCGCCATATCTGCTCGGCTAACCATAGTACCATCATTATAAAATATATATACCCTACCAATGTTACCATTTAATCCTGGGGCACTAACTACCAAATCTGCTCGGCTATCGTAATTAAAATCACCTACCGTAAGGGCACTACCAAAATAACTACCACTACCCTCACCTTCAATAGCTTTATCTGCTTGATCCGCCTCGCCATTCATACCGTCCTCATCATTGTAGAAGATGTAGGCTTTACCTTGAGAAGAATTAAAGGTGCTGGCTCCTACGGCTAAGTCAGTTTTATTGTCAGCATTAAAGTCTCCAGCGGCTAGAGAGATGGAGAAAGAGTTGTTAGTAGTTTCACCAGTAATTGCTACGTCAGCATTGGTAGCACTAGTTGGGAAAGAACTATCGTTATAGAAGATGTAAGCTTTACCTTGAGAAGAATTAAA
>JBAQFQ010000003.1:0-59766 GCA_049287345.1 Candidatus Moraniibacteriota bacterium
AAGTGAAATATTGAGACATTCCACGGCTCACATTTTAGCCGCGGCGGTTTTGGAAATGTTTCCGGAAACTAAGTTTGGAGTTGGTCCAGCTATTGAGGATGGATTTTACTATGATTTTGAATTACCGCGAACTCTTATTCCCGAAGACTTAGAAATTCTCGAAGAAAAAATGCGCTCCATCATCAAGGAAAAGCATGCCTTCGAAAGAAGAGATATTTCCATAGAGGAGGCCTTGGAACACTTTACTAAACTTAACCAAACTTACAAAATTGAATTAATCAACGATTTAAAGGAGTCTGGAGAAACCACTGTGTCTGTTTATAAATCTGGCCATTTCACAGATTTATGTCGAGGACCCCATCTAGAATCCACTCAAGAAATAAATTCACAGTCTTTCAAGCTGACTAAAATTTCAGGAGCTTATTGGAAAGCTAATGAAAAAAACATTCAACTACAAAGAATCTATGGGGTGGTTTTCAATGATAAAAAAGAGTTGAAAGAATATTTAAAACAACAAGAAGAAGCCAAATTAAGAGACCACCGGAAAATTGGTAAAGAATTAGATTTATTTCATATTGATGAAAAAGTTGGACTAGGACTCCCCCTTTGGCATCCTAAGGGAGCAATGCTTTGGCGATTGATTGAGGATTTTTGGTACAAGGAGCATTTAAAAAACGATTATGAATTGGTACGCAGCCCCCACATTGGTGGAAGGAATCTCTGGGAAACTTCTGGCCATTGGGGATTTTATAACGCTAGCATGTACCCACCTATTGAAATTGGCCAAACACTTGAAGAAAAGCAAAATGAGATTCAAACCAAAGAATCCGAAGAATATCTCTTAAAACCCATGAATTGCCCTTTTCATGTACAAATTTTTAGAGATACCCCTAAATCCTATCGAGACCTCCCACTTAGATGGGCAGAATGTGGCACCGTTTATCGCTTTGAAAAAAAAGGAGAGCTTTCTGGACTGACTCGCGTAAGAGGATTTACCCAAGATGATGCTCATATCATTTGTCAAAAAAGCCAAGTAGAAGAGGAATTAAAAAAAGTAATTGATTTTATTTTATTTATTTATGCATCTTTTGGTTTTGACAAAAAAGATGTGCATGTGTTTTTATCCCTAAGAGATCCTCAAAATAATACTAAATATGCTGGTGATAATGAAGGCTGGGAATTTACTCAAGAAGTTTTACGCAAAGTGGCTAATGAAAAAGATTTAAACTTTACTGAAGAAGAAGGTGAAGCTGCTTTCTATGGGCCAAAGCTTGATTTCAAAATCAAAGATTGTCTAGGAAGAATGTGGCAATGTTCCACACTACAATTTGACTTTAATTTGCCTCAAAGATTTGAGATGAGCTTTACTAATAATCTCGGTGAAGCTGAGCGACCATTTGTCTTGCACCGTGCCCTATTCGGATCTTTCGAAAGATTTATTGGACTTTTAATCGAGCATTATGCTGGCGCTTTTCCAACTTGGCTTTCACCTACTCAAATATCAATAGTGCCAGTCAGTGAAAAATTCAATGATTATGCTAAAGAAGTAAGAGCACAACTTATTGACCAAGGGTTAAGAGTAAATCTAAATATCAAGGATGAGAGTCTCGGCAAAAGAATCCGCGAAGAAGAAAAATCAAAAGTTCCACATGTACTTATAATCGGAGAAAAAGAAGAAGCTGACAAAACTGTGACTGTCCGCTCACGAGGAATATCCGAGCAGAAAACTTTAGGGGTTGAGGATTTTATAAGTGAAATTGAGAAGGAAGTGAAGGAGAAAAAGTAGAAAATGCTCAATATTCAATACGCAATATTCATTCAATAATCAACAAGCCAATATTCAATTAACACTGGCTCATATTGGATGAATATTGTTTTAATATTGTGCGCTAAAACATACAGAAACTAAGATTCATTTTTGCTAGTTTTGATAGATTTAGAAAAAATTAATAGCAATTCCTGGGCTTCTTTCCATAACAATCTACACCCCTTATAATAAGACATCATTCATTTGAAATTTAAAATTTAAAATTTTTTCAACTTACCATCCTCCTCCTCCACCACCGCCACCGCCTCCACCAGAACCACCGCTTCCTCCAGACCCAGAAGGAGCTGAGGTACTTGCAGCGATACTACTTGATAGACTATCTAGAGCAGAGCTCAAATTATCTGCATTAAATGAGCTCAGTGAACTCCCGATATACCAAGCAGGGACATGATTGGTAAAATATTCTTCTCCATAGATCTCTTTAATTCTTTTAATCCAAATATCCGTAATTTCAAACAAAACCGCGTAAGGCAAAAATTTCTCAAAGATATTTTTTTCTTCATAAAATTTTGCCCGATCTTTATCTACTGTTTCCATGAAAAGTTTAAAACCTTTAATATTCCAATTCACTTCATTGCCCTCAGCGGTTCTCTTGGGCATGATAAGACCAAAAATTAAAACAATTATGCCAGTAGCCATTAAAGCTAAGCAAAATACCAAGCCCAAAGCTATGCCAAAAAATATACTAAAAAATATCAAAATAATGCTCACGGTAATAAAAACTGTGCTATAAGTCATACCTTTAGCTACGATCAAATTTTTATCACTCAACATTCCATTGCCCTTCTTTTTTAAATCTCCCAATACTTTATAGAAATTATTCTTCAAAGAACTAATCCTGACGTTTCCATCTTTTTCAAATATTTTATTTAAAATTACTTTCTGAGCTTCATTTAATACATTCTCTGCCTCCTTATTATTGGTCCTTATAATTTCATAGTCCTTGGAGGTAAAAAATAAAATTTTATTTTCAATTTCTTTAATGGTGATTATTCCCAAGACAGCAAAATTAATCAACTCAGCGGTGATAAAATGATTTTTAAAAGTTCCATTAGTCATTAGTAGTCCCATCTCTATCGGAGACATACCTTTAGGGGCTTCATATTGAGCAATTACCGTTTTGTCGAAAGTAGGATCATCACCATATTTTTTCCATATGCTAAAACAAATAAAGAAAGCTCCCACTGGAATTATCAAAAATAAATATTGACCATACAGCTCCCAAAAAGTAGGTTGGTAAGGAGTAAAAATATTTTTAGCAAAGGTTACCGCCGCCGTAATCCCCTCGCCGCTTAGCAAAGTCCTCTTAGAATCAACTATCAAATTAGTTTCGTTTTGCCAATAAAAATCAGCTATTTGGTTATCTTTTGCTCCCAATGTTCCACTATATAAATCGACAGTAACTTCGTCATTTTTAATTTCTTTTGGAAACTTCACTTCAATGCGTGCCTTATCAATTTCTATTTCCCAAAAATTACCCGTCAAATTCCAATATAACTCATCAAAATTTTCATTATAAAAACGAATCGTATTTTTCACCTGATATTTAATCACATATACATTCACTCCTTGAACTGTCTTATTGGCGTCCCCTATTTTCCAAGTAACTGTCTTATCGGCATTATTTCTACTTTCACTGTAGCCGTAACTATTACCCTGTAAGTCCTTGATGCTAATAAGCTTGATGGGGGTTTTAGCCTCTCCTATTCCTGTTATATTTACTTTTTCTGGTAAAATCCTAAATATACCATGTTTGTCAAAGCCAGTTCCACAATCTGCCACGATAGTCTCGGTAATATCTAAACTTGAATCCTTGTTCACGATAATCTCCGCATTAAAATCCTGGACGTACCAATCGGTGACGTTTTCACGAGCGAAAGCGCCTTGAAATGAAACAAGTGATGCTATAATTGAGATTATTCCTATTTTGATAATTTTTTTAAACATATTTTTTTTAATTTCGAATTTTTAATTTTGAATTTCGATTCAAATCATAATTTTCTAATGTTTTATTTTTTTAGACTCATTTCAATTAATAATATTCACATCCCGTTTAATCATTTAATTATTAGAAATTTATTCAAAATTCAAAATTATTAATTTGAAATTGCACATTTACCAATGTGCTATTTTTTCGGTTTCCTAATTATAAAAAATAAAATTACTGCCATAATTGCGCCCAATGTATCAGCTAGCATATCTTTTTGGGCATCCCAGATATCCCCTTGGCTACCCAGATAAGCAGCTCCAGCCGCTGGATCAGAAAGCGCCGCATAAATCCATTCAATTAGCTCATAGCTCATCGCGATAGTCGCAATCACAAATATCGGATAAGTAAACAAAAGAAATTTATTGACCACTAATTTTTTATTCCATAGCCATTCCGCAATTGCAAAAGCATAAAAACCCACCGAAAAGTGAGCCACTCGATCGAAATGATTTCTAGAAAATCCAAATAAATCCGTCACCCAATCAAAGGGCACCAAGGCAAATGTCCAATGACCGCCAATAGTGTGCAAATAAATAAGCACAAACATCAAGACATAGGCAATTTTAGAAAAACGAATTCCGCCTAAATATAATCCCATTATCACGGCTAGAATAATCCACACCGTTAAATTTTCCACAAACCAAGTAGCCCTATCCAATGGATTAATAGCCAAGACTAAAAACAGAGCCGCATAACCCAACATTAAATATTTCAAAAAACCACCCACTTCATTTTCTTTTTGCATAATATATTTTTAATTTTTATTTCCCTTCTTAAATATATTCTATCATATTCAATCAAACAAAAAAACTCTCGGGCCTCTGCAAAAACCCCTTTCCTTAAAAAAAGTAACGCGAGACTACGGCCGTAGTCTCGCGTTACTTTTTAATTTTCAATAAATCCATTTTGACAAAATTTCTAAAGTCTATTTTTATTTATCTTTAGGCCAACCCCAATTCCATCTTGGCTTTTCACCTTTTTTATAAGCGATAAAAATAAAAACAAATGTTAATAAAACCACGGGAAAAACAAAGGTGTTTAGTGCCTCCTTATCAGAAGAATTTTTATCAATTGTTAGAGAAAATATAATCAAGAAAAACACATAAGCCAGCATTACCAACCAACCCTGCCAAGTGGCAGGTGTCCAACCCCAGCCAAATAGCTTGGCTTTAAACCAATAGCCTTTAGGATTATCTTTTAGATATTCAACATATTTCTTTAACATATTTTTTATATTTATTTTTAGACAATTACTTTATAAATCTAAATTCATCTCTATATTAAGACAAAAACTACCATCAGTAAAGTATCTAAAAACCAAAAAACACGGTTTTTGCCGTGTTTTTTTACTTGAGATTCCTCCATGCATAAATATTTGAGTACAAATATTTATTTAGTCGGAATGACAGCACCAGTGCATTTATATCAATTTCAACATCCAGAACATCTAGAACACCCTACGCTCTTGAAACATATTCTCCCTTATCAGTATTTACGATAATTCTATCCCCCTCATTAATGAATAAAGGTGTAGTGATCTTAGCTCCAGTTTCCACAGTTACCAACTTATCTCCACCGGAAACAGAATCTCCCTTAATCCCTGGCGGAGCAGAAGTCACTGTTAATTCAACTTTAACTGGCAACTCAATATTGATTGGTCCACCATTAAAATTAATAATAGTCACTTCCACGCCCTCTACTAAATAATCAGCTAGACTTCCGATAACCTTCTTGGGTAAAGAAAATTGCTCATAATTACTACTATCCATAAAGGCAAAACCTTCAGCGTCTTGATATAAATATTGAGCATAGGTTTTTTCGATATCTGCCTCATCTACCTTATCTGCACCCTGAAAAGTTTTTTCTAATACTGCTCCCGTCATTAGATTTTTCAGTTTAGTCCGCAGCACCGCCCCTGCTCTCCCTGTCTTAGAATGCTCATCATAAAGAACCTTGTAGGGCTCTCCTTCGACCACAATATTTTTACCTGATTTTATTTTTGAAATATTTAACATTTAAAGTTAATTTCAAATTTTAAATTTCAAATTTTAAATGAAATCCTAATTAATAAATTAATAAATTCAAAATTGATTCGAAATTATAAACTCGAAATTCAAAATTATTTAATAACTATTGGTGTAATTGCCATGATTCTTGATTTCTTGATAGCTCTAGTCAATGTTCTCTGGTGACGAGCACAAGTTCCGAATCTTCGAGGAGGATAAATTTTTCCTTGAGAATTCACAAATCTTCGCAATAATTCTGCATTTTTATAATCAATTTTATCAATTTTATCTTGGCAAAATTGACAAGTTTTTTTCTCTAACATTTTTTTATGGCTTAAAGTTATATCAAACTAAGGCTTAATATACAAAGCTAAATAATTTTATTTAAAACCTAAAACGGAACATCTTCAATTTTTACATCTTCCTGCTCCTCATCCAAATTAATTGTTGGAATCTCTTCTTCTACTCGAGCAGGGGCAGGATTATTGGCTGGTGGATTATTTTGAGCTTGTGCAGCAGCTGGCGCAATTGGCGCAGCAGCGGCAGCTGGACGATTGTAATTACCCTGAGATTGGCCACCACCTTGAGGCTTAGCACCAAATTGCATCTCCGTGGCAATCACCTCTGTCACTCTTCTTTCAATATTATCCTTACCAGTATAACTTCTTGTCTGTAATCTCCCTTCAAATAAAGCCTCTTGTCCCTTTATTAGATATTGACCAGCGACTTCTGCTACTTTCCCAAAAAGAACCACATTGTGAAACTCTGTAGTTTCCTGCTTTTGTCCATTTTTATCTGTCCAAAAACTATTAGTAGCGATGCTAATACTTGCCACAGTGGAGCCCGTATTAGTAGTTCTGATCTCAGGATCGCGAGTCAGACGACCCACTAAAGTTACCTTGTTAACATTCATAGTTTTATTTTAGAGATTAATTACCTCAAATTATGAAGAAGTAACTTTTCTCATTTTAAGAAATTAGATGTTTAGAATTTCGTCTAATTTTTCATCAATATCATCTCCCAAAATTTCATCGTCTTTTTTCTTTGTCTTCTTTTTAGGTGATTTTACTTCTTTAACCTCTTCAACCGCTTTAACTTCCTCAACTTCTTTAACCTCTTCAACTTTCTCCGCTACTGCCTGAACTGGAGCAGCGACAACTACTGGAGCTTCCACTTCTTTTTTTGCAGCTACTTCTTTCTTTACCTCTTGAGTTTTATAAACTTTCTTTTCCATTGGCTTAGATTCTTCTCTTCTAGAATCTCTAGGAGCAAATTGTCCACGAGGCTTTTCCTCAATTAATTCCAAATCCTTAAGTGGTGGTAGATCATCTGTCTTAACCACCATATATCTCAAGATATCCTGGTTAAATCTTAACTCTTTATTAATCTCTCCCATGATGTCATAATCAAGCTCCATCTCATCTCGCTCATCTCTTGTTGGGATAGTAAATCTTCTGGCTACATATGTACCACGAGCTTCTCCTTTTATTACATAAGCCAAACGTCTCTTTCTCACAAACTCACCTTCTGAAAAAACTCCTTTGTGCTTTTCGATTATTTTTTCTACTCCTGGTCGAATTGTCTCCAAGTTAGCTTCCTTAGATTCTCCGATTAAATAACAAACTTCATATTCCATAGTTCTTACTGAATGTCTACTCATTTATAATAATATAAATAAGCCTCCATATAAATTATTAAAAAATAAACTTACCAAAAGAAAGCCCCTTCTTGGTAAGTTTATAAGCATCTTATCCTTTAAAGAAAAAAGGCGAGACACTCTTAGGACTTTCTTAAATTGTATTAATCTAAGACTATCAAATTAAGGATAGTCTGTCAATTAAGCGCTTACTCATTCTCCCGAAATCCACTACCGGCTGGGATTAACCTTCCGATAATAACATTTTCCTTCAAACCTTTAAGCGTATCCTCTTTGCTTTCCACGGAAGCGTTAATCAACACTCTGGCAGTTTCAATAAAGGATGCAGCACTCAAGAATGACTCAGTAGATAGGGCAACTTTTGTAATACCAAGAATCACTGGACTACCCTGGGCTTTTTTCTTGCCACCATTTTTTGCCTTCTCATTTACAATCTCAAATCTTTCTCGACTTACTACGTCACCATTCAATAACTCTGTTTCTCCAGAATTTTCTATTTTAATTCTGCTTAGCATCTGTCGAATGATAACCTCAATATGTTTATCATTGATACCCTCACCTTGAGAAGCATAGATTTCTTGAATTTCTTTAACAATATAACGATGCACAGCTTCATAGCCCATCACTTTATAAAGTTTTTTCAAATCAATGTGTCCTTCAGATAAAACTGCTCCTTGAGGAATCAACTCTCCTTTTGCCACTTTAACTGAAGCATTAGCAGGAATTTGATACTCTTTGATATCACTCTTGTCTTCTGTAGACTCAATTTTGATAGTGATATATTTTCCACGGCCATCAGTTTCAATGCTTTTTACTTTTCCATCAACCTCAGAAATAAGCGCCTCTCCCTTAGGAGGACGTACCTCAAAGATTTCTTCTACTCGAGGAAGACCTTGGGTAATATCTGAACCCGCTACACCTCCGATATGGAAGGTACGCATAGTAAGCTGAGTACCAGGCTCTCCGATTGCTTGAGCAGCCACAATTCCCACAGCTTCACCTTTTTTCACGATACCACCTCGTCCTAAATCAAGTCCGTAACATTTTTGACAAACACCTACGCGGGTTCGACAAGCTACAATACTTCTGATTTTAACTTTGGCAACATTAGCTTTCTCAATCGCTTTCGCTTCTTCTGTTGAAGCTAAACTTCCCTTGCTTGCTAATTTTTCCTTAGTTTTAGGATCTAAGATATCTTCTAACAAAAATCTTCCCGCTACTCGATCAGCAAAACTTTGTCCAATTCTATCAGAATCCTCTTTATATAAATAAGTTCCCTCTGTATCTTTACAATCCTCTTCTCTAACCACGATGTCCTGACTCACATCTACTAAACGACGAGTCAAGTAACCAGCGGTAGCTGTTCGAAGGGCGGTATCGGCCATACCCTTTCTCGCTCCATGAGTAGACATGAAATATTCCAACACATTAAGACCCTCCTTAAAGGAACTCTTAACCGGCAACTCCATTGTCTCTCCACTAGCGTCAGCCATCAAACCTTTCATACCGGTCATCTGTACAACTACAGACTCACTACCTCGAGCTTTAGAATAAACCATGGCATACACTGGACCTTCTTTATCCAAAGACTCTCGAACTTTATCCGTAATTCTGTTTTTGGCTTCATTCCAAATTTCGATAGATTTATTTCTCTTTTCTTCAGCGGTCAATAAACCATCATTGTATTGATCTAAAACGATAGCAATCTTGTCTTCGGATTCTTTCATGATTGCACCCTTTTCCTTTGGTACAACTAAGTCATCCATTCCCCAACTGATACCAGATTTTCCAGCTGCTTTAAAACCAAGATTTTTTACGTTATCAACAAATTCAGCAGTTTTCTCTTGTCCTACAGTCACAATCATTTTAGAAACAATTTTCTTTAATTCACCCTTTGTCATTTCTGCATTAACAAATCTCAATTCTACTGGCAAAAGTTCATTAAACATCAATCTACCCACTGAAGTTTCCAATAACTCATCATTAAAGATAACTTTTATTTTTCTGTTAACTTTCAAAGCCCCTAATTGATAAGCCATCAAAGCTTCCTCTACTGATGAATAAGCTTTTAAATGATCCATTTTTTCCTCCTTGATATGAGTAAGATAATAGATACCCAACACGATATCCAAAGTCGGAATAGTAATCGGATCACCACTAGCTGGTTTCAAAAGATTTTTAGAAGAAAGCATCATGTTAGCACTTTCCTCTCGAGCCTTATCAGTAAGTGGCACATGTACCGCCATCTGATCTCCATCGAAATCAGCATTGAAGGCGCTACACACCATCGGATGCAACTGAATAGCTTTTCCCTCGATCAATACTGGTTGAAAAGCCTGAATAGAAAGACGATGTAAGGTAGGAGCACGATTTAGAAGTACGTAATGCTTTCTGATGATATTATCCAAAATTTCATAAGCTACCTCTGTTTCGGTGTCCACCATTCTTCCTGCCATTCGAACATTATGGGCGTATTCTTTGGTAATTAAATTGTTTATAATAAAAGGTTTAAACAATTCCAAAGCCATCTTTTTTGGTAAACCAACTTGATGAAGCTTAAGCTGTGGTCCAACCACAATCACACTTCGTCCTGAATAATCAACTCGTTTTCCAAGAAGATTTTGTCTGAAGCGACCTTGCTTTCCTTTCAATGAATCTGCCAAAGAACGCAATGGTCTCTTTTGACCAGTTGAAGCAGCCACAGAAGCATGAGAACGACGCATACTATTGTCAAACAATGAGTCTACAGCCTCTTGCAACATTCGCTTTTCATTTCGAGTAATCACCTCTGGCGCACCTAAGCTAATCAATTTCTTTAAACGATTATTTCGGTTGATAATTCTTCGGTATAAATCATTTAAGTCACTAGTAGCATATCTTCCACCATTTAAGGCCACCATCGGACGAAGATCTGGTGGAATCACCGGAATAACTGTAGGAAACATCCAATCTAATTCTAATTTAGACTCTTTAAATCCTTGTAACAATTTTATTCTTCTGATAATTTTTTGATCACTACTCTTTCCAGCTTGGGCTAATTCTTTTTTCAACTGCACAACTGTGCTAGCAATATCCAATTCAGAAAGCAAAACTCGAATAGCCTCTGCTCCGATTCCCGCTGTAAAAACTTGCCCCGCTTGAGAAGACAAATTGAAGTAATCTACCTCAGACAAAACTTGGAACAATTTAAGATTTTTCACCTCATTAACAATGTAATCCAATTGACCCTTTAAGTCTTCCATCGCTGCATTGAAAGTAGCAGCATCTTTGCTCTCATCCTTGGCTTTTTTCAATTTATTTTTATACTCTCTTTTCGCTTGCTCAATAAATTCTTGCTTTCTTTCCTCGTTAACGCTCGTTACGATATAAGCAGAAAAATATACTACTCTTTCTAAATTTTGATAAGAAAGTCCCAAAGCCAAACCAACGCGAGATGGCACACTGCGTAAAAACCAAATATGTGATACTGGCACAGCCAATTTAATGTGACCCATGCGCTCTCTTCGCACATTGGATTTTGTTACTTCCACTCCACATTTATCACAAACTATTCCCTTATAACGAATTCTTTTGTATTTTCCGCAATAACATTCCCAATCCTTGGCAGGACCAAAAATTTTCTCACAAAAAAGACCATCTTTTTCGTAACGTTGCGTTCTATAATTAATAGTCTCCGGCTTTACTACTTCGCCTCGAGACCAGCCCATGATCTTATCTGGGCTGGCGAGACTTAGACGGACACTTTTGAAATCACTTACACCTGTGTTGTTTTCCATAAGTTTTGGAAAAGGTTAGTCAAAACCATTTTTTGGGTTAATGAGCTAACTTAAAATATTATGAAGTTATTATAAAATACCAATCTTATTTTATTTATTCCTCTATCTCAGTACTCTTTTTGATTCCAGTTAATTCCACATCCATACATAATCCCTTTAATTCATTAACTAACACGTGGAAAGAAGCTGGAATACTTGGACTACTGATTCTTTCTCCCTTAATGATAGATTCATAAGCACTTGAGCGACCTCTTACATCATCAGATTTGATTGTCAACATTTCTTGTAATGTATAAGCGGCTCCGTAACCTTCGAGTGCCCAAACTTCCATTTCTCCAAAACGCTGTCCTCCGAACTGAGCTTTTCCACCTAACGGCTGTTGAGTAATTAAGGAGTATGGTCCGATAGAACGCATGTGCATCTTGTCGTCAATCAAATGATTTAACTTCATGATATACATCATTCCCACGGTTGATTCATTATCGAAATATTCACCGGATTTTCCATCAATCAAACGCACTTTTCCATTTTCTGGTAATCCAGCTTTTTTCAATTCACCCTTAATGTCCTCTTCGGTTACTCCGTCTAGAGCTGGAGTTGCTACATTATAACCCAATTTTGAAGCAGCCCAACCTAAATGAATTTCCAAAATCTGTCCAATATTCATACGGCTCGCTACTCCCAAAGGATTTAAAATCACATCCATTGGAGTTCCATCTGGTAAGTGTGGCATATCCTCTACTGGTGCAATTCTAGAAATAACACCTTTATTTCCATGACGTCCAGCTAGTTTATCTCCCACAGCTACTCTTCTTAATTGAGCTACTGATACTTGAATTTTTTTAATTACTCCAGTAGAAAGTTTATCACCTTGTTCACGAGAAAATATTCTTACATCTACAACTTTTCCATGTTTACCATGAGAAAGATACAATGAAGAATCTTTTACATCTCTAGATTTTTCTCCAAAGATTGCTCTAAGTAATCTCTCTTCAGCAGTCAAATCACCTTCTCCCTTAGGAGTAATTTTTCCTACCAAGATATCCCCAGAAACAATTTCTGCTCCCACTCGAATAATTCCATCTTGATCAAGATTTTTAAGTCTATCCTCTCCGATATTTGGAATATCACGAGTAACTACCTCTGGTCCAAGCTTTGTATCACGCACATCAATAGAGAAATCTTCGATATGGATTGAGCTATAACGATCATTGTGCAATAATCTTTCAGAAAGGATAATCGCATCTTCAAAGTTATAACCCTCCCAAGGAATAAAAGCTGTCAATACATTTTGACCCAAAGCTATTTCTCCGTTATCTGTAGAGGCACCATCCGCTAATAATTGACCTTTTTCTACCACATCACCCACAGTTACCCGAGGGATTTGGTTCATACTAGTAAAAGCATTGGATTTAGCAAAACTTTGTAAAACGTATTCTCGCTTATAAAACTTATTCTTAGCGCCAGCTGGATTTTCCTCCTTTACCACGATTCTACCTGCATCAGCGACAATCACCTCTCCATCCTTAACTGCCAAAACTACCTGTCCACTATCGGCCGCAGCTTTATCTTCAATTCCAGTTCCCACAATTGGAGCCTCTGGCTTAACACAAGATACTGCCTGACGTTGCATGTTTGAACCCATAAGTGCTCGGTTGGCATCATCATGCTCTAAGAAAGGAATCATAGAAGTCGCTACAGAAATACATTGTTTAGCAGAAACATCCACAAAATCTAAATTATCCACATCAATCATAGAAGGATGACCCTTTACTCGAGCTTCAGCAATTTCTGCTAAAATATTTCCATATTCATCACTTTTAATTCCAGCATGGGCAATACTCTTTCTATCTTCCACGGTAGCATCGATAAATTCAATTTCTTCAGTAATAAATGGCACTACCTTAATTGAATCTTTTTTGGTTTTAACAATTTCTTTGGCCATTTTCTCATCAATCTTATCACCTTTTTTCCCTACGCCAGAAATAGTTTCACCTAAAATTCTATTTTCCAATGATTCAACATTGTTTTTAACATCTTTCCCCACTTTTAAGTAAGGAGTTTCTAAAAATCCATATTTATTAATACGTGCATAAGTCGCCATTTGTCCCACTAAACCGATATTTGGACCTTCTGGAGTTTGTACTGGACAAATTCTACCATAATGAGAATGATGCACATCCCGCACTTCAAAACCAGCTCTTTCTCGAGTAAGACCTCCTGGTCCCATGGCGCTAAGTCTTCGTTTGTGCTCAAGCTCAGCTAATGGATTTACCTGATCCATAAATTGAGATAACTGAGAACTAGAAAAGAATTCTTTAATAGCGGCAGCCACTGGTCGGGAATTTACAATTTGGCCAGGCACTACTGTTTCAATATCACAAGTACTCATTCTGTCCTTAGCATTTCTCGCCATTCTAGCCATTCCCACTCTTAATTTATTTTGAATCAATTCACCAACACCTCGCACTCTTCGATTACCTAAATGATCAATATCATCAGCTTGAGCAAGAGGGTCGTTGTTCAATCGAACAATTTCTTTGATTATTAAAATCAAATCATTTACCAACAAAACTCGGTTTTCTTTATCGTCAGAAAGATTAAGTTCCAAACGTTGGTTAAGTCTGTATCTTCCTACACTACCGAAGTCATATTTATCAAAATCAAAAAACATTGAATCAATCATTTGCTTTGCATTTTCCTCAGTAGCAAAATCTCCTGGTCGAACTCTTTTATAAATTTCCTTATAACTCTCTCCAGCAGTTTTGGAAATGTCTTTGCTCAAGGTGGTTTCGATATAATCGATATCCCCCTTATTTACATCAGCAAAAACTTTTCTTAAAGTTGCATCATTTTGTCCGAAAGCGCGAAGTAAAGAAGTGATTGGTAATTTTCTCTTTCGATCAATCTTTACAGAGATTACTCCATCAGCATCAGTATCAATTTCCAACCAAGCTCCTCGATTAGGAATTATTTTTGCACCAAAAGTTTTTCGCCCTTTTTGATAATCCATCGTAAAAAACACACCGGGGCTTCGGATAAGTTGGTGCACTACTACTCTTTCTACTCCATTGATAATAAAGGTTCCTCTATCTGTCATAATAGGAAAGTCTCCGAGATAAATCTCTTGTTCACGGATTTCTCCAG
Source organism: Candidatus Moraniibacteriota bacterium (assembly GCA_049287345.1). GTDB lineage: Bacteria > Patescibacteriota > Minisyncoccia > Moranbacterales > UBA9337 > UBA9337. Next base: position 14,405 of record JBAQFQ010000003.1, read on the forward strand.
TTTTTTTGATCAGTAAAGTGGCCCTTGCTTTTAAGGGAGCTTCGAAAGAGATATTCTTTTCTTTGGAAACTGATTCTATATACTTAGGTTCGTCTAAATAAAATCCTGAAATATTTACTTCTAAGTTACCAGAAGTATCTTTCACTGGATTAACCTCATCTATCAGATCTTGAAAACCTTTCTCTAAAAACCAATCGTAAGAATCTGTTTGGGATTCTATAAGGTTCGGAAGAGAAACCATAAAATTCTTTTTAAAGAATTTTCTTTTGGATAAGGATGATGATGATCCTATCCTTTTTTTGACCTTTAGCTCCTTCTTGGTTTTAGACATAAAAACAATTCCCATAACAACCCTTCCCGGAAAATAGAAAGAGTTATCTAATGAGTTTTAAAATAAGTTATTTAATTGTCTTTTCGATATAATAATTCATTTGATATCTACATTCCTTATTATACATAGTTTAAAAAGGATGTCAAATGTCAAAATTCTCCACAAAATAGGAGTTAGTCACCCATAGTGCCTAAAAAATTTAAGATAATCCTAATCCTCCATTAACACCTCTACTCCTGGCATAGGCTCGCCACTTAAAAATTCAAGCATCGCCCCTCCTCCAGTGGAAATAAATGATAGCTCGTGTTCCAAATTACTTTCATTAACCGCTTGCACAGATTCTCCGCCGCCTACGACAGAAAAAGCACCGCTCTCTGAGATCGCCTCTAGAATTTTTCTCGTTCCATTGTCATAAGGTTTTTTTTCAAAAAGTCCCATTGGTCCATTCCAAACTACCGTTTCCGCATGAGAAATTATTTCTTCAAATCTTTCAATTGTTTTTTCACCGATATCTAGTCGACCCTCGCCATTGAAATCAAGCGGCAAGACGACCTTACTATCAAAATGCATCCCCTGGTCCAAAGCTTCGTTGGCAATCTTTCCACCCACCAAAATAAAATCATAATTTTTAGCAAAGGCGGAGATCAGTGGCAATTTAGTTTCGATCTTTGCTCCTCCAATAATTGCGACTGCGGGATGCTCTGGGTGATCTTTAACTCGAGATAAGTTTTCTACTTCTTTTTGCATTTGAAAGCCAGCGTAAGCCGGAAGTTTTTTTGCCACCCCCACCGTAGAAACAAATTTTCGGTGAGAATCACTAAAAGATTCATTAACAAAAATATCAAAATTTTCCGCTAAACGCGAAGCAAAGTTTTCATCATTGGCACTTTCTTCTTTATAAAATTTTATATTTTCCAATAAAAAAGCATCACACTCATCGGTATATTGAAATTGATATTTTTTAATCACATTAGGATCGCAGCTAGGAATTAATTTTATTTTCAAACCCAAGATTTTTTGAATCTCTCCGATTATATTATTAAAAGAAAAAATATTCATCCACTCTAAGCCTGGGTGCTCTTTTTGATATTCTTCTGGTCGACCCAAATTGGATAGCATAGTTACTTTACCACCTTGAGCAATTATATAATCAATAGTTTCCTTAACTGATTTAATTTTATAAGGTTCATTAATCACTTTGCCCTCATAGGGAACATTAAAACTAACTCTCACCAAAACTCGCTTTCCTTTTAAGTCGACATCTTGTATTTTTCTTATTTTCATAATTTTTATTTTATTTTTATTATTCAACCTGTCAGTCGCGACTGACGGGTTTTATTTTTGACATTTAGTCATTTTAAAATTCATTGAGAATTGGAAATTTGGAATTGGAAATTCCGTTCAATGCCTTGAACGATTAGTCCATCCCCAAAATCCCCACGATCACTCCCAGCGCAGCAAAAACTATAGAAATTATCCAGGCTCGCATTACCACCTTGGGTTCTGGCCAACCCTTGGCCTCAAAATGATGATGAATCGGTGCTGCTAAAAAAACTTTGCGTCCAAAAAATTTCTTACTACTCAGCTGGATACAAACACTACTAGATTCTAAGATATAAATAAAGCAAATAATAAAAAGTGGCACAATCGCGTTATTGAGCATCGCCACCACCCCCAAAGTCGTCCCCAAAGACATCGCCCCCGTATCACCCATGAAAAAACGAGCTGGGTAAATATTAAACCACAAAAAAGCCAACAAGGCTCCAGAAATTGCCGCACAAAAAGCCGCTAGATCAACCTTATTTTGCGCAAAAGAAATAATAGCAAAAGAAGAAAAAGCCATAAAGAGCACCCCACCATTTAATCCATCCAGTCCATCTGTTTCATTAGAGGAAATCGCTGTAAAAATAATAACAAAAATAAATAACGGGATATACCACCAACCAATATAAAAATCACCAATTGCACTAAGATGTAATTTATCCCAACCTAATTTATAATAAAACCAAAAAGCTCCCGCTGCTGCAATTCCAAATAACCACCAAAAACGCATGGCGAATCTCATCCCGCCACCCTTATTAGAGCCAATACCCTTTACACTCATGTAATCATCAAAAAGTCCCAAAACTCCGGCTGTTACTAAGGCAAAAAGTGGCAACCACGTTTGTGAACGACTCAAAAAATCCATTCTAGCAATGAAATTTATATCCAATAATTTTGCAATCATTGGAAATAAAAAGTTCGAAGCATAAATAAGAATCAATACCGCCACCCAAATTATCAATCCACCCATCGTAGGGGTACCAGCTTTATGGAGATGGAGCTTGCTTACAACACTCAACTTATCACCACTGACGGAATTAGTTTTTATCTTTATACCAATTTTATATTTATATAAAATTCTAGTCCAAATTGGAGTGATCAAAAAGGCTACGCCAAAGGCCGCTAGTCCAGTAAAAAGAATTTTTAATACATCAACTATTTGAGGGATGGTTTGTATTTGAGCGATGGGCATGTTTTTAAATTAAAAATTAAAAATGCAAAATTAAAAATTAGAATCTCATTTAAAATTTAAAATTCTAAATTTAAAATTATCTGTCTATATTTTACTCTGCTTTGAAATATTGAGCAATATTCCCATAGCTATCATTAGAAAGACGAAAGAGGTTCCCCCATAACTGATAAAAGGCAGAGGTATTCCCGTCAAAGGAATGATGGCTAAGATAGCAGAAATATTTACAAATGCTTGAAAAATTACCCAACCAACAATACCCACGGCCACTATTTTACCAAAATCATCCGGAGCATTTCTCGCAATTCGTAAACCGCGCATCGCAAAAGCTAAAAATAATATCACAATAATTGAGGCACCCACCATACCCAGTTCTTCGCTCACAATAGCAAAAATAGAATCACCCACCGGCTCAGGTAAGTAATTAAATTTTTGTCGACTGTGCCCCAAACCCACACCAAAAAAACCACCCGAGCCCACCGCCAAAAGAGCTTGGGTAATCTGATAGCCTACTCCTTGCGGATCATGACTAGGGTTAAGAAATACTAGCATTCGATTTAATCGATAAGGAGCAATTGCAATCAAGCCAGCCAATGCCACTCCTACTCCCAGAAAAATCCCCCAAATATGCGAGAGATTAGCCCCGGAAATAAAAAACATCACAATTGAAATCAGGGTAATTACACCCAAAGTCCCGGTATCGGGCTGCTTAATAATCAAAAATCCCATCACTGCCAAAATTCCCAAAAAAGGAATCATCCCTTCATAAAAATCTCGGATACGCTCCTTACCGCGACTAGATAGCCAAGCGGCTAAATACAAGATAATTGCAATCTTGGCCATTTCTGAAGGTTGAAAAGAAATGGGGCCCAAATTTATCCAACGACTCGCTCCATAAATATTTTTTCCCACTCCCGGAATAAATACCAAAATCAAAGCAATAATTGAAAAAAAGAAAAAAGGTATTGCTATTTTTTTCCACAAATGATAATCCACTTTACTAAAAAAATACAACGCCAATAATCCCGGTAAAAAACCGTACATCAATTGATGCGTCAAAAAATAATTTGGATTATCGAATCTAGTCTTGGAATACAACACGCTAGCGCTAGAAATCATCACCAAACCAAAAACTGATAATATCAAAATTATTGAAAGAATAGTTTTGTCTAATTGTTTTATTTCCTTTTTCATTATGCCCTGATTTTCTATTAAAGAATTAGCACTTTCATGAACTACAACATGATAATTTGTAAATTAATACTTTGAAAATTTATCCTGCATTCTCTTTTCTCCACTTCTCTATCTCCTTATGGTTTCCACTCAGTAGCACCTCTGGCACTTTCCAACCATTAAATTCTTCGGGTTTAGTGTAGTGAGGATACTCGCGACTAAATTTTGAATTTTTAATTTTTAATTTTGAATTCTCTTCTTTTACCTGTGAACTGTCGACTGATAACTGTGAACTATTATTAAAGCTTTCATCCTTAAGCGACTCACTATTGCCCAACACTCCTGGCAACAATCTACTAACAGAGTCCACCAAAATCATTGCCGGGATTTCTCCACCAGTTAAAACATACTCTCCGATAGAGAATTCTTCATCAATAATATTTTCTGCCACACGTTCATCTACTCCCTCATAACGACCACAAATCATTATTATATTTTCATATTTAGCTAATCTCTGCGCATCAGCTTGGGTATATTTTTTCCCCTTCGCCGAAAATAAAATGACTCTAGATGTTATATCGCTTTGCTTGTTGTATCGCTTTGCTTGTTGTATTGATTCACTTGTTTCGCCAACAGGCTCAATTAACTCTTTACTCTTATCGATTTCAACATTTTGAACACCTAGAACATTTTGAACACATCGCCAGATGGGTTCAATTTTTAGCACCATCCCCGCTCCCCCACCATAAGGAGTATCATCAACAGTTTGATGCTTATCAGTCGCATAATCTCGTAAATTATGAATTTTTATCTCAATCAAATTTTCTTTTTGCGCTCGCGACAAAATAGACTCATTAAAATATGAATCAAAAATCTTGGGAAAAATTGTAATAATATTAAATTTCATTTTTTAGAAAGATTTATGATTTAAGATTTATGATTTAAGCAATTTCCTCCAATTTTATAGACATGTCATTTCGACCAAATAAATTTTTTGCCTGCCCCGTCAGAATTGTATCTGACTGGGGTACTCAAAAATTTATGCGTGCCTGCCTGCCGGTAGGCAGGGAGAAATCTCGGTAAAAAAACAATACCACATTTTCAACAAGTGGAACAACTATAACAATTAGAACATTAATCATCTTACCATTTTTTAACAAAATAAAAAAGAAATTTACCAAACTCGAGCAGTTCCGATTTGTTTATAAATATCTTAAAACATTATCCAAAAGTCAAAAACCCCACTGAGCGGCTGCCCAATGGGGGGGTATGTGAAGGCAATGCTATGCCTTCTGTAAAAAATTTGTCTTAATATGGCGATCCAAAAAATTCGCCACATCGTAATACTTAAACTGCAGACAAACTTCTGCTGCAATTTGAGTAATCCTCTTATTTGCACCCAGCAAACTAAATTGCTGAGCAAAGTCACTTAGAACCTTGCTTTGCAAACTTGGTGGCAGCGGCTTCTTTTTCCTTGACCGCTGCAAAAAGCTTCTCCAATCCTCTGTCATTTCTCCCCTCCTCCGTTATTTTTTTAATCTGAATTTTCTAAATGACAATTTAGCATAAACAAAAATAAACTATTTGTCAATAAAAAAAACTTAATTACCTAGTAATTAAGCGTTTTTTCATTTCTCTATTTTGTGTCCCCGTGAAGAATCGAACTTCAATTACGAGTTCCGCAAACTCGCGTTCTATCCGTTGAACTACGGAGACAGTTATTTACCAAAATATCCTAACATATTTAATCCTAAAATTGCAACACTAAAAAATATAGCCACTTCCTAAATAGCTAATTAGATGTGCAATAATCGCTCAATAGTGTCCACCAATGTTGGTTTTTGTTTTTCCTCAGGAACAAATTCCAATAGGATTTCTCTCAATTTCACTGGGTCTATTTGATGGACAGGGATATGAATAAAGGGAGTCAGCATGGCATCACAATGCAAACTCAAAATTTTAGTATGCGGTGGTTCGTAAAATATCCAAAAGGATTTTATGTTTTCAAATTCATATAAATCTTTACCAGCCATAACCCCATCCGTAGTAATTTTAAAATCCAACACGCGAGGAGATTTCTCCAATTGTGTGTAACCCACCACCCCAATCAAAATAAAAGTAATTGCCATAATAGGACTATTTTTCACCAAGGCATAAATGATGATAACTGACAAAATCAAAGCCGCAATAGAGTACCACCTCTTTTCCTTGGGATAATGTTCATATTCTGGCCCTTGCCAATGAAGCAAAGTTTGGTGTCCCCTACCCAACATAAAATCATGCGGACTCTCTAAATATTCCCCTTCATGATTAATATGCACTTGATTTTGAGGTCTATTGTTTCTTTGTAAATCCATTTATTTTTTATAAGATTTTATACCTGAAGTATAACACGCCCTCCAGGAAAAATAAAATCATTCTTTATTTATGCATAAATTCCAGAGTATCAAGCATTTTTTCAAAATTGTCATACCACGCTTGAATTTCTGATGGAGCTTTTTTATTTGCTAGCTGCGCATAAAACTGGTTTTGTTTCTCTAAATTCCAAACTTTATCCTCACCACAATTCTCCTTATTGGTTGTAAAATAATCTGCCATCTCTTTTTTTACTTTTTGAATAGGTGCATAAGCGGTAATTTCTATTTGTTTATTATTAAAATAAAATAGAGATTTATGTTCAAGAGTTACATTGCAAATTTCAAAACGAGACAATACCATAAAATCTTGGGCGAAAATATTTCCCACCATGGAAACTTTTTTTGAAGATTCTAATGCGTTTTCATTATTTTTTCCAAAACTTCCACCGGCTAAGTCTTCGATATTTTTTAAAGCCTCTGCTTCATTCATATCCCACGGATTTTCCATTGCCCCAATTTCACGTATGCCTATTTTAATTTGAGGCATTTCCGAACCCAAAACAAACGAATCTTCATCTACTAAAATTGTATTCATTGGATAATGTAAGGAAAAACCCACCTTATCATTTTCATACAAAGGCCAAGTATCCATTTCTTTGTTATCAATAATGGCTTTTGCTCGACCACTATTATTAAAATCCTGCTCCTCCTGACTTAAGGTCGGCTGCGTTTGAGTTGCTGGAGTAGTGACTGATACCTCTTTTTGACTAGTGACCGGCTCTATAACACTCACCTCTTTTGAGGTCCCGCAACCACTTAAAACTAAACACAGTGCCAATGCTGGAAAAATAATTTGTTTTTTGAACATAATTTATTTTTATTTATTAATAATATAATTATACAATGTAATTAAAAATTTACTAAAAAATATCGAGATGATTCCATTAATTTTGTTAACTTACCAGCCCTCTCACTAACGTATTTTATAAGTTGCCTTTTTACTTTTCTTATTTTTTTTGAGATCAACCGCGTACCAACTATAGGTACCTTTAGGCTTATTAACGATATAGGAAACAGAAAACGTTCCACTTTTTGAAGTTTTTACTTTCATTGGAGGATAGTATCCGCCCCCAAATTTTGAAAAGTAAAGATTAACAAAACTATTTTTCGAGAAGTGTTTACCAGTTTGAGTTAAAAGCATCCCCTTACTTAAAGTCTTGTGTGAATTGCGAATGCTTCTTGGGGTTGGGTCTTTTTTCTTTTTCTTACTACTAGAAGAACTTTCGGCCACAATCACGCTATTATTTGAACAATTGATGGTAATATTGGTAACATTAGCCGAAACAACGCCAGTACCATTAGCCACATTACATGTTTGACCAGCTGGTTGTGAAAAAATTGTCACACTATAATTATTACCCTCTGTTTCAGGGTTATTAAACATAAAACTTCCATTGCCAGAAACACTAAGCTTATCTCCTTCGATGTCTCGTAGAACCACTGTACCACTAAGTCCACTAACTGTGCCGCCAATAGTAAAATCTAAATTTATGCCCGTAGCGGCTGGAGTTATCTCCTCTTTTGCGGCTGTTTTTGCTGAAACATTATCATAAAAATCAAAAACCTCTACCTGGTAACTATAAGTAGTTTCTGGACTCAATCCACTATCTATAAATCTACCAGAAGATGTCGTGCCTACTTTTACTCCATCGCGATAAACATTATAACCTTCCACCAAGACATTATCCGTTGCTGGTGACCAGGTAACCATAATTTTAGTAGGGGCTTGCGCACTGACAACCACACTATCTGGTAATTCTGGAGCCTGCGTATCGGTGCCTGGGTCATTAAGGCATGTCGCCAAAATATTATAAATATCCGATTTGGCGGTTATCTGACCGACCCCACTGTTAATATTACATAATTGCCCAGCTGGCTGAGTAGCTACTGTTACATTATAAGATGCTCCTGAGGAAATAGCTGTGGGAAATGAAAAAGTTTTCAACACTGTCGGATCGGTTGAATTAATAGAAACTGTTTCACCTCCATTATTTTGAAGAACCAGCGTACCATCTAACGCCACAACTTTTCCCGTAATATTATAGCTAGCCGCAGCGGCAGCGGTTAAATCTAAATGATAAATATGCACCACCGGCAAAATATCGCAACAACCTTCAGTGGTTGCCCCTGGCTGAACCAAAAATAATCTTTGAGTAGTATTATCATAAGCAGCAGCCATAAAGGAAACTGAAACACCTTTAAAATCAAAATCTGTTAAATTCCAAGTAGCGTAAGGCAAAATTTCCCATGGTTTTTTTTCTCCATTTTTTACTGCCATTAAATCGTTAGCATCAAAAGCCCAAACCTGAAACAAATGTGGAAATCCATGGGGACCTTTACCGCCAGTTATCTCCAAATCATAGCACCAAGAATTACCATCTTCAGGATTTATTTTATTAATCAAAGTGGGATCATCGGTAGCATCTCCGTAACAAAAATCAGACAGAGCGTGAGTACCAAAATACAAAACCGTTCGAGTACCATCAGGAAAAACCATTCCCCGCATACCGGTATTTCCATTATAAAATGGATTGGTGCTCCACCAACCACCCAGATTGGGATTTTCTTCACTATAATACAAAAGAGGTGTGGCTGGCACAGGGTCCAGGACACCCAATTTTTCTGGATCAAAAACAAAAGCACCAGGGCCAAATGAAGTCCGACCAGTGATAGGAATTGTGCCTTGTCCGACCAAGGCTGGTCCTCCAAAAATAGACTGCCATTCCGAAGGGATATGCGCCATATAACCATCCACAAAACTTGGAGTAGGCACTGTTGGAGTTGATCCTACTTTAAACATTCCGGAAAAATCTCCGGTCGCTGCGAGATTTAGACCTGAAGTAAAGTGAGTATAAAAGGTTTCTCCCGCACCATCATAATAATCATAAGCGGTACCAATTAATTTATTATTTGAGACAAGTAATCCTCCCACCTTTACCGGATTAGCAGTTATAGCCGCTCCTCCCACTCCAATATTTGCCAAATTTCCCTCAGTGATATCAGCAAAATTTTGCAGCACCGTACATTGATTCAAATCAGCTATGTTTGCACTTTTCACTGGAGCGGGAATTGAAATTTCCGCCACACTTTGCTGATGATCATGACCCACCATAAAAAGTGAATTATTAGCAGCATTATAAGCCAACACTGATCCACCAAAACTAAATGAAGAATTCCCTAATGTTCCAGCGGGTACCTTAAAAGCCCCTAAGTATTCTAGATTATTAGCATAAATCAAGGGGTTATTCGTTGGGTCATCAGCTTTTGCATTTTGAAAAAACGCCAAACACATTAGCCCCAAAAGAAAAATTTTAAAAATTTGTTTTTGCATTTTGAAATCGTCACTTAGCGACAGCTACGCAACAGAAAAATATTATTATTTATATTATAGCACTAAATCATACTATCTTGCGATAGGTGGGATTTTTTGGGTGGGATTATAAAAAAACACCCCATTAAGATGAGGTGTTTATTTAAAAATATGGAGAGATTCGGTCACGAATATTTTTTGTGCCGTCGCACAAAAAATTTCTCGACCCCGGCTCGTGGTTTCGCGTGCTCGCGAAACAGCACTCCGCCCTTCTCATCCCTCACGAAAGCCAAACTCTTGGCTTTCCTCTCTCCTTCGTTCACGTTGTTCACTGCAGTGCCTTTTGGAAGAAATTCGAAATGTCTAACGTTGAGCTAAAACCAAGTGAATGGATTATACCATTTGAAAGTGTTCTGTGGTTGTGAAGAATTATTAGAACTAGAGTTATTTGGAATCGTATTAATATTATTATCAGTATTTCTATCAGTCTGATTTTGTTTGCCTAACTGCTCGACAGGTGGGGAATTTTGCTTGTTTGAATTTTGATTGGTTGGAGTTTTGATAGCTGCCTGAGGCTTGGGCGTTGCCTTTCTGACTACTTGAGCGGAAGCAACTTTTTTAGGCAAAGTTATGGAATATATTTTAGTGCGTTCCGACTGATCATATTTGTCTTCAGCGGAAATACGAAAATAGTATTTGATGCCAGGAACAAGATTTTTGAGATTAATAGTATGCTTTTTATTATTTTTAATTTCCTTTTCTTTTTTCTTTAGATTTTTATCCGTTCCAAATCTAACTACACCTTTCGAATGATTGTTAGTTTTGAAAGTGATCTTAATCTGATTATCATTTACTATACTATATTCCACTTTAGATATATCCAGTTCGTCATAATCCTCTTCATCATCATTATCATCCGAAGATGTATCGGCTTGATACTCGTAGGCTCCTATATCATATCCGCTACCTGAAGGAACTGGATTGCCTGCATAGTCGGAAGTTAAGCCAACATTTGTGCCAGCGTTGATGGCAAGAGAAGTGGATTGAAGATGAAAGTCAGGGGTGACTGTGGAAACAAATAAAGGGTCGAAAGAACTATTTGTATTTACTCCAATTAAACCATTGAAAGTGGAAAGATTATTTCCCACAGTTCCATTCCACCAATACCAATTACCAGTAGCCTTATAGAAATTATTATTAGTAACTGATATATCATTATCTATATAATTCTCATCGACAAATATAGCGTAATCGTTAGCTGTAACCGCATAGACATTATTATTCTTGATCATAGCTCCAACGCTCCATGTTGGAGTTCCTGTAGCTCGTATCCCTCCCTGACCTTGAGAGTCGCTATTTTTGGTGTTGCTATTATAAATTGTATTATTATAAACGTTACAATTATTTGCATAATAAAGATAAATCCCAGGTCCAGCAGTATTGTAAATCACGTTATAAGAAACATCCGTATAATCGCTCCATTGGTCAATGCCTATCCCAGCACCGTCCTCAACAATTCCAGACTGATTATATATCAAGTTATATCGAATGGTATTATGAAGGCTAGACCCATAAGAATCTGAAGGAGTAAAAGTATGTATACCCTGGCCAGCTGCCGATCCAACAGGGATAAGTCCATTGTCGTATATGGTATTATACTGAGTCGTCCAATAATTACCCCCTAATGTTATCCCATCAAAGTTATTACTATAAACCTGATTATATTGAATAATTGAAGGAGCTAGGGATGTGTCTGCGGCATCAGCAACAACTGCGATACCGCCCCACATATTATGGTGTACGATTGAATTTTGAATCAGATGTGATCCTGCAGTGCTGAATCCATTAGTATTGACCGCTATTCCATTGAGAGCAGAAAATCGCGAAATGACTCTATCTACGATCAGATGGTGAGGATTCGAGGCCCCAAAGAAAAATATATTTCCTCCGTAATCCGTCCTATTTGCCCCCTCTACCTGTAAATCTTGTATAGTGATATAATTCTTGTCTTCTATGCGTATGGCCTGACCTCTTTTCCCTACTTGGATGCCTGGGGCCGTATATGCCGTGGCAGGGTCAGTTGTGGAATAAATGTAAAGAAGATTTGAATTCCAATACCATTGGTTGGCGTCGGTTAAATTTTCAATAGATGTTTCATTAGTGCCCAATGTAGTATCGAAAATTACTACATTTGGTTGGGTTGCAACTGAAGCCTGCCATACATTTGCAATTTCTATAGAATAAGTGTAATTAGAACCATCATTTCGGTTAAAACCGTTTTCCTCAGATGTCCATTCATACGTTGAGCCACCAGGCGTTGAAGTGATAGTTACGCCTGTTGCAGATGGAGTAAGGACTTGTTTGAGTGTTCCAGTGTCAAATAAAGTGGTGCTTCCCGAAGTACCACCCTGGAATGTAGCCATTATCCCCTCAGATTTTGCAGTCAGATATCCAAAATGTTGAGTCCAACTAGGATCAGAATTCCAGCCAAACCCCAATAGCGTAGTATAATCGGAATTGTCTTGAATAGATACTTGTCCGCCGCCGCTTCCATTTTTTTGATAAATAGAAAAATAGTACAATGCTCCATTGATCTCAGTACCCATCGTTTCACCACCAAGACCCCAATCACTCGTGCAAGTGACTTGTAAAGCATTTCCAGTCTGTCCACCAGCCACGGACGCAACGGTACTATTGTTTGTCCATATATTAGATGTGTCATCAAATGCCCCATTACTTAATGTTTCAGTTCCGTGTGTTTCTGAAGTTCCAGCGGCCTTTATGTATCCAACAAGCTTCTTGCCAGCATTATCGGTTATGGTTAATTTCTGTCCTATATAGGGAGTCAAAGAATCTGCATCACTAAAATCTACAAATGCAGTGCCACTCACAATACTCATTTTCATGTTGGCTTGAGTAACGGATCCTGAAGAGGTCAATTGATTAAATCCAGTCACAACATCAGCACCGCTTATGATTGGCTTCGCTCCAGTATCTCCATAACTTCCAAAAGTAAAAGGATGACCGCTAGTACCAGACCCAGGAACAGTTAATTGTTCTCTCCAGGTGCAATCTTTTTTAAATAGTACATTGGTATCCGATTGATCACCGGTTAAAGTCGCATTGACTTTAGCAATTGTTTTCCAGGCCGTTCCTTCGGATGTTCCTGCTCCGTTATCATTAGCCGCGTTACAATCCACATAATACGTCGCCGCACTAGCCTTCCCACTAAAACCAAAAAACAATCCTAAAAACAGGACCGCAAAAACAAGACGAAAAAAAATTGGATTATTTTTTAACGCAGAGGATTTATTCAAGAGAAGGATCATAAATCCCTTGCAAAAATTAATGCTTTTCATTATTTTTGTTTCTCATAATTTTATTGTATTTTTTAAATTTGTATATCAAAAAAAACAAAGCCACTCAACTATATTAAATATACCATAAATTCAGAAAAAAGAAATATCCCAAAAATCACCTCATTCGATCCTCGCGATTACGCAGAGAAATTTTTCCTTCAGAGCCTGGGTTTTTAAAAAGAGATTTATTTATCTAAGTGCGAAGAGAAGATTCGGTCACGCATAATTTTCTGCTGAAAATTTGCTCGACCCCGTCTCGTGCCGTCGCACTCCGACTTTCGAATCCCTCACGAAAGCCAAACTCTTGGCTTTCTTCTCTCCTTCGTTCACGTTGTTCACTGCGGAGAGAGAGGGATTCGAACCCCCGGTACCCGTAAAGGCACAACAGTTTTCAAGACTGTCGCTTTCGACCGCTCAGCCATCTCTCCGTAATTGTTAGTTTGCTTTTAATATAGTAATTATTTAATAAAATAAAATTTTAAACTAAATTATTTTATTTAAAATCACAATAAAAATGATATCAGCAATTTAAAGTTAAAGCAAGAAAAACTTAAACTTCCCGATATTCTTTATTTTTCCAAAATTTAGATTGGCGACAAATCAATTCACCTGCCTGCTCTGGATTGGCCATTAATTCCTCAATAGCTTTTTCCATCCGCATTGATTGCGAACCTTTTACTAAAATCAAATCACCCTCTTCTACAATTTCACGGATATCGCTACCCGCCGTTGTAGGATTATCAAAAAATAAAACACTTTTTATATCATTATTATTACCCAATAAAGTTTTAGCTGCCAGGTGCATTCTTTTTCCAACCACTGCCAATTTATCGAATTTTCCCTCCAAGACTGCGCCAATTACCTCTATGTGACCCCTGTCTGAATCTTCTCCTAATTCTAGCATATCACCCAAGATAACAATTTTTCGCTTGGCAGCTATTTGCTCCATAGTCGCCAAGGCGGCTAAAGAAGAAACTGGTGATGCATTATAAGTATCATCAATGATATAGCTATTATTAATTCCTCCAATTAAATTCATCCTTCCTCGCGGTGATTGAAAATCTTCCAGAGACTTTAATGCCTCAATTAAATTAACTTTGAAATATTCGCTCACTGCCACCGCAGACAAAGCTGAATAAAGTTGATGCTTGGCCATTATTTTTGGCAAACGTAGTGGAATAGTTTTATTTTCATAATTCAATTTAAAACTCAATCCTCTCGCTCCTCCTTTTTCATCATAATTAAAACGAGTATCCGTCACACGGATATCAGCAGCTTCATTGAAACCATAAGTAACCATCTTAGTTTTTATTTTATCCATTTCCTCCTTAATAAAAGGATTGTCTGTATTTAAAATTGCGATGCCGCTACCCACGACAGATTTCACTAAAATACTTTTTTCCTTGGCAATCTCCTTGATGTTTTTAAAAAACTCCAAATGACTTGAGGAAACATTAGTAAGGATTCCCACTTCTACTGGGATAAATTCCATCAAATATTTCATATCTCCTGGTCTATCAATCGCCATTTCCAAAACTAAAATATTTGGATAACCGAAAGGCGCAATTAACCAATAAATCCAGCGACAGAAAACTTCTAACCATTTAAATAAATTTCGCCCACCAGTTTTGGCTCCGATAATGGTAAGCGGGATGCCAATTTCATTATTATAATTCTCTTCATTTTTTCTCACTTTGAAATTATTTTTCAAAACCAAAAAAACTGCTTCCTTGGTAGAAGTTTTACCCACTGAACCAGTGATGCCCACAATCCTAGGCTTATGTCTCAATAAAATGGCCACTGCCATAAAACGGAGAATTTTTTCTAAGTAAATTATTTTTTTTGATTTCATCTTGCTAATTTAACAAATTATTTTTTATTTCACTATCGGCTCGGTTGGCTCAACATTATAATAGTTTAATAAAAATTTCATCACTTCTCCAAAGGCTGGCGCCGCACTAGACTCCGCCCATTCCACATCTTTGGGATTATCTATTTTTACAATAGCTGCAAAACGAGGATTGCCAATTGGGGCGATACCCGCAAAAGAACCAATATTAATACCCTCTTCATAGCCACGACTACCCTGCTTAGCTACCTGAGCCGTCCCCGTCTTTCCGCCCACTAGATAACCTGGCACCCCTGCTCGCTTACCATGCCCATTTACCACTACACTCAGAAGCATTTCCTTCATCTGCGCAGCCGTCTCCTCTTTGATGACCCTGCGAATAATCTCTGGTTCAAAAACTTTTTCCCGACCATCCGTATAATTTATTTTTTCCACAATTTGTGGACGCATAAGTTTTCCGCCATTGGCAATAACCGAATAAGAGTTTAGTACTTGTAGCGGTGTAACAGTGACACCTTGCCCATAAGCAGTAGTAAAAAATTGGATATCACTTTTTAAATTATTCAAATTACGAATATCTCCCGCCGCTTCATTGGGTAGAGCAATTTTTGATTTCTCGCCAAAGCCAAAACTTTTGACATAATCAGCAAATCTCTTGTTACCTATCAATTTTTCCACAAAAATAACTCCCGTATTTAGAGACTTTTCTAAAACTTCCGTCATATTTTGCAAACCATTGGCTTTACCGTCTGAATTCTGGATACTATAACCTGCCTCATTTACTACCCCAGTATCCACATAAGTAGTATTAGGGGATATTACGCCCGAGTCAATACCAGCTGCCAAAGTTATTGTTTTAAAAACTGAACCAGACTCATAAGCATTGGAAATTGAAGGATTGATAAAAGCTTGCATATCCTCCACCTTTCCAAATTCGTTAGGATTAAAACTGGGGTAATTAGCCATGGCTAAAATTCTTCCAGTATTTGGCTCTTGTACCAAGATACTGCCGCCATCAGCTTGATGTTTTTCCATGGTAGCTTTGAGAATTTTTTCTACCTCATATTGCACCGCCTCATCAATAGTTAAAATTAAATTAGCTCCATCTTGAGCAGGCACCCTATTTCTATCAGTAATAGAAATCCATCTACCCGCGCTATCTCTTTCTTGAAAGATACTCCCATTTCGCCCAACCAATTCTTCATCCCAAAATGATTCTAGACCGTAACGACCGATTTCCTTTTCACCATTGGAACCCACAAAGCCCACAATTTGCGAAGCCAACTCTTTGCCAGGATAATAACGATAATTTTCCGGCATTAATTTGACTCCCTTAAGTTTTAAATTTCTGATTTTTTCTGCCTGCTCATCAGATATTTTCTTTTTTACTATCTCAAACATATCTTGTTGATTAGCTAGCTTCTTTTCAATTTCCGCTCTATCAATTTCCAAGATATAACTCAACTCACTAACTACCTTATCTCTATCCTCTACCATTTTTGGCTCCAAAAAAACCATCATGTATTCCTTATTAACTGCCAAAGGATAGTGACCCTCACCACTTTTGAGATAAATCTCTCCTCGCTTTGCTGAAAGCTCGCTAAAAGCATTGTGTTGATCTTGAGCCATCGCTCGAAACTTATCATAATTATGTACCTGCAAAATATACAGCCGCCCGACGATAACCAATGCCATCAAAAAAATAATCACTGCCAAAAAATAAATCCTTTGCCCGCCAAGCATTTTGTCTTTTTTATTTTTTGTTTTAGCTACCTCACTTTTAAACATACATTTTGATTTTAAAAAAAATTGCCCAATCTTATATTTTAGGCAATTTTTTAAACAACTCTCATAGGGCAATAAATATTAATTATTCTTTATCGCAACCGCATCTTCATTATTATCAATATATACTACATCCTTCACTTCGACCATATTGAGGTTTCCGATATTGTCCTTGATACTATAAAAAGAATTTAATTCTGCCTCCTGTATCTGTAACTGCTTATTTTCTTTTTCTAACTCCTCAATTTTTTGCTCCACACTTTTTACCTCATAACCCTTTACGGCGGTAGTATTAATAATGGCTAGGTAACTAGCACAAACAATTAGACAGGCAGAGACGGCCACAATTTTCATTTTAGCAAAACCCAGATAAACATTTTTTCTATTTTCTATTTTTTCGCTATTCATTTTTACTTGCCCCGTTAAATTGAGGTAATCCGCAATATTTAACTGGGGTTATTTTTATTTTTATTTTTGTTTTTTAAATTTTTTCTGCTATTCTCAATTTAGCACTACGCGCTCTCGGATTGACTGCTAATTCTGCGGCGGCCGACACCAATGGTCGAGAGGTAATGATTTTTATTTTTGCTCGCCGATTACAACGGCAGACAGGAAATTCTATCGGACACTCACAATCCACTTTAGCTTCACGAAAGGTATTTTTGACCAATCTATCTTCTCCAGAGTGAAAGGAAATTACCGCTAATCTGCCCCCTTCTCTCAAGCCACCAATCGCTGCCTCCAAAAAACTTTTGATACTTTCCAATTCCTGATTAACTTCCATGCGGATAGCCTGAAATGTTTTGGTAGCAAAATGAATTTTCTTATGCTTATATTTTTCCGGCGTAGCTTCTCCAATAATTTTTACCAACTCATCTGTTTTAATAATCTCTCCTATCTCACGAGCCGCTATTATCCTTTGAACAATCCGGCTAGCTAATTTTTCTTCTCCTAAATCTCTGATAATTCTAATTAAATCTTCTCTAGAATATTTATTAACCACATCTCCAGCGGTCAACTCCTGACTCTTATCCATTCGCATATCCAGCAGAGTTTCGGAATTAAAACTAAATCCCCTATCTTTATCATCCAATTGATCCGAAGACAATCCAAAGTCTGCCAAAATCGCATCTACCTTTTCAATATTTAAACTTTCTAAAATCTTACCCAAATCTGCAAAATTGTCATTCACTAAATATATATTTCTATTTTTATAAATTGGAATTTGAAATTCTGCAAAATTATTTATTGCAGCTACATCTCTATCAATCGCAATCAATGTTCCGCTGTCTCCAATGGCTTCTAGTATTTTACAACTATGACCTCCTCCACCTAAAGTTGCATCCACTACTGTCATACCCTCTTTTAAATTTAATCCTGCCAATGCCTCTTCAAGCAATACTGATTTATGAATTGTCATATCTTTAGCTTCTAAATTCTTATATTCCTAAAATCTCACATTCCTAATACACTCCCAATCTTCCCAACTGTTCAGCTATTTCATCGCTACTTTTTTCTGCCTTAGATTTATAAACATTCCATTTTGTCTTATCCCAAATTTCCAATCTATCAAAAAGTCCTGCTACCGTTACATCTTTTTTCAAACCGGCATAATCTTTTAAATAATCAGGAATTAATATTCGTCCTTGCTTATCTAGCTCTACATCCAAAGCACCCGCCAACATCAATCGAATGAAACTTCTTGTACCGGATTCACCTACTGGTAAATTTCCCAACTTCTGAGCTAATTTTTCCCAGGTCTTCATCGGATAAACAAATAAACAATTATCCATTCCGCGAGTTATCACCACTTTTTTTCCAAGCTCAACTCGACACTTTGATGGCATCGCTACTCTCTTCTTGGGATCAATTGTGTGTTGGTATTCGCCGATGAACATGGGAATTCTTTACTAATTACGAATTAATACGAATTTACGAATCATCCTCTTATTATACTTTTTAATTAATTGCTGGGGTTTCCATCCTACATTCATAAATTCATAACTTCCTAAATTCCCAAAGATTTCCCACTCTTCCCCACTCAACTACATTACACTGACATTTTACCCCACTTGCCCATATCTTGTCAACACTTTAAATATGTTGTAAATGTCGAAATTGTTCTAAATGATAAATACGCGCAAAAATGGATTTATAATTAAAGAAAAACAAATTTAAAGGCCGAATTGCAGTTTTTCGCAATTCGGCTTTTTATTCCAATCCTTCAATTATTTTAAAACTCAAGCTCCACTCCCCCAGGGCTCATTCTTTCCTTTTTGATATACGACCTTGGGTTAATAAACCCTCGACAAAAATCACCCACGGCTATAATTTCAAAAACAAAAGTCGTTTTCGAAATCATTCCGCACACCAATAGAGTTTCTTCTTGCAAATCTTCTCGATGGCATTTAAATTCATATTCGCCATTTCCAAATCGGCTCCTACGTAAATCAGCCCATGATCCTACAAACCAAACATCATACCTTAAATCTACTGATGATTGTTCATCAAAAAATTTCACCCACAGACAAAGGGGAAATTCTCTTTGTTTACCGTCTTCGTCATCTCCATGCCAATAAACCACAGTTCTCATTTCTCCAAGTATCTCCGACTCAAAAATAACTGGGGTTGGAACTACGATTCCCTCAGTCGATTTTTCAAGTTGCAGATCGAGGCGAGCGCCCTTTTCTCCTAGTAGGTAATCTGTTGTTCTAGCATTCATCATCTGCCTCCATACGAAAAGATTTTATATTTCTACTACTGGTAAAATTTCAAATAACTATTTAAATCAGCCTAGCATCAAAGGTTTAAATAGTAAAGAAAAACTCCAGAATTGTATCTGACTGGAGTACTCAAAAAATTAAAAATGGAGAGATCTGTGAAATTCAACATTCATGGTTAATCCTTTTCTAAATATAAACAAATTTAAAAGCCGAACTGCAGGTTTCCGCAATTCGGCTTTTTTTATCAGAAAAATTCTCACTCAATTAATTAATAATGAGCAAAAAAATAATGGTTGTAATAATAAATGATTCAGTTTTAGTTATTTCCCTTTTCAAAGGAATTGCCTCATCGAAAAACTTCTTAACTTCAATAGACATCCCCCAAAGCATGACAACTGAAATTACAACCGCAAGAATAATAATACCAGTGCTCATTATCTTATCTCCTCTAAGTTTCAGTTTTAAGTAAATCACTATTTAAATTGATTCACTTCCATCACTCAATATTTATCCCAAATTAGATGACTAACTAAGGATAAAAATTGGGTGATTGAATTTCTAATAAAATTATCAAAAAACTGACTAACTTTAAATTATATCACAAATACGGACAAAAGTCAAGTTCTCAAACTAAGCTTCTCTTCATTATAAAATTAAAGAGCTATGGATTAAGGATCAATCCATAGCTCTTGTCTAAAATTAAATCAGGTCTTTCTTTTTAAAAAGACCATTTACACATACTGCTTCTGCTTGATTTTGCCAGGTGAACCGGATATACTTTCCGGCCCGGCACTTCATCTCGCCCTCCTTTAGGCCCTTGCTATCAAAAAATTGTTTTCTGTTTTGCAAGGACTTGTATTCAGGGCCGTGCTGAGAAAAGATGTTCATTGTTTTAACAACTATTTTTTTCTCGACCCCCTCTAGGCCCTCTAGGGTTTTAAGGAAACTATCTGAATATATTAGGGGCTTTCCAAACCGCTGAGAATCGCTTGGCAAAACCATCTCCGGAGAAACATCATCTGTTTCCATGTCCGAATCTTCGCTGCTATCATCTTCAGCTATTGCTCTTTCCTCCAGCTGAGCAATCTGTGCTCTCAGGTTTGACATGGCTTCATCGGCTATATCGCACAATTCTTCACTAGCCGCAAGTTCTTTTTCAAATATGAGCTTCTGCTGATCTAGCTGCTCGAGTAACTCAGCTTCTCTTATCTGCCCGTTTTTGCATCTGGATTTCAGCTCCAGAATTGTCCTATCTCTCCGCGCTAATACAGCTCTAGTTTTTTTCAATACTGTTCTTAACTCCCTATACTCATCCAGAGCTGTCTGCAGGACCGCTTGTATTTGAGCAAAGGGCTCATTTAACTTAACTACAATCTTATTTGGATTAAAATTGCTTTCCAGGTTTATACTTGCCGGCACCACCTCTTTTTTGCTTACTTTTACCTCGAAGTCCTTTCGTGATCCCTGCGACTCCATGGCTAAGCAAATTTTCTCCCAGCTATCAAAACCATCTCCAATTAATATTTGGATTGGCCTGATACAGGAATCCTTCTTTCGCCTGAGTCTCATCAGGACGGCTTCCTTTTCGCCATGATAGAAACGATAGGCCAAACGATAGGCCTCAGCATCCTTTCTGATAGTGGGAATAGTTGTATCTATTCCCATAGATTTCAACTCTTGAGCTACTACTTGGCACGCTCTGCGTGCCATCACATATTGCTCATCCAGATATTTTAAAATGATTCTCCTTCTTGATAGAATGATTTTTTTCTGAGAATCATTTTGAAATGAATTTACATAACTCTCCGAAACTAATAAAAAATCCTTTGCCATCGTGAATCTCCTTCTTGTTAAAAAACTAATAAGTTTCGCCCATAAAAAAGCGAAACCTCCTCAATTATTGCTCTGAAATAAAATATTATTCCAAAACAACTTCTGACTATAAACCAATTTCATGAAATTGTCAAATCTAGCTCGCCAAGCCCTAGACAAATTATTTATTATCCTATATAATTTATTTTAGTTTGAAAAAGTTAACCAACAAGCTATCTGAGCAGAGATTGCTCACTAGTTCTCAATCACTTGCACGGAGAAGGTATCATTGATTAAATAGTTTACCATTTTGAAAATAATAAAATGGGCCGATAGCTCATCTGGTAGAGCGCCTCATTTGCACTGAGGAGGTGGCGGGTTCGAGTCCTGTTCGGTCCACAAATTAAACCCCGATTCAATATCGGGGTTTTTGTGACCGAGACTGCTTTGGTCCACTGATAACCCTGTCGTTCACAAACGATGGGGTTTTATTTGTAAAAAAATTTAAATTTATTTTTCATCATTTAATCATTTGAAATTGATTTGAAATTCAAAATTTTAAATTTGAAATTTAACTTACATATTATATTTCATGTTCTAAATTATGTGATATACTAGAAATACTTTTTTAAAAGCACTGTTATAGAGATATGCTTTACTTAAACGCTCTTAATAAAATAGCTGGCGTTGGTCCTCAAAAAATAAAAATACTCATGAGCTACTTTGGTAGTGGAGAAAAAATCTGGCAAAGTTCCTTGGCGGAAATAATTGCCAGTGGCCTATCAGAAAAATTAGCTCACCACATCATCAGCGAAAGAGTAAAAATTAATCCTCAGGCAGAATGGGAAAATTTAATTAAAGAAAATGTCAAAGTCGTTTCTTTTTATGATGATAATTACCCCACCCTACTAAAAGAAATTCCCTCCGCACCTCAATTGCTCTATATTAAAGGTGATTATGATTTTAATTCTGCTCCAGCGATTGCAATTGTAGGCTCTCGGAAATATTCCAGCTATGGACAAAGAGTGGCTACAGCGATAGCCTATGATTTAAGCAAAGCAGGCATCACTGTGGTTTCTGGACTAGCTATTGGCATTGATACTTTTGCTCACCGCGGAGCTCTCGATGCTAACGGTAAAACTCTAGCCGTTTTAGGAAGTAGCCTAGACGATAAAAATATCGGACCTAGAGTTAATTTCAATCTCTCTCGCCATATTATCGCAAATGGAGCCCTCCTTAGTGATTATCCATTATTTACCTCAGCCACTCCGCAAACTTTTCCAGCACGCAATCGCTTGATGGCAGGACTCACTCTCGGAACAATAGTTATCGAAGCTGCTCTGGAAAGTGGCACTCTCATTACTGCCAACATGGCGCTGGATTTCAATCGTGAAGTTTTTGCTGTACCGGGAGAAATTTTCTCTCCAGGCTCTCAAGGAACCAACCAACTCATCAAGGCTGGTGCAAAAATTGTTACCAATGTAAGTGATATTTTGGAAGAATTAAACATTGATAAATTTGAACAACAAAAAAATGCCCAAGCCTACATTCCTAGCTCTCCAGATGAAGAAATCATCCTAAAAATAATTTCTCATGAACCCACTCACATTGACAGAATTATTAAACTCTCTAAAATAAACACCAGTGGAGTTTCTTCCGCTTTAATTATTTTAGAAATGAATGGTGTAATTAAAGATATCGGAGGACAGAACTACATTTCACTGTAATTTAAAATTTTTAATTTCGAATTCCCGCCTGCAACGCTGTAGCAACTAGCGGGCAGGTTGATTCAAATATTAATTTCTTAATTTTAAAACATTCAATTAAATTTATTTTTCATCATTTAATCATTAAAAATTGATTCGAAATTCAAAATTCGAAATTCAAAATTAATTATCACCAAGATAATAATTCTAAATATATGCAATTAGTCATCGTCGAGTCCCCATCCAAATCAAAAACTATCAAAAAATATCTCGGTAGTGGCTATGAAGTTATGTCTTCCGTTGGACATATTCGTGATTTACCCAAAAGTAATAAAAAGGCTATTGAAATTGAAAATGATTTTTTACCACATTACGAAATTTTAGAAGGTAAAGAAAAAGTCATCGCGGACTTGAAAAAAAGTGCCAAAAAAGCCACCGAAGTACTTTTGGCAACTGACCCTGATCGCGAAGGAGAATCCATCGCTTGGCATCTAGCGGAAACTTTAAATCTAAAAAAGGCCAAACGTATTGTATTTAATGAAATTACTGAGCAGGCTGTGACTGAGGCTATCAAACATCCTCGCCCAATTGATTTAAATTTAAAAAATGCCCAAGAAGCCAGACGAGTATTGGATAGACTTTTTGGCTATGATTTGAGTGGTTTAATTTGGAAAAAAGTTCGTTATGGATTAAGTGCTGGTCGCGTGCAATCTCCTGCTCTTCGAATTTTAGTAGAAAGAGAAAAAGAAATTCAGGCTTTTTTAGCAGAAAAATATTGGAGCATCATATCCACAGTGGAAAGTAAAACTAAAAATAAATTTGAATTAACTTGCAGCGAGGAACCTCGTGAAAAAGATAAAGTTGAAAAAATATTAAAAGCTGGAAAAAAAGATGACTGGGTTGTTACTAATATTTCCGAAAAAGAAATCCGTCGCATGCCTTATCCTCCTTTTATCACCTCCACTTTGCAACAAGCCGCCAGTTCTCGGCTAGGATTTGCACCCTCTAAAACGATGTTTCTAGCCCAACGTCTTTATGAAGCTGGACATATCACCTACATGCGTACAGATAGCACAATATTGAGCTCTCTGGCCCAAGAACAAATTGCTAAAATAATTACCAAAAAATTTGGCGCTGACAAGCTTAAGCCTCGAGTTTTTAAAACAAAAAGTAAAGTTGCGCAAGAAGCACATGAAGCCATTCGTCCAACTGATTTTAATAAATTATCCACAGGCGATAGTCCTGAACAAATTAAACTCTATAATCTAATTTGGACACGCGCAGTTGCCTCCCAAATGGAAGAAGCTCTCTTACTAAGCATGAAATTAACTGTTACCGTCGGCACTGATAAAGAAATTCCAGTTTTTATTACCAAGGGTTCTCGCATTCTTTCTCAAGGATGGTACAGCGCAGACACTCATGCCATCAAAGAGGATGTCGAATTACCCAAAGTAAGCTTAGGAGAAAAATTAAAATTCATCGCCATTGAATCCAAGGAAAAAGAAACTCTTCCCCCACCCCGCTACACAGAAGCTGGGCTGATTAAAGAATTAGAAAAAAGAGGAATTGGTCGACCGTCGACTTATGCTGCTATTATAAAAACTCTTAAAGATAGACAATACGTAGACAAAGAAGGTCGCACCCTCAAACCCACTGACACCGGGGAAATTGTTAGTGATTTTTTAAGTGCCCATTTCAATCATTACATTAGCGATTCATTTACCGCGCAAATGGAAGATAACCTCGATGACATTGCCACGGGAAAAAAAGAGTACGCTAAAATATTAAAAACTTTTTACCAACCCTTCACTAAAGATATCAAATCCAAGGAGGATATCGAAAAGGTTACCAATTTAGGCAAAGCTGATGACAAGCATCATTGTCCCCTTTGCAAAGGACCTATGATTATTAAACTTGGAAAAACTGGTAAATTTTTGAGTTGCGAAAATTTTCCTACCTGCACAGGCGCACGCACAATTGATGGCAAATTATTAGAGGGTCCCAAAGAAACGGGAGAAAAATGCCCTCAATGTGAAACTGGTAAACTGGTCACCCGCGAAGGAAGATTTGGTAAATTTATTTCTTGTGATCAATTTCCAAAATGTAAATATATCAAAGAAGATCCTACTGAAAGCGCCAAAAGAAAAACTGGAGTCAAATGTCCAAAATGTAAAGATGGTGAAATGAGTGAGAAAAAGGGTCGCTTTGGAATTTTCTATGCTTGCTCCAATTATCCTACCTGCAAACATGCTATCAAATCCAAGCCGACCGGAAAAATATGTACTCATCCTCGAGTAGAAAGAGTTGGTGAAAAATGTGGTGAGCTAATGATGGAAGGCACCAAAACTATTCCTGAAAGATGTTCAGATAAAACCTGCCCTAATCACCGACCAGATAAACTGGATAAAAAGTTGTAAATGTTAAAATTGTTCTAATTGAAAAAGTAAAAAAACAATCATCTTAAAAAGTGGTTGTTTTTTTACTTTTTATTTCTTAATTTTAAATTATATTTTTTTCGCCCGCTTGCTTATTGAGCTTAAATTATTTATACTAAGAACGCATTAAACAAATTTTAATTCTGACCCCTATGATTTTGCAAAAAAATGAATTAAAAGATTTGCTGAGAGCAATGAAAGTACCAGTTACTCCGCAAAGAAAAGAATTAATTACTAAAGCTTTTGAATTTGGACAAAAAGCCCATCAGGGACAAAAACGAAAATCTGGCGAAGATTATTTTGACCATTGTGTTGCTACCGCCAATACCTTGGCAAAAATCGGTATGGGTTCCAAAACTATCGCGGCTGGATTACTGCACGATGTGCCAGAGGACACCCCGGTAACACTCGCCGAAATCCGCAAAGAATTTGGTGAGGACGTCTGTGATTTAGTGGAAGGCATTACCAAGCTAGGAAAAATAAGATTGAGAGAAACGAAAGAAGAATACCTCCTGGAAAACTTGAGGAAAATGTTTTTAGCCATGGCCGCCGATATCCGAGTGGTGATTATAAAATTAGCTGATCGCTTGCATAACATGCGAACACTAGAATTTAATCATCCTGAAAAAAGAGTCAAGATTGCCAGAGAAACTTTAGAAATCTATGTCCCTCTCGCTGACCGCTTGGGAATTGGGGAAATCAAAGCTGAATTAGAGGATTTATGTTTTAAATTTATAGATCCAGAAAATTACAAAATAGTAAAAAAAATTAGAGATGACTATTACAAAGAAGGAGAAAAATTTAAAAACCAAGCCATCAAAGAATTAGAAAAAGAAATAAAGAATCGTCACATAAAAATTGCTAAAATTTATGGTCGTGCGAAAAATTTAAGTAGTCTTTTTTTAAAACTCCAAAAAAGAGAAATGGACATTGGTCGCATTTATGATTTAATTGCTATTCGCATTATTGTCCCTACTGTTTCCGACTGTTACGAAGTCTTGGGCATTGCTCACAAAGTTTATCGTCCGATGGTGGGCAGAATAAAAGACTATATTTCTCTACCTAAACCCAACGGTTACCAATCCATCCACACGACAATTTTTGGACCAGAGGGACGCATTATGGAAATTCAAATTCGCACCGAAAAAATGGATAACGAAGCTGAATTTGGAATTGCCTCTCATTGGATTTATAGTGAAAACAAAAGGCGTGATTGGAAAAATTATTTCAAACAAAAAGAAACATATTCAGAAAATGAATTAGTTTGGATTAGACAGTTGCGAGAATGGCAAAATGAAATTGGCCGAGATAATAAAGCTTTTCTCGAAGGACTCAAGATAGATTTCTTTAAAAATAGAATTTTTGCTATTACTCCCAAAGGAGATGTTATTGATTTACCTGAAGATGCTACCCCAGTGGATTTTGCCTACGAAATACACAGCGAAGTTGGGGACACCATTACTGGAGCTAAAGCGGATGGAAAAATGGTCACTTTGGACTATAAAATAAAAAACGGACAAATGATTGAAGTTATTACTACCAAAGATAAAAAGAAAATACCCAATCGGAAATGGCTCGAATTTGTCAAAACATCTAATGCCCGCTCTCATATCAAAAAAAGAGTGAAAAAGAATGACGAAATTATCTAAGTTGGACTATTGAAATTTAAAAAACATCCTCCCTAAAAAGTTGGATGTTTTTTTATTTGTATTTGAAATTTTCTATACACTTATCAGCGGCTCAGTATTACTTTCATTTAAATTTCCATCAATCAATAGATTATCAATTATTTTATTTAACTCATCGTTAGAATAATAATCAATAATTAAACGTCCCCCTACTCCACCAGTTTTCTTTAATTTTACTTTAGTTCCCATGGCTGCGCTTAGTTTATCTTCTAGCGCTTTAACTTCTGGATCAGCATTTAATATCCTGCGATGGGGCTTAATAGAAATCTCTTGCGTCTTACTTTCTGCCTGTCGCACAGTCCAATGATTTTTAATTATCAAGTCCAGGAGGCCTCGTTGTTTTTCTTGATTTTCTAAAGCTAAAATCGCTTTAGCATGACCCTCTGTTATAACCCCATCCTTTAAAGCTTTGATAGCTTCAATTGGTAATTTAAGTAATCTAACTTTGTTAGCGATAACGCTACGGCTTTTTCCCATTTTTTGAGCCACCTCTTCTTGACTCATTTGAAACTCATCTATTAATTGTTGAAAAGAGCGAGCCTCCTCAACTGGGTTAAGGTTTTGTCTTTGAATATTTTCTACGATAGCTAACTCTAATTTCTGCTTATCCTTAATATCTTTAATTATTACAGGTATCTTAGTTAATTTAGCTAATTTAGAAGCTTGCAGACGTCGTTCTCCAGCAATCAATTCATAACCCTCTCCACTTTTTGTCACCACAATAGGCTGCAACACTCCGTGCTCACTAATAGAATCAGCTAATTCCTTTAATTTTTCCTCATTAAAAGTTATCCTCGGTTGGTAAGGATTAGCTACTATCTTTTCGATATCTACTTCCAAAACTCCTTGATTCAATAAGCCGCTTACTGCTTCATTTTTTTGCTCAGGCATACTCACGCCTACATCTTCGTGGTCAGCTTGTTGATCTCGAAAATTAATATCCAACCTTGGCTCATCATCTCTATTTATTTTTTTCTGAGGAATGAGAGATGAAAGACCTCTTCCTAAACCATAATTTTGCGCCATAGTAATTTTAAAAATAACAGATTACTTTATATTAATTTTAATTCTAATTTATAAACTATCTAATTCAATTATTTCCCGAGCCACTCCTTTGTAAGCACGAGCTCCTTTGGAAAAGGCATCAAAATTTAAAATTGATTTCCCGAAACTAGGTGCCTCCGCTAAACGCACACTACGAGGAATAACATTCTCAAACACATGTCCTGGAAAATGTTCCCGCACTTCTTTGATTACTTGTCGAGAAAGTCTATTCCGCCTGTCGTACATAGTTAGCATTACGCCTTTTATTTTTAAATCTGGCTGGATATTCTCTTTTACCAAACTAATCGTCTCTAAGAGCTGACTTAGGCCTTCTAGCGCGTAATATTCGGTTTGTACGGGGATGATAATCTCATCACTAGAAACTAAGCCATTAATTGTCAGAAGTCCTAAGCTTGGAGGACTATCAATGATAATATAATCATATTCAGTTCTAATTTGTCTAAGTGCATTGTATAATTTAAACTCTCGATTTTCCATGTGAATCATTTCAATTTCCGATCCAGCCAAATCTTGAGAAGACGGTAAAATATCAAAACCCAAAGATTTCTTTCTTACAATAATTTCTCTTGGGTGACGACCTAAAATCATCGCCTGATAGAGATCACTCTTTAATTCTCGAATGTTAATTCCTAGGCCCGAGGAAGCATTTCCCTGGGGGTCTAGATCAACTAAAAGCACCCGCTTACCTGCAGCTGCAAGATAAGTGGTTAAATTAACCGCCGAGGTAGTTTTACCCACCCCTCCTTTTTGATTGACTAAAGATATTATTTTTGCCATAATTAATTATAGTATAACGTTTTTTGAAAAATTTGAAAAGAGGGCAAAACAATTCTCAATAATCAATCTTCAATTTTCAATAAATTTCCTATTCATTCAACTCTCAGACATTGAAGACTCAGTGAAAAATGAAAATTGTACAATTGCTTGTGATATTGAGATTATATCAATAAGATGTTACACTAGCAAAGTTAAAAAAGTAAATTGATATCTTATATATGCCCGGATGGCGAAATTGGTAGACGCGCACGACTCAAAATCGTGTGGATTTATTCATGAGAGTTCGAGTCTCTCTCCGGGCACAATTAAAAATAACCTTCTAAAATCTCCCATAAGAGAGTTCGTCTCGTAAGTATAACGAGACTCTCCGGGCACAATTAAAAATAAAGGAAACTTTCTAAAATCTTCTAGTAGACTTACTTATAAAAGTTCGCCTAGTCTGACAACTCGGCTCTCCGGGCACAATTAAAAATAACCTTCTAAAATCTCCCGTGAGAGAGTTCATCTCGTAAGTATAACGAGACTCTCCGGGCACAATAGAAAAAAGCTAGAGAATTTTTCCTCTAGCTTTTTGTTATTCATTATCCTCCCTCCGTTTGGTAAATATTATCAAAGATATTATCCTTACAACAAGGTAAAGAAACACCAGCGCGGCTGAGATAAAATATACCAGCATTATCAGATGCGCCAAACACATTGACAATAGAGATTGAATAAAAGACCCAATACTTTTTAGCATTATGCCTCCCTGTTTTTAAATAGCTATTTTTTAAAGTTCACTTTTAATAACGATGGTTTCTTTATCGCAACTTCTACCTTTTGCATGTTTACTCCATTTACTATCGTAATAGCCATAGCTATTATCATTATTACTAGAACCCGTTGATGCTAGAGAAAAATTTGCACACAATTCAAAATCTCCTTTTTTTACCTCCTCATTTTGATATGATTTATTGAGAACCTTGTATTCATATTCAAAATCATTTTCAGGGTCCCTTCTATCACTACAATAGCCATATGCAGAGTCCTCCATTAAGGCATCCAGTGATTCTGGCAAAGCTCCATTTTTAATAGCATACGAACCCACACAATCAGCCAAGGTCTGCAAATCGCTAGCTCTTTGAACATCAAAAGATCGCATTCTTTCTGTTTTGGGTGAGCCACTAGAGAAAAATCCTAAAATTATTGAAATAAATATAGCCCCTGTAACTATCCAGCCAAAAATGACAAATTTCCTCCCATCGATATCCTTTCGATATTGCACTTTTTTTCTCTCAAAAAAATAAAATCCAAAAACTAATCCAGCAATCATTAGGATGGTTAAAGATTTTAAGAAAAATCTAGTAGTAATTTCTCCTTGGAGCATGCTAAAAATTAAAGTAATTAAATCGCCCACAATGGTAATAGCCGCTACCAATAAAACTAAATAAGTAATCCACCTAGTAAGACGGGATTCCACCTTACCCTCATCCTCTCTAAAACGACGAAACCAAAAACGCATCGCCAAATAATATAAAGGAAAACTAATAATTAAAGCGGCAATAGCATAGTGAATTGACTGGGAAGATAGATTTGTGCCAGCATAATAATTCTTTAACTTATCGGGAAAATTATGATTGATAATTCCATACAAAAGCACTCCCCAAGAAATTGATAAAATTCCCAAAAGAATAAAGGAGAAAAAATTTATCACAATCTCCACTGTTGTGGATTTTTTGCTAAAAACTTTTTGAGTATTTTCTGAAGGCACTGGTACACCTGATTGCATCAATCCACGAGCATAAGCCCCATCGGTTTCATCATCTGACCACCCTACTGCGTGCAATTGTTTTTTTATTTCATCATGACTTACCCCCAGCTTAATCTGGCTCGTTACATAATCAACCAGCTCGCCTTCTCTATTTTTTAATTCTTCATTCATAAAATTATTTTTATTTTGTTTAGTTATCCACTATAATAATAGCATAGAGCCATAATCCTTAACAAGACAAAATAAAATGAAAAATCCGATTAGTTATTTGAGGAATAAATTAAGTTTTAAGACCAAACTAATTCTCACTCTGGAATTACTCATCTTTACTGTAACTCTCATCTCTGGAATTTTGATCTATCAAAATACCCACTTCTTGATTCGTGAAACCCTAAGAAATAAACTAATGGCTATCGCCGCTACCACAGGTGCTAGCTTGGATTATCAAGACATTCAACTAATCCAAGCCCAAAGAGATATCCAATCCCCAGCCTATTTAAAAATAAAGGATTTACTCAAAAAATCTGCCGCCAGCGATGAAGATATTGACTCTATTTATTTACTTGAGAAAACCTCTCAAGAAAACATCCTTAATTTCATGGTTGATTCTGCTGATGATGTTGACTCCAATAATAATCAAGAGATTGACACCGTAGAGCAAGCTGCACAATTAGGTGAACCCTATGACATTTCTGAATTTCCAGAGATGCAAGCAGCTTTCAATAAAAAAAATGCTGACCAGGAAATAACTTGTGATAAATGGGGTTGCTGGCTAAGTGGCTATGCGCCTATTTTAAATGACCGAGGTGAGACTATCGCTCTCTTGGGGGTAGATGTCTCTGCTACAGATATAATTGCCCATGAAAATAAAGAAAAAACTTCCCTCCTGCTAACTTTAGGCATCATCACTATTTCTTTTCCAATTTTATTATTTTTTTATCTTAAACATTCTCTTCGTCCAATTTCCATAATTGCCGAGAATATAACCAAATTCAGCGGTGATCTATCCACCAGAATAAATCTTAAACGCAAAGATGAATTTGGGTTAATTGCCAGAAATTTCAATGCTATGGCTAGCGAATTAAGCGGCTTGATTACTAACATGGAATCCCAGGTAGCAAAACGTACTGAGGAGCTCACAGCGCAAAATGAGTACATCGAGAAAGAAAAAAATAAGACTGAATCCATTCTTAAAAGTATTGGCGATGGCGTTTTTGTAGTAGATAAGAATTTGAATATAACCATGTTTAATAAAACCTCTCAGCTAATTAGTGGTTTTACCAAAGACGAAGTTTTGGGCAAGGAATATACTAAAAACTTACATTTTGTTAATGATCTTGATGAAAAACAACCTCAAGATGATTTCATAAAAAAAGCCCTAGAAACTGGAGAGTCCCAATCGATGCCTACCCACACCTTGTTAATAAACAAATTTGGTCAAAAAATTCCCGTAGCTGACAGCGCCGCACCGCTTAAGGATGAAACTGGTAAGGTTATCGGCTGCGTTGTCGTCTTTAGAGATATCTCCCATGAATATGAAATTGATAAAGCCAAGACTGAGTTTGTTTCTCTGGCCTCACATCAACTCCGCACCCCCCTATCCTCTATTAATTGGTACGCAGAAATGCTACTTTCTGGAGATGCTGGAAAAGTAAGCCCTACTCAAAAAAAATATTTAAAAGAAATTCATATTGGGAATCAACGCATGATTACTTTAATTAATTCCCTTCTTAATGTTTCTCGACTTGAAATGGGTACATTTTTTATCGAACCAGAAAAAATTAAAATAATAAAATTAGTTGAGGATGTAATAAATGAATTGACTCATCGTGCAGAGGAGAAAAAGCTAATTATCCAAAAAGATTTTGCTAAAAATATCCCCCTTATGAATGTTGATCCAAAATTAACACGCATAATATTTCAAAATATCTTATCCAATGCAATTAAATACACGCCACCACAGGGAACAATTTCCCTGAAGATGTTTATTGATAAAGAAAATTTAAATGTTGAGATCTCTGACACAGGATTAGGTATTCCAGAAAGCCAAAAGGAGGATATTTTTTCTAAATTTTTCCGAGCTGACAATGCTCGCCAAACTGAAATTGAGGGCACTGGATTGGGCTTATATTTAGTTAAGACAATTCTTGATCATTGTAAGGGAGCTATTCGTTTCGATTCCAAATTAAATGAAGGCACCACTTTCTTTATAAGTATTCCGCTACTTGGAATGCAAGCTAAAAAAGGCACCAAGGAAATTATGGAAATCAACAAGAAAATTGAAATCTAAAATGAAAACCACCAGCGATGCTGGTGGTTTCTATCCTGCCCGCTTTTAACAGGCTTTTAAATTTAGCATGTCTTTAATGCATTTTCGTCCACACCTTACGGATAAAATAAAAATAAATCAACTCGAAAAGAACGTTAAGAAACTTTGTTACGTAGCGGATGCGAAGTCTGAAGTTTTAGTGATGAGAGTTAGATTTATTTATTTTAGTAGTACGTGTGGCAGTTTTTTGTAACTTCTTTTGCTGCCAAAAAAGTTAGTAAGAAAATTGTTAGTGACAAAGTTTTATAATTCAAACACACGCACCGATCAAAACTAGTGGTTTTTCTGGTTAATAAAAAACAACTCCCCTAAAAAAGAGTTGTTTTTTATTTGGCTCAAGTACTTTATCAAATCTTATTGAACCTCTCTAATCTCACCACTTACCGGACAACTATCTGTGTTGCAAGTAGCACTGGCACAATTAGCCATATTACATCGAGTTGTTTTATATTGACAGCTTTTAGTTCCACCATCGCACTGAGTGGTGCACTCACTCCAAATTTGATCACCTTGATTACAATAAACCGAAACTCCCACAGTATCCACAACCTGAGCTGAACTTAGCGCCGGATTAGTATGGATATTTTGGCAAGTTAAGGAATAGGAACGATTATCTATTGGGTAGTTGTCACTAGGCAATGGAATGCCATTATCCGATGAAATAAGTGGTCTAGTTGGAATTATTTCCGCATTACTTCCCCAAGTAGTACCATTTTTAGAACAATGAGTAGTTCCTACTAAATTATTAGCAGTAACATTCCAAGATATATTTAGCACAGCTCCAGCATCACGATTTGGAGAAATTGGCCCATCTGACCCATTTATTTTTAAATCCACTGTTGGTGGGCGTAATTTTCGGCTTGCACTACAGTTAGCCGTAGTTCCTCCACCACCAGAACCAACACATTGCCAATTAACAGTTCCTCCCGTAGTTGGAAAAGTAACTGATACTGGAGATGGTGTGCCTGTAGTACAAAGACTACCAGCAGGAAAAACATTCACATTATATTCATGAACACCTGATAATTGACCATTACAACTACCATTAACTATGTACGGAGCGGTGCAAGTAGGAGCTGATCCTCCGTTTGTTCCATTGCAGGTCCAAGTCCAAGTTGAGCCCACTAAAGTTGGAGTAGTTCCAGTTCCAAAAGCACATCTGACATTGGCTGGTGGAGCTGTCGCATAATTAGTTACAGAGGTTGTTGAATTACAAACTCCGCAACCACGAGTACTCGCCGCATCCCAACAATTATTATGATAATAAGGATTGTAGCCAGTTTGTGTACCATTGGCAGCATTGCAACTTGTCCAATTATTATAGCCCGCTACTCCACCACAAGAACAACTTGTCGCCCCAGGTGTGCAGGTTGTTGCGGTGTAACCACAAGTGCCAGCAGCACTATGACATCCTCCATAGTTATCACAATTAACCGTTCCAGGAGCACAGGTACCATATCCCCCAGCTGTACATCCTCCACCTGAGCAACCTCCACCCGAGCACCAACCACCATAACAACCACCTGGCCAGCAACTTCCCATCCAACAATTTGGTGGCGAACAACCACCCGGGTAACAAACTGGCGGAGTACAAATATATGGCGTACAGGAGGGTGCAGTATAAACATCATAGTTTATATTGGTTGGATTACAACCCGCAACATAGCAGACAAAAGCAGTCTTACAAACAGATGGGGCGGTTGTACAATTTTGCCAATAAGCAGAGACATTATTAACATTTGGAGCAAAAACTCCACCTAGAGCTAATAGGCAGCTAAATATTAATAATTTTGTTTTATTTTGGACAGACATAGAGCTTTATCTTATAAAATTAATAAAAAAATTATTTTAATGATCTCAAAATATCCTTAGCCTGAAGCTTCTTTTCATTATCAGCACTTTCCAGCAATAGCTCACAGTTAGCCCTAGCCTTTTCTGATTCTTCTTTTTTAGCATAAGTAGCACACAACCCTATAATAACTCTCTCATCATTAGCGTTTAAAGTTTTTGCCTTTTCCAAATCGACAATTGCATCGCTAATTTTATTCATTTTTATATAAACATTAGCTCTACCAATATAAACGCCTATTTCACCAGTGCCCAGCAATATGGATTGACTATAAGATTTTATCGCCTCCTCGTTTTGTAAATTTAAATCATACAAAAAGCCTTCTACCCAATATAATTTTGAATTTTGTCCTTGATATCGCTTCATCCCCTCCAGCGTAACTAAGTTTTCTTTTAACTTATCTTGGTTAATTTTTCCATTTTCATCACGCAACGTCCCAGCATTATTTAAAATTAAATTCAAAGTCTCGTCAGCCTTTGCAGCATCAGCGTACTTTTCCTCAATTTCAAACTGAGTCAACACTTGAGCCTCCGGATTTTGAGCTTTCTGTTTTTCCATTTCAACCAATCCCTCTTCCACCACCTGACGACAAGATTCTTTTTTAGCATCTTCCTCTATTGCGTCGCAAATTTTTATATCATAACGACGCAAAGCTTCATCATAAGCCAATGTATCATTGGAAAAAGATTCGCAAGCGGAAATTTTTTCTTTATCAGAAAGACATTGGCAAAGTTTCTTATCTTTCTCTTTGTATAGCTCCTCATATACCTTAGTATCTGAACTAAAACCACAATTTTCTTTATTTAACTCTGCCACTTGACCATCTCCAGTGTTGGAGGGATTATTACTTCTAAACATTTTTTTGACCACCATCAGATAGGCCAAACCAAAAACAACTACCGAAAAAGAAATTATCAGCAAGATTGCTATTTTTTTATTTTGCATATTTGTTTTTTATTATTTTTTAGGACTATTTTAATGTT
Source organism: Candidatus Moraniibacteriota bacterium (assembly GCA_049287345.1). Taxonomy (GTDB): domain Bacteria; phylum Patescibacteriota; class Minisyncoccia; order Moranbacterales; family UBA9337; genus UBA9337. The sequence goes on from JBAQFQ010000003.1 coordinate 50,258, forward strand.
GTTGCCAACCAAATGTTATCAAACAGAAGCGCATACTAGATACTTTGCAATTCAGTTTTCAAAACTTCTTTGTTTTGCACACCTACAAACTCCTTTACAATCTTGCCATTTTTGAAAATTTTTATAGCCGGAATAGACATAATTCCATGATCAGAGGCACTTTGTGGATTCTCATCCACATTAACTTTACCAATCTTAAATCCCTCTCCCATCTCCTGTGACAACTCATCAATAATTGGACCCATCATCTGACAAGGACCACACCAAGGTGCCCAAAAATCAACCAAGACAGTGGCATCGCTCTCGAGAACCTCTTCTTTAAAGTTTTTATCAGTAAATTCTAGTGCCATACCTTTAATTAAATAAACTTTAAAAATATTTTTCAATACTTTCTAAAGTTATTTGCTTAAAAAAATTAATTACTTGGAGTAGGTTCCAATGGGTTAACCGGGTTAACTGGAGCAACTGGCGCATCCGTTGTTGGATTAGAAGGAGTACTAGCATTTTGAGTTGCTGCTGGACCGATTAAATCTACATTTTGCTTTTCAGCTGGATTTTCAGCTGGTTTAATAGCTTCCTCATTGAGATTACTATTACTGATGCCTGCTTTTACATTGCTAATCATCTTATTTAGACGAGTAATAGTCTCTTCACTATTACCACCTAATTTAGAAATTATTTCAATCACTTTCTGGTATTTTTCCACCGCCAAATCTTTTTCCCCCTTTTTCTCATAAACCATTCCTAGAGCAAAAATCGTGTTAACTTCTTCTGGACTATTCTTGGTAACATATTCGAAAACTTGTCTGGCATTTTCCAAATCAGCCTCGCCACCCTTTTCTTGATAAGCTCGACCCAAATTGAATAAGTAAGTTAAATTCTTCTTATCATTTGCTACCGCCTTTAATAAAGATTCAATAGCAGCATCCTTCTCATCCAAAGCATTTTGAGTTATTGCTAAATAATAATGGGCTTCGGCAAAATTAGATTTTTCCCCCACCGCCTCTTCGAAACTTTTCTTAGCATCTTTAATAATCGCCATTCGCTTTGCCTCATCTTTTTCTTGCATCGCTGGGATTATTTTGATCTGACCCAATTTCAAGTAAGCCAAAGGATTATGCGGCTCCACTGCTAGCAACTTCTCATAAGATTTTGAAGAAAAGCTCAGTGCATCAGTTACTTGCATGGCTAAGTTTTCATAAATCTGAGCCAACACAGAAATAGCTAAAGCATCATTGACCATTAACTCATTACCTTTATTAGCAGCCGCTACGGCATTATTTATGTAGTTGTTTATCATATCCTGATTGGCTTGACCCTCAGGCTTAGCAGACTCAGCGTTAGCTAAAATGATAAACTCTTGTCCAATTCTAGAATAATAACGACCCTCTCTCCTATTTAAATTAATCGCTTTGCCCAAATAAGCTACAGAGCCAGCCTCAGTAACTTTCGCCTCTTTAGTAGCTTTACCAGCATAAATATCAGCCAAATAAGCCTTACCAATATACACAAACAATGTTGCCACACCAGCACTCACAATAATAAAGATAAACGCTAGAGTTAAAGCAAACTTAGGTGACGCCTTTAGAGATAATTTAAAATATTTCCCTTCCAATCCACTCTCCCAGAAAACAGTTGCCATCGTAACGGAGGCGACAATTCCAGCCAACAAAACAATAGTTCCTTCTATTCGAAATAAAAATGAACTTAAGATTAAAATGATACTAGCAGTCAATAATCCCAAGGAATAAATCTTGTTCTTTTCTTTTTCTCGACTAATCAGATAAATAGCAATATTGATAAAAACAATTACCACTGCCAAGGAAGCTACTAATCCCAAAAGTCCCAAAGTAGAGAAAGCTTCAAAAAATAAACCAGAGGCTTGATAGAATCTTATGCCATAGAACATGTTTTCATTAAAACTCTTAGGCTTATATTTAGAAAAATCAAAACCATAAGTAGCTGGACCGGAACCAAAAATAGGATCTTCTTTTAATCCACCCTTAGCAACCTCCCAAGAAACTTTTAATTCTGGAGATACTTCGATTGGTGCATTCACCTTGGCCATACCGTTACCACCAGAAGCTAACATTATCATAGCTAGGACGAAAGTTAACATTGGCAACCAAGTTAGTTTATCTTTTGGTCTCACTACATGGGAGAGAATGTAAAGTAAGAAAAATCCTACTCCAAACAAAATTATATAACCAGTGGTTTTATCAAAAATCATCGAAATCACAAACAAATTGATCGGCACAAAAATAGCCAAGACATAGCTCAGGATATTTAAACTTCGACGATTGGATTCACTTAACTTGAAAATTGTCACCATGACAATAGGAATCATCATGCCTAAAAATATCTTTAACCCCGTAATGGTTCCAATCAGACTTAGCGGCACATAGGAAGTCAGGCTATCTGGAACAATCTTAACTCCCAAGAAAACCAATAATGAAAAAATAGACACGATACTGCCAGACATAATCAAACCTGCCAAAGACCATTTTAAAGTTTTTTCATTGAAATTGCTTAAAACTAGATAATAGAAAACTACTACTGCCAAAACACTTAGTAGTCCACGAGAAGGGTCACCAAAAAATCCCCAAAAACTATGCCACTTATCCACAGAAAAGAAAGCAGAAATTAAGTAGACAGCTAAAAGAAATAAAATTGGAATATCCAGTGAGGTTCTCTTGATTTTCATCTCACCAGTCAATGCTCCTTTGGCCACCCAAGAAACCAATCCAATCAAAATCCAAAAATAAAAATAAATTTGTTTTTCAAAAACCACTCCCTGAAAAGAAAGTCCAGTAAAGAAAATTGGTAAACCAAAAAATAGCATGAAGATACTAAAGAGTATAAGCTTATCAAAAATCACACCTTTGACATCGACGTTCTCTTTAGGCAAAACATTCTTTTGACCAAAAATTTCTTTGTTGATATTATTGTTGTTTGCACCACTAAGATTAACTGGTTCCAAGTTTGAAAATCTATTTCCTTCCATATTCTTTAAAATTAAATTAAAAATAAACGAAACAAATAAAAAGAAAAAATCTTTTATATATCCTTTATTATAATAGACTGCGAGAAATTGTAAATAGACTTAAATAAAAATAAAAAAATTGAACTAAATAACGCCCTTCTGCCCTTTGACCTTTTACCAAATAAATGCTAAACTTATTTAATTACCACTCTTGCGCGTTCTCTGCCTCTGAGTGCCCAGTAAACCCCTTTAAATTAAGTAAACTAAGCTTGATTTAAAAAAACTAAAACAATATTTTTTATGGATTATGCCTCGCCTATCTCATAGAAATATGCTGTTTTTTTGTTTAATTTCTAGATATGCTACAATACCAATATGCAAGATAAAACATTGGAGAAAAAAAATATTCCCCCAAAAAATAGCGTTTGGAAAAATGTTATTCTTCAAATTTTCCTCGGCCTCTTTGATGTCTTGGTGGCGGGTATTCTTTTGGGGTTTTTGACTTTTATTTATTTTTATACCAACACACCCAACATCAAAGATATTCAAAATGTCAAAATTAGCGAAACCTCCACTATTTATGATAGCAGTGGTGAGCATATCCTTTACAAAATATTTGGCGAAGAGAATCGACGCATCATCTCTCACCAAGAGATGCCCCATGTTGCCAAAATTAGCGCCATTGCGGCCGAGGATGATAATTTTTATAACCACTTTGGTATCGATATTATCTCCCTACTCAGAGCTCTACGTGCCAATGTTAAAAGTGATGAAATTCAACAAGGTGCCTCGACTATTACCCAACAACTTGCTCGCAGCTTATTTCTAACTCGAGAAAAAACTTTTACCCGAAAAATCAAAGAAGCGGTTTTGGCAATAAAGATTGAACGTTCTTTTTCCAAAGATGAAATTTTGGACATGTATCTCAATCAAATCCCCTATGGAGCTAATGCCTATGGCATTCAATCAGCTACCCAGACCTACTTTAAAAAAGATGCCAAAGATTTAACCCTAGATGAAGCCGCTTTTTTGGCAGTTTTACCCAATGCTCCGAGTTTTTATTTCCCCTACGGTAATAACGATGAGAAATTATTTCAAAAACAACGTCATATCCTGGAACGATTGGAAAAATTAAATCTTGCCTCTTCAGAAGAGGTCACTCAAGCCCTAAGTATCAATACCTTTGAAAAGCTAGAACCTCTTTCTCGGGATATTCAGGCTCCGCACTTTGTGATGTTTGTAATTGAAAAATTAGAAGAAGAATACGGTCGAGAGCTCCTCGAAAAAGGTGGATTAAAAATAATTACTACACTTGATTGGGACAAGCAACTCAAAGCCGAAGAAACCCTCAGAAATGCCACCACTCATCTAAATAATTATGGTGCCACCAATGCTGCCTTAGTCGCCATAGATCCTCGAAACGGCAATGTCTTATCAATGGTTGGCTCTTTGGATTATTTCAATAAAGCTAAAGATGGTGAAGTAAATGTCACTACTCGCATTAGACAACCTGGTTCTTCTTTTAAGCCGATTGTTTATGCCACCGCTTTTGAACGAGGTCTCCAACCAGAAACACTTATTTATGATGTTAAAACTAATTTTGGACCAGATGGCAGTGGCAAAAGCTACATTCCCCAAAATTATAATGGTAAATTCAATGGTCTAGTTTCCATTCGCCAAGCGCTAGCAGGCTCCCTCAATATCCCAGCAGTAAAAACTCTCTACATTGCTGGCATCGACAATACTATTGAACTAGCTAAAAGATTGGGCATTACCACTCTAACTGATGAGACAAATTATGGGTTAGCTTTAGCTTTGGGCGGCGGCGGCGTAAAATTATTAGAAGAGACTTCTGCTTTTTCTGTTTTCGCCAATGATGGACTGAGAAATCCCATCAATAGTATCCTGACCATCGATAACGCCAATGAAAATATTTATACCTTCAATAAAAAAGAGGAACGCGTAATTAATGCAGAAATTGCCCGAAAAATAAACTCTATTCTCTCTGACAATCAGGCACGTCTACCAGTCTTTGGGCCTAATAATGCCTTTAATATTAAAGATAAAACTGTAGCCGGTAAGACTGGAACTACTCAAGATTATCGAGATGCTTGGACTGTTGGCTACACACCGTCAATTGCGGTTGGGGTTTGGGCGGGTAATAATAACAATTCCCCTATGCGTGCTGGAGCAGATGGTTCATATGTAGCGGGACCAATTTGGAAAGCCTACATGAGTAAAGTTTTAGAAAATAAACTTCGTGAAGAGTTCAGCCCTTACCAAAAAATAGAAAGCGAAACTCCGATGATTTCTGGATTAAATAAAGTTAACCAAGAAAAAGTTTATATCAATACTAAAAGTGGTAAACAAATTAGTGAATCCAAAAAGAATAAAACTGACCCTGACAAAATTAAAGAAGAAACTAAGGTTCTAGATAGCCACTCTATCCTCTATTATCTCAATCAAGATTTCAATGCTCGCTATGACGAAGCGATGATAAAGAGATGGGAAGAAGGAATCGCGAGTAAGGATGAAAATCCTAAAGAAGAGACGGGGAATTAATTTTGAATTTAAAATTTTGAATTTTTATTCAATTTCAAATGATTTAATGTATAAAAAATCCTAAACTTAATTTAGGGTTTTTTTGTTTGAAAATTGAAATTCTTACCACCCCTCTCTCTATCCACCTTTTCAAGGGGGACCTGTCTACCGGCAGGCAGAGATGTCCATTAAGACAAAGGAGGTCTTCATTGAAAATTAAAACATTTAAGAATTCATTGGGAATTGGGAATTGATAATTGCAAATTTAATTCTTCTTTGCGAAGAAATTCGCATATGTCATCTCGACCTTGTGGAGAGATCCCCATAAACAACTCATACAGATTCCTCCACTCCGCATTCGCTCCGGTCGGAATGACAAGTTCGTTAACACCTTGAAAACTCAAAACTTTCCAATCATGTCATTTCGAGCGCAACGCTAGTGGAGTCGAGAAATCTCAAACTTTTTTACAAATATTTACAAAATATAATAAATGCTTTAGGCTTAGTTGGGGCTGATTTATCAAAAATTGGGGAGGAGTTATGACGGAACTTGCACGACTAGGCAAAAGCTTAGAGGAAAGAAAAAAGGAACTAAATGAAGAAATGAATAGAGTCAAGGACTCCTTGCGGTCCACCGAAAAAGAGTCTGATCCAAACATGGGAGGCACTTGCATTGAAAGAGAAAATCGCCTGCGATTATCTCTGAACTTAATCCAAGAACGCTTAGAAGAAATTGATCAAGCACTGATGAAAATATCCATTGGCACCTTTGGAATATGCAATGCTTGTGGTGGAGAAATAAACCTTAGACGACTCGAGGCCTACTTAACTGCCACCCTTTGCGTCGAATGCCAAGCGGCCGCGGATAAGAAAATTAAAAGATAAGCAGTTTAACTAACTCAGCCCTGACAAGAGCCCTTGGAGATAAATTCTCCCTGGGTTCTTTATAATTTGTGCTGCATTGTCATGCTGAACTCGTTTCAGCATCTCTGCGGATTTTAGATTGAATTAAAGATAACAAAATGGTAACGCGCCCTCTCCAAATAACTTCTACGCTCACGGTTGTCATCTCGAGCGCAACGATAGTGGAGTCGAGAGATCTATTTGAGCATATTAGATTGTGCGGAGGTTAATTGGATTTGGCATGACAACTTAACTAGTTTAATGTTAATAAAAAATTAATAAAAAAATCCTAAAATTAATTTTAGGATTTTTTTATTTGATATTTAGTATTTGATTATTGTTTGCCTGCCTGCCGGTAGGCAGGGAAATTGAAAATTGATTATTGGTTATTGATTTAATAAATAACCATTTATTAAATCAATATGTTCTCTCTCTACCAAACTCAAAGCACCAAAAAATTTCTTTAAACTGCTATCTTCAGCCTCCTTGGCAAACTGGCTATAAAGATTGGTGGCGTTATCCTCCAATTTAATTGTTTCGTTAAAGTTATCAATTTCATTATCCGAGCAACTCACTCCGACGACCTCTGGTTTTTCTATTTTTAAAATTTTAGTCACAATGGTGGCGTGCTCCAATTCCACCTTAGCTAATCTCTTATACATCGCCTTAATTTCATAACTCCCCGCTTTACTCGCCATGCACTGATAAATTGCTACCGCGTCCATTTCTAAACTCAAGGTTTGCCTTAAATTTTCCCTGTCTTTTTGATTTATTTGAATAGTTTCATTTACCACTGGCTTCGCCTCTGCTCCATCCTTAATAAAGGCCTTACCTGCCCCACAGAAAGGACATTGACTTGGCTTATCTGCTCCAATATAAGCATCTCCACAAATTTCACAAATATATGTTTTCATATTTTTTTAAATTAAAAAATTAGCTTACTTGCCCAGTCAGAAATAATCATCATAAAATCTAAAGATTCTATATAACTTCATTCTTTTAGAAATGAACTAAACTTTATAATTCTTCTGACAGGGTTAGCTTTTTAGTTTAGTAGTACATTAACATTTTAACATACAATAAAAAATTAATATATTTCTATTTTTAAAAAGTTATCCACAGATATAAAATTGAGATGCTGAATCGAGTTCAGCATGACATGTTCCTTTATTTTATACCAAACCTCCGATTCGTCATCCTGAAAAATAAAATTTCTTAGCGACGCAAGGAGCATTAGAAATTTACTTATTCAGGATCTCTTAATCAATATTCAAGATCCTGAATAAGTGATTTTATATGAATTCACATTCGTTCATTCAATAAAATCTACTTTTCAGGATGACATTTGTGGAGCAACTCAGAACCCTATAAAATATCAAATAAATCTTTCCAATCTGGATTAAATTTATCAATAAGCTCAACTTTCCACTTTCTGTGCCAATTCTTCAATTGCTTTTCTCTATCCAAAGCACTCATTACATTTTCAGTTTGCTCAAAATAAACTAATTTATCCGCATTGTATTTCTCGGTAAATCCTTTTATTATCTTATTTTTATGTTCGTAAATTCTTCTTGGTAAATTTCCAGTCACGCCTATATATAAAACTTTATTTGTTTTATTGGTTAAAATATAGACGCAGTATTGTTTCATAGCTTTTTTTGAGATCCTGAATCAAGTTCAGGATGACATGTTCGTTTATTTTCTGCCAGACCTCCGATTTGTCATTCTGAACTTGATTCAGAATCTATTAAAAAAATTTACCTACATATATAAGTAAATAAGTACCTTGTCCCGTTAAACTTTTATTTAACTGGGATTACCGAGTATCTTACTCCTAAAAATATATTTTTGCAAAAAAAATATGGCGGAGTCTCTTTTTGAGACTTCCGCCATAAATGTGCAATTGAGTTAGTTGGTAGACTCTTCAATGAGAGCCTTAATCTTTTGATAAAAATCTTTCTTTTTCTCTAATTCTTCCATCCAAGACTTATCATAATAAATGCTGTCTTTTTCAGAATTTATCAAAGAATTGATTTTGTTAAGCATTTGAATGATAAGAATAGTCATCATCTTTTCTCCTTGATGATGATTGACTATTTTATTGGCCAAGGCTCCCAACGTTGTTTTTGTCTCAATAGATAGTTCCGTATCGTAAGTTTTTGCTAGTACCCCTATGCCTAGTGACATAATTAACTCCTCTTTTTTTAATTTTACGGCATTAAATTTTTAGAAAAATGCCAGTTTTAACCTGTCGGTTTGCAAATAACTTTCCATGACTGATTTAAAATTGTATACACAAACAGGTGTTTTGTCAAAAAAATAAATAACTAATAATTCTGAATTATAACACAAATGACTTAATTAGATTTCTGTGCCACCACTAAAGCTTAGGCGACACACGGTCCATGCATAAATTTAAGAGTACTTAAATTTATTTAGTCGAAATGACATACAAGAATGAGGTGAACTAACAAGATCCTGAATCAAGTTCAGGATGACAAAATTTGATTCAGGATGATAAATTTAAAAAACCCACCATAAAGGCGGGTTTTTTAAATAAAAACAAGATTACATTGTCTTGGCGACGACCTACTTTCCCCAATAAATTAGGTATCATCGGAGCTGAAGGGCTTAACTACTGAGTTCGAGATGGGATCAGGTGTACCCCCTTCGCTAGAATCACCAAGACAATATAATCTTGTTTGCCATCTATTTCAATGGACTTTTATGAGATGAGAATGCTATTTTTCAAGCAAACTCTATAAAAACTTTGTAGCGTAAAAAAACAAATTCACATTACAGTATCAATTGTCATAGTTAAATGACTGTTAACTGTTAACTCGTAATGATACCACTCCCATCCGCAATATTCACGGACGAAAGTAGTTATCACTACAAATAAAAGTGAAAAAAGGTTTAGTTTTATTAGTATTTCTTGGCTAAATGTATCACTACACTTACACCTAAAACCTATCAACCTAGTCTTCTTCTAGGAAACTATATTACCTTATCTTGAGGTTGGCTTCCCGTTTAGATGCTTTCAACGGTTATCCTTTACGAACATAGCTACTCGACAGTGCCC
>JBAQFQ010000004.1:0-54149 GCA_049287345.1 Candidatus Moraniibacteriota bacterium
ACCCAGAACATCAATCAAAACCGTGCTCAGAATAATTATTTTTTTGCTATTCATTTTTATTTGATTATTTTATTTGAATCTTACCCCGCAAACAACTTCATCAGTATATACTAAAAATTTAAAACAGTCATTGCTCGCTAGTAGCAACTATTTTATTTTTTAAATCTCTTAACTATGTTTCACGAGAAACATTTAGACTTGAATATTTTGCAAAGCACTTAATTTTTTGTAAACTCCTCCGTGATTCATAAGCTCCTGATGATCACCCGACTCCACAATCTTGCCCCCTTCAATCACCAAGATTAAATCTGCTTTGCGAATCGTACTCAAACGATGTGCAATTACAAAAGTAGTTCTATTTTTCATTACTTCCTCCAGAGCACTTTGGACATATTTTTCTGATTCACTGTCCAGCGCACTGGTGGCTTCATCCAAAATTAAAATCCGCGGATTACGCAATATTGCTCGTGCGATAGCGATACGTTGCTTTTGGCCAGTAGATAAACGCACCCCTTTTTCTCCCACTATCTGCTCATATTTTTTAGGAAACTTTTCGATAAATTCATGACAATTGGCGAGTTTAGCCGCTTGAATCAACTCCTCCTGGGTTGCATCCAACCTAGCATACAAAATATTATTTTTTATTGAATCATTAAATAGATCAATTTCTTGAGGCACAATCGCAATATTATTTCTTAAATCCTTTAAATTAATTTTAGCAATATCAATTCCATCAAATAAAATCACTCCCTTTTGCACAATATTATAACGCGAAATCAAATCTACCAGAGTAGATTTTCCTTCCCCACTCTTTCCGATAATTGCCACCATCTTTCCGGCTGGGACTTTAAAACTAATATCCTCCAAAACCTTTTCATCCTCATAAGAAAAACTTACTTTTCTAAATTCCGTGTCCCCACTAGGATTTTTTAGTTGCACCGCTTCCGGCACATCATAAACTTCAGTAACTTCATTAAATATTTTTTCTGATCGCTTTAAGGTTGCCAAACTCTCCTGCATTTTTTTATAATGTCCGCCCAGCATGTTAATCGCGTTGGAGGCAAAGTTGATATAAGCGATCAGCATCACGAATTGTCCGATAGTAATATTATTGATACTTACCAAATAGATCCCAATTCCGAACAAAGAGATCACTGAGATTGTAGAAATTAAATTTTGCCAAAAATACAAATTCATCCACACGGTCATTTGTCGCTGACTGAGAGATAGTCCTTTACGCATATTCTCAAAATTTCTCTCATTTTCAAAATCCTCCCGCGTATTAGATTTGATAGCAATAATATTGGGAGTTCGGTCAAAAACATCTCCATAATATTTCTCAAAGAATTTATTCATTTTTCTCTGATAATCAATAATCGGATTGGTTTTTTTAATCGTTACTACCACATAAACCGAAATAAACCCGATAAACACCGCCGCTAAAATCCAATTAATCCAAAAAATAACAATAAAAGCTAAAAATGAAGTCAATAAATAAGGAATAATACCAAACAAGGCGTACTCCACTAAACTATAAAGATAGCTATCTGCTCGAGAAAATTTTTGAATCACTTCCCCTACCTTCTTTTTTTTATGAAAAGCCAGCGGCAAATTAATCAGATGCTTAATAGAAGTATTTATCAAATCCGCTGAAGCGCGATAGCCCAATTTATTAGCCAGAATTGATTTAAAGCGCATAAGCAATCCTCCGCCAATTTGCAGTATCGCCCAAGCTGCCAACAATAGATAAACTGATTTATTAAAAAAACCACCAGTCGTAACCGTGTCCACCACTCTACTATAAACCAACGGTAAAAATAAATAAGTCGCGTTTTCCAAAATCACAAAAACAGATGTTATCCAAACATCTTTCTTATAAGGTTTCAAATATTTAATTAGTGGGGTTAAATCGATTTTTTTAGACATAATTTGTGTGCGTTTGTGTCATACTGAACTTGATTCAGTATCTCTTGTTCTATCTACTTACTCTAAAATGTAGATCCTGAAACAAGTTCAGGATGACATCTGTGCTTATTTTATATTAGCTCTATATGTTTTTTTAATTTAACACAAAGACTGTGCTTTGTAAATTAAAAACAGGATTAGCAATTTTTCGCTAACCCCGTTAAATTTACTGCCCATATACATATTAGGCCTTTTTTATCACCTTGACGGTAATTTTTCGCTTGCCCCAAGCAATTGCTCGCTCAAGGCCAGCGTCTCCTCGTCCGGTAAACACATCAATTCGTTTCCCCTTTATCTTTTTTCCAGTATCTTCGACAACACCCAATCCATAACCAGGAATATACAGTGTTGTTCCAATAGGAAATATTTTAGGGTCAGCCGCTATAGTTCCTGAGGCGGGCACCGTATTGGATTTGGTAAGTTTACCTGATCCATTTAAGCGCACCTCTTTTCTATAGCTCCCCGTGACGAACTCATCCTGATCTGGGGATGGTCCATAATAAGCCGTACAGACGACTTTTACCTCCTTAATGGCATTTTTAGTAGCCCTAGCTTCAGAACCTACTAGCATGAACATCAGGGAGAAACAAATCACTTTTAGCAGCTTACTGTTTTTCAAAACTACCTCCTTTTTTTGTTGCCGTTTTTGACAAATAAAAAAACTGGTCCGATTTATTGGGCTAGTTTTTAGTACCATGCTATTATAGCACACAAAATAATATTTGTCACCCTACTTGACTAATACGCATGAAAAATATTTTTCTTTCAAAAATAATCATTTCTTCTTTGGTTCTTCACTATTTCCGCAAACAAAGGCCTCATGATTATTAAATTTTTCATTCCATTCATGAGGGTTACCATAATCAGCAAAATCCTTATACCAGTTGTGCGGTGCATTTATTTTTGTGGCCGCCTTAACTGGACACCAATATCTCTCCGTCCGGGCAGCAATTTCTACCGCATAAGCAAATAAACCATTTACGTAACTGCAATAAAGACAATGTATTTTTTGAATCCAATTTAAATAATCCAAAAACTTTCTATCATAAATCAAATAATCACTCCGCTTAACTTTAGGAATCTTATATAGCGGAAATGCGACAAAGTGATAGGTAGTAAGAAAAATATCCAAAATTACCGCCGGGAATATCATCATGTAAATAAAGGGCAACGATAAAGCATGGCGGACATTTTTAGGAATTGCGTATTTCCAAGCAGGAATTTTAAATCTCTTATTTTTGAGCTTGATCTTCTTGAGGAAAATAACTTTCTTTTGTTCAATATAAAAACCATACTCTTTCGCCAACCGAGCATGTTCCTTTCGCAAAGCTATATTTAGCTCCTCCATTTTTTCTAATATCTTTTTGATCTTTGAGTCCATAACAATAAATAATTCTTATTTAAAAACTTAGTCTTCATTGTACAATAACATTGGGAAAAATAAAATACTTGCGCCAGTCACTCTTAACAATTAAAAATACTATTTTAAAAAATAGTATTTTTAATCTGCCCCGATCACTTAGCTACAAAATTTTAATCTTTTGATGTTTTTTATTTCTTAGCATCTTTATTTTTTTCATTTGCCACATTGCTCGTGTCCTGCTCTGGACGCATCAAAGGGAAAAGCACTACATCACGCAAATTCAGTTGATTGGTTAAAAGTGCTAAAATTCTCTCCAGTCCCATTCCCCAACCAGATACTGGCGGCATTCCGTATTCCATCGCCTCTACATAATCCAAATCCTTAGTTAGAGCTTCCTCATCACCACCATCTTTTGCCTCAGCTTGCTGATTAAAGCGTTCTTTTTGATCAGCTGGGTCGATTAATTCGCTATAAGCATTTAAAATCTCCCAACCATTGATTAGCAATTGAAATCTATCGGTAACGAGAGGATTATCTTTATTTTTTCTCGCCAATGGAGACAAAGAGGTTGGATGATTAATTAAAAAGGTTGGATTGATAACTTTTTTACGCGAAACTTCTTTGTACAGGGCATCGATTAAGTTACCTAGTCCTAGTTTTTCCATGTCATCAATACTAATTCCATCCGCTACTATTTTTTCTCGCAGCTCATCTGCTGTAGTATAATTATCGATATCAATTCCCGAATCTTTTAAGATAATATCGCGCATAGATATCACTTTCCAAGGTGGGGTCATATCTATCTGACGCAATTCTCCATCCCGGTCCATAATATCTAATTTTAGAGTGCCCTTAAGTTTCTCAATTATGGTTACTAGCATTTTTTCCGTAAACTCCATGTTCATTTTGTAATCCCAATAAGCGGCATAATGCTCAATCATTGTGAAATCTTGGAGATGGCTGGGGTCGGTTCCTTCATTGCGAAAAACTCGAGCTATTTCAAAAACTTTTTCAAAACCACCCACAATCACCTCTTTGAGATAAATTTCTGGAGCGATACGCAAACTGACATCAATGTCCAGTGCATTGTGATGAGTAGAAAAAGGTCTGGCCAGCGCCCCCGAAGCAGTATTGCATAAAACAGGAGTATCTACCTCAAAAAATCCATTCTCCTGATAAAAGTTTCTTAACTCTCGAACAAAGTTACTGCGGAAAATAAATCTCTCTTTAGTATCCTCATTCATAATCAAATCCAAATAACGTTTTCGATATTTCAATTCTACATCTTTTAATCCATGCCACTTATCTGACAAGGGTCGCAAAGCTTTGCTCAAAAAAGTATATTCTTTTACCATCACCGAAACTTCTCCCTTTTTCGTAACAAAAACTTCTCCCTCCACTCCAATAAAATCACCGATATCCAAAACTTTTATTATTTGTTTGTAAACTTCTGGAGATAAATCATCACCCACCCGAAAAACGATCTGGGCTCTTCCAGAAAAATCCTGCAATTGAGCAAAAGCAATTTTTCCCATATCTCGAAAAAGCATTATGCGCCCTGCAATGCTAACTTTTTTACCAATCAATTCCTCTTTAATATCTTGGCAAACATTACTTCTATCAAATTTATCCGCATACGGAGTCACACCACTATCCTCCAGGAGTTTAAGCCTTTTCAGGCGATCCGCTCGCTCCCCTTTTAATGTTGCTTCATTTTCTAATTCATTCATATTTTTTAATCTATTTATTTCCCAAATGGGACTCTTTTTTATAATTTAAAACCTATCTCAGCATACCTAAATAATTGACCATTGGTCAACTTTATCTACTTAATTATATTTTACCCTCAAATTGCTCCCAAGTAAAGCCACGAAAAAAACAGTTTCACAAAAAGAAACTGCTTCAACTCATCTGCCTACTTTTTAATTTTTTTTGCCAATTTATCCAATTCAACTGAGGCCTTGATAAGATACTCGGATAAAATTTTCTTCATTTCTTTTCTAATAAAGATGCTTTTCTTTTTATCACTTGCGATATTTAACGTATCTTTATAAATCATATCATGCTCAATTTCTGACCAAGCATGCTGCAAAACTGAAGTTAATTGAATTTCACATTTCAATCCCTCAAATTTACTATACTCAATTAGGCTAATTCTTTTTTTGCCAAAACTAGTAATTATGTGAGTAGCCTCATAACCTGATGATTTTTTATGATTTTTGATAATTACCTCCCCGGTCAATTTCGCTAGCAATGTTTCTGTAAATTTCTTCTTATCTGATTCGAGATAAAACAATATGCGCAGTCCTGCCAAATCCTCCAGCTCTTCAAGTTTGGTATAAATCATCCCTTCTTTTTCCTTGCGTAATATCTTCTCCTCAAGCTTATCAATCTCTTTAATCCTATAAAATATTTGATATTTATATTCCTCTACCGCCAACAAACTATCTAACAAGTTATAAACCGCCAAACAGAACTCCTCGTATAGAGCTCTTTTTTCCTTAAAATCATCCAATATCCTTTTTACATTACTCTGCATATTTCTTCAAAGGGGGCTTTTTTCAAGCTCCCTACGATATGTCCCAAGCATAGCACGCCTACTGATATTATACTATTAAAAAATAAACTCTTGTAAGCTAAAAGAATTTCTCAAAAATTCAAATTGAATAAAAGGATTCTAACAATTATTTTCTCTTACTATTTTCCTTTATAAATTCGAAGTATGTTTGAATGAAGGCTAGGAAAATTCCAATTCCAGAAATTATGTAAAAGATAGTGGCAATTTTTCCTAGGTCAGTTTTTGGTGTTAAGTCTCCATAGCCAACCGTCGCTAAAGTAATCACGCAAAAATAAAATGAATCGAGCCATCTCCATCCTTCCAGAAAATGAAAAACAATCGTTCCTGAAATAAGCATCCCCAGCGTCACGGAGACTATGGATCGATATTTTTTACTGACCAAAAAATGACCCAGTGATTTAAAGATGTAGCCCATTATTTTTTCAAGAAATTTTTAGTCCGCAAAGCTGCATTTTCCTTAATATTAAAAAAATAAAAAGGATAATCATAAGTATGATAGATTCCAGGACCAAATCCCAAAGCGAGATTGCTACTATCTACCGCCGCGCAGACAACCACCCCTCGCGTTTTATCGACTCTAGCATCTGCATAATTTTTAACCGCTACAATTTTCCCTTGGGCATCTCGCACCGGTGTCCCATCCTTATTTAAAGATAGTGAACCTAAATTTTTTTCAGCAGTTACCAATTCCTCATCCCTACTCCAAGTAATGGGATTTATCGCCAAAGCTCCAGGCAAAACTACTGGATTTTTTCCCGGTATAGAGGCCGCTTCAGTATTATATGAAACAATCACCCCAGTATCTCCCGCACCTTCAGCAAATTTCAAAAACTCATTTTTAGCGAGATAATCATTTGTGACAGAATATCCGATAACATAAGCAGCAATCATTCGTTCATAGACTTGGGGATTTTCTCCCATATATTCAGCAAGTAAATATACCAACATATTTGAACCTTGCGAATGCCCAGCTAAAATAAATGGACGGCCATTATTGTAATTTTTAATATAATAATCAAAAGCAGCCAAAACATCTGCCTTTGGAATACCCCCTACCACCTTTTCCTGCTCCTCTAGAGATAGACCCAAAGTATAGGCGGCATCTGCCTGCCTATAATAAGGCGCGTAAATATTTCCTGTATCCTCAAAAGCGGTTGCCTGCCTACTAAAAGCTGCTTTTGAACCGATAAGCATTGAAGGATTATCGATGTCACAAATATTTGGATCCTCCTTATTAACTTTTTGCCAAGCAGTTGGATATACATAAAAGACATCCACCTCTTTGTCTGTTGAGGCAGGTAATGATAGCCAATGCGTAGCGACTGAATAATCGGTCGGTTGCGCCGAATTTTCCTGGCTCGCCTTATCATCATTGTTTTGTTCCTGAGTTTTTATTACTGGTGACTTTTCCTCTGTTTGTTTATTTTTATTTTGGAAAAAAATAGTCACAGAAACTAGAAAAAGAACCCCTATCATAATTATAATAAATATCTGTTTGTGTTCGTTGGTCATATTTTTATTTTATTACCAGATTAATTAACTTACTTTCTTAAAGCATAGCACAATACGCATCCATCGGGAAATTTTAAAAAAATTACGCTCGAAGATCCCGACACATTCCTTAATTTTTATCCTGAAATAGTTATATCGAAGCCAGCCAGCAAAGAAATAGCTTCTGGCAATGAAAATTTGGCTTTGGTAATTTTATTGATAGTCGGGTCGATAAAATAATTTATCGCTCCGACAAAATTTACTTTACACAAATTTGAATTTTGAAACTTACTACCTCGCAAATCAGAATTTGAAAAATCAGACTCATTTAAATCAGAATCTACAAAATCAGTATCATGCACCAAGCACTCCGTAAATTTAGATTTTCGAATGTCCAGCTTGCTGAAATTACAAAGTTTTATAACGCAATTATCAAATTCCCAAGCTAGTAAAAATTTATTTATTTCGCTAAAAGCCACCCCGCTTATTTTACACTCTTTAAAAATAACATTACAAAAACTACAATTTAATATTTTTGAATTTGAAAAATTACACTCCTTAAAAATACAATCGATAAATTTAGTACCCACAAAATCAGTTTCCGTAAAGTTGCAGCTATTAAATTTACAATTAGAAACTTCCAAAAGCGCTAGTTTTTTCCCAGACCAATCTTCTTTTTCAATAATTTTATTTTCAATAATATCTTCCATATCAATATCCCCAGTATATCACACCTACTGTAATAATATTCAATATTCCAATAAAAAAAACGGCTAGAGATATAACCCTAACCGTCTTGTCCTGAAATTCTTTGAATTCAAGATGAGCATTACTTTGCGGGAAAAATACGCAAGACATCAATTTCATCCCAGTTATCAAGAATTATTATCCCATCTTCTCTGATAAATCTGAAAGAAACGACTGCTCCGTTTGGAAGCTGAATTTCTTTTTTGCCGTTTTGTCCAATTCCCCTTTCCACAATAATGTCGAGTCGCCTTTTTCTTATTTCAAACCTCTTTTTCTCATTGCCAACTTCCTCAACCCTGCTATAATGCAACTCTCTAACAAAATTGAGTCTCTGCATGTTTAATTTTCCTTGAGTGGCGGCTCCTCTCTTCATCTTATCCCTCCCTCGTAATTTAGGAACACACATTAGCAAATGCCAAACAATCTTCTTTTTATGATAAGATCGCACCTATCACGCACTTGCATCATAAGCTCTTGGATATTACCCGAAAAAAGAATCACCGAGTTGTTACACAAATTGCCAGCATGGGTGACGGCTTCAAGTGCTTTATTAATTGCAGTTCTGAGAAGTTCTGAATTTTCACGATCCTCGAAGTCATCTAAAATATATACGCAATCATCCGCCAAAATACCATTACATTCTGCGATAACTTCTCTGACAACTTTTTGGAAATCTTCCCTCTCCGAGGCTTCAGCCATCTCAGCAACTACACTTAGCACCGCTAGAGCGAAAGCTGCTGCCACACGACACTCCTGTAGCAGTTGTATGTAGAATTCATCTATAATTATCTGACGAATGCCCTGATTTTGAAAAGATAAAGCTACATACTTTTTAAATGCCTCTCTACTTGGATAACGTTTCATAGCAGGGTCTCCTTTTTCTTTTTAAGTATGTCTATTTTTGCGATAAAATTATCACCCCCAGCAAATCAACTAATTTTAGGAACTATGCATAAAAATAACATTTCAATATGTAAATTGTCAATGTAAATAAAAAACAGCCGCTTAAAAAAACTGTTTTCAATATGCTTCACCAGGCTGTAGCTTTAGCGAAAGATAATACGGGCGAAGGTATACGCGGAGTTTATCCACCTCTGGGGGAAACTTTAATGTTGGAAAATTGGGAATTTGCTAATAAAAAATTAAACAAGTGATGATTTTAATAAAATAAAAAAAGTCTAGAGAAAAGTATAAATAACTCTTCCCTAGACAGTATGCCAACAAACCAGTATCTAAATATTATACTGATTCAATCTTGTATTGTCCGACCTCACCACGAAGCCAGTCGAACAGATCGCCTTTCTCAAAGGCACCAATCAATTCGTCGGTGTGACGAATCAACAACTTCCCCAGATTACGCTGGTGGCCAAGGTAGCCCGTTGGTTTATCCGACCTATGCCAATATGGGTCATCAACTTGATCAAATCCATTGAGCTTTCCCTTGTTTTTTTCCAAGAATTCAATGGTGTCAGCCACCATTTCAAAATAAAGCGGAAATGTGCCAGTATCGCTAAATCTGGCCAGAATAAAGAAATATGGGATGCCTTTTTTGAATCCCAATACGTATGGGTCAATTAATTGCAACCATGCTATATCCTGCCAGTCCTTCCCGGCTTCCTCATGGTACGGTGTAGCGATGACTATATAGTCAAACGCTTCAACAGCCTTGCATAACCTCCTGGACACAAACGGAGGAACCTTATCGCCTTTATACATCTTCAATGAACGCATTCGGCGATTAAACATTTGGTAGGTATGTGACCAGTTTTGATTAGGAAAGAGATCACAAAAATATTTAATCTCTGCTTGAGGATGCGGATCTTTCGATGCCCAAACGCTAGTCACCCCATCAAGAGCCTCTGGCTTAACCCAGAAATACCAAACAGGAACTGCCATAAAGAGATCGGGCAAATATTTTATTGGAATTATAGTATCCGGTCGCACCAGCCCATCATCAAGAATGAGTTTAAGTGTGGCCTTCATTCCCTTAAAATTTTCCACCTCTTTTCGAATCTCCTCAATCTGTTGAGTCATACCAAGAGCTTCCAGGTTAGTTTCATTATCTGCAACTTCTCGGTCAAGCTCTTCATTGCTCATATCAAGGATATTGAAATTAGCACTGAACTGTGTGAGGGTTGGGAAAAAAGTACTCAACATCACAGCTAAAAGCTGGATTTTTGCCTCTTCGGGCAATTCACCAGTATCACGTGGAACCCCTTGCATCGGCTCATTTTCGAGAACCTTGCTGACAGCTTCAGGTGAAACTTCTTTGGCAGCAATGTGATAATTCGCCCGGGGCGGTACTGAAACCAAGGCGTTATTTTTTACCTCAGTCATAGCGTGAAAACCAGTAAATGGCCCCCCTTCACTTGGAATTATTTCTGCGTCAATGACTTCGGTTGCACCAAAAGCACGATAAAATCCTTTGCCTCTGTGTCTATCCTCTGCTACAGAAAATATTACACACATACCAGCTACAAGCTGATTTGCGCAATCATCCTGATGCAAGAAGATGTCTTCTTTTGTGTGAAGTTCAATGGGAGGACCCCCTTCTTCGGTGGTTACCGTCTGAATGCCAATAAATGCAAATCCATCATTTCCAGGAACGGAAGCAACGGATCCATAATATTTAACACCCAATTTTGTCGCATCCTTATTACTTTTTTTCTCAAACATAATATACCTCCAGTCAGTCAGTTTGTGGGCTAAAAAGAACATAATTTACCTAGGAAATTGCCCTTTCTCCCAGGAACTCTCAATACAAACATTTGCGTTGAGGGATCTAAGAATAAGAGATATCGAAACAACTCTATATTATGAATATATTTTTTAAAAATGTCAAGTGCTAAAACAAAAAACGCTTAAATAAAGCGTTTTTTAATTATTGGCACGGGATGTAGGAATCGAACCTACGTCGTCGGTTTTGGAGACCGATGTACTACCACTGTACGAATCCCGCATTAAATCATGAAAACAAAAAACAATATAACATAAAAACAACGGGTGCTTTAATGATTTCGTGTTTTAATGCTTTAATGATTTAATGATTTACTTTTTCATTTCCTTATGAAGTGTATGAGTTTTGCAAAACTTACAATGTTTTTTCATTTCCAGCTTCTCTTTAATCTTCTTCTTATTTCTTCCTGTGTAATAATTAATATTCTTACATTCACCACATCTCATTTTTACTAAATTTTCATTGGCCATATTGTTTTAGCTGCTTAGCTTTTTAGTTAATTAGCTTCTTAAGCTACAAACTAAATTTAAATTAATTCTTATTCTTAAATATCCTGAGCCGTTGCGCAGAATTGAACTGCGGACCTTTTCCTTACCATGGAAATGCTCTACCATCTGAGCTACAACGGCTTATCGCATAGTATAAATGATACATGTTCCATGCTGTATGTCGCATGATTCTGTGGGCCGGGACGGATTTGAACCGCCGTAGACTAATGTCGTCAGATTTACAGTCTGATGCAATTGACCGCTCTGCCACCGACCCATTTACTCGCACTATCCAAAGTGCTTGAATTTTCATTTAATCAATTTCCAATTTCCAATCAAATCTCAATGACATAATTAAAAAATTAATACATTAAAAATTCATTAAAAATTAAAAACTTAAAATTCTATGAGTGAGCCACCTGTCGGGCTCGGACCGACGACCTACTGTTTACAAAACAGTTGCTCTACCAACTGAGCTAAGGTGGCTTATATTCTTTTTTTAAATCTTATCCCATTAAACTCAACTACCACATTAATCTTGGACTTTATCGGCCTCTGGCTAAAACTGAACTAAGGTGGCTTATATTCTTTTTTAAATCTTACTTAAAATTAGACAAAATGAAAAAAACAAATACCTCCCCATTCTATGCTAAAATTAAATAATTGTAAACAGTCTAAAATCTTTTCCGTTTAAATCTACTTAATTTATTTCTAACACTCAAACTTTGGGGGTTAAGTTTCAATACTTGTTTATAGCAAGATTCCGCATCCACCGTATTGGATTGGCTAATATAATAATCTCCCAATCGCTCATAAGCCTCGATATCTCTAGGATCAGAAGCAATTCTCTCCACCAAAAGACTCTCCAACTCCTCCTTCTTTTCTTCTGGATAAGTAATCTCCTTACTTAGCATCACACCCTCTTCTTTGAACTTAGCAAAATCATCAGCCACCATTGAATCATTATTCTTTCGACTTCGACTAAAAATTCTCCCAATTGGATTTACTCTTTTTACCTGGATAGCATCGACAGAATTATTTACTTCTTTAACTGGTGCCTCAGCTTCGATACTTTCTGCCAAAACTTCTTCCTTGCTTTCTACCAAACTATCCAAGCCTCTTTCCTCAAAATCTTTTTTATCCAAATCTGATTCTATTTTATTCTTCTTACTTTTTATAAAGGCCAACTTCCTTTCTGTAGAGTTGTGCACCCTGAGAGCTATCACCTTGGAAATATGGGCAATCTTTTCTAAAAAATGCAGCCAATGACTTTTTACTTCCATCGATATACGACTTTCCTCAATTTGAGGATCAATCTCGCCACTTTTTATTTCCTCAGATATTTCTAGAGACTTTTTAGAAAGCAAATAAATGGCCAACGCTAAGCTAGCAACAATCACAACTGGGGGCAAAATAAAATATAGATAAAACATTTTTTTATTTTAAATCTTCTTTTTTAATTATTATATATTCTCCGCTAGTTGATCTAATTTTGACCTCTTGCTCCATTGGATTTAATTCTATCACCTCTCCAGTCAATCCCCTCTTGGTTTTTATTAAACTACCCACCTCAGGCAAGCCTTTAAGCATTGCTCGATATTGATCTGCTTCGTAAGACAAGCAGCACATTAATCTCCCACAAATCCCCGAAATCCTATCTGAGCCTCTTTGGGCCACATTTTGAACCTTGGCCATATCCGTAGAAATACTAGGGATTTCTCCCAGAAATTTCACGCAACACAACTCCTTGCCGCAAACGCCACAGCCTCCCAAATTTCGAGCTTCGTCTCTAGAGCCAATCTGACGCATCCGCACAGAACGATGGAAAATTCTAGAAAGGTTTTTTACCAATTGTCTAAAATCCACTCGTCCATCCGCAATAAAAGTGATGATAATGGAACCCTTGCCCAGAGTGATAAACACATCCACAAACTTCATCGCCAACTCCATACGCTTGGATTCCTTGCGACAAATATCTAGAATTTCCTTACTTTTTTGAGAATTTTTTTCGAAAGTTTTTAAATCCCTTTCGGTAGCCAAACGCAAAATAGTAAACACTTCATCATCTATCTTATTATTTGCTTCTATTGGATTTTTGATAGTCCCCAAGACGTTCCCTGACTCATCTTCAACAATAACCTTATCACCCTTCTTGAACTCTATATTATTGCTCAGACACACCTTGAAATCTCCCCAACCGCATAAATTCACCAAATATTTAAACATAATTAGATAGTTTTAATAAATCAACTACTCTTTTCCTCTTTATTCTATTATATCACAAGGGATGAAAAATAAAACTTTGTAAATATATTTTTACAACTCAAAACGAGCAAAATCTCCAATTTGAATATTTTCACCTATTTTTCCAATTTTTTCCGTAATTAAATCTTTTACGGTAATATCAGGATTTTTTACAAAAGGTTGAGATAATAAAGCTAAATCCTCTCTGAATTTCTTCTCTTTTCCTTCCAAGATTTTATCCATGATTTCCTTTGGCTTATTTTCATTTTTCGCTTGGTCTAGCCAAATCTCCCTTTCTTTCTCCACTAAATCAGCCCCCACATCCTCTGGTTTTAAAACCTTAGGGTTCATAGCACTGATATGCATCGCGATATCTTTGGCTAATTGACTAAACTCTTCGTTTCTTGCCACAAAGTCAGTTTCACAATACAACTTAACCATGGCAGCGATTTTATTGTTAGAATGCATATAAGCTCCGACGATTCCTTCATTGGCATCTCGATCGGTTTTCTTAAGGGCTTTAGCTTGACCATTTTTTCTCAAAAATTCAATCGCCTTCGCCTCATCGCCCTGAGCCTCATCTAAGGCTTTTTTTACATCTACCATCCCTGCACCAGTTTGTTCTCTTATTTTTTTTATTTGTTCTAAGGACATAGTTTTTAACTAAAAAATTTATTTTAAGATAGGACCCACTAAATATTCCATGATGGTTTTAATAGAAGAAACTGCATCATCATTTGCTGGAATTGGGTAATTGATATTATTTGGATTAACATTAGTATCCACAATGGCAATCACTGGAATTTTTGCATTTAAAGCTTCTTTTAAAGCTATTTCATCAGTCTTAATATCAGAAATAAATATAGCTGCTGGTAAAGTTTTCATCTCCTTAATTCCACCCATTCTTTTCTCTAATTTTTCCAATTCTTCAATTTTTTTAAGTTTTTCTAATTTTGTATATTTATCAAAACCACCTACTGCCATTTGCTCTTGAGAATCTTTTAAATATTGAGCTCGTTTTCGAATCACTCCAAAATTAGTAAAAGTTCCACCCAACCAACGCTCGGTAATATGTGGCATGTCAGAGGCTTGGGCTGCCAATTTAACAATAGATTTCGCTTGCTTCTTTGTTCCAACAAATAAAATCTGCTTTTTTTCAGCTTTAATTTTTTTAGCAAATTCAATAGCTTCCTCTAAGCATTTCTGAGTTTTCTCCAAATCAATGATATTGATTCCTCTTTTCAAACCAAAGATATATCGATTCATTCGAGGATCTTTACAGGATTTGTTGTGTCCAAAATGAACACCTCCCTTTAACATTTTTTCCAAATTAATGGTTTTATCAGAAAAATCCAACTGGTATCTTTCTTCTAATTTCTCGCTGTCCGAAACTTTTTTTACATCTGCCTCGGTAGATGGTTCTTTTTTATTGATCATTTTTTTCCTTATTATTTAATTATCCTCTGCTCTTCTTATTTTATGATTCATATTTCTCAACCCCTAAAAGAAGCCGAGACAGGAACGAATCTAAAAAAAGCATGTTTATTTACTCAAATTATCGGCAAAAATAAAAAATTCATGCCGAGATGAGCACATAAAGCAGTATAGCAAAATTGGGGCACTTGTCAATTATTTTTTTCTATGCTACTATTCCCTGCGTACTATAAAAGATAAATTTATTCAATTCTAGCTGCTTGGCTAAGAATCAACAAAAACCTATGAAAAAAGATATCCATCCTAAATATTATCCAAAAACTGCTATTAAATGTGCTTGTGGAGCGGTTCTAGAGACTGGCGCTACTCGAGAAAATATCGAAGTAGAAATCTGTTCTCAATGTCATCCTTTCTTTACTGGAGACAAAAAAGTAGTTGACACTGCTGGACGAGTAGAAAGATTCAAAAAACTTACTGAAGCTTCTGCAAAATTGAAAAGCACTAAAAAGGAGCAAAAAGTTAAGCCAGTTAAAGTAGAGAAAAAAACTACCTTAAAAAAGACTGCTAAAAAATAATACCCTTTTTATATATAAAAACCGCCTTCATGGCGGTTTTTTGATTTGCTTAGATTGCTTTGAGCCACTTTTATATTTATAAAAAAACAGAAAACCCACTAATAGCGCAAATGAATTTCCTGCTTTCTGCTACTAGTGGGCCTATTTTAGTGGACTTTCCACTAATTTTTAAAAGTTTAGCTTTTCATTAATAAATTCTTCTCCTGTTCCGCGAAACTCCCATTCGTCGTTCATATTTCTATCACAACGAATATCTACCAACTCTTCTTCAGCAGCCATAATTGGATTGATTCTAGTATAAGCCCTCAATGTATTTCCATTATCCTCTATTATTTGAATCCTTGGGTCTTTATTTCCTAAAATATCCAACAAGCCAGAAGCATCAATGGCTGTTCTCTGATCGCCAATCAATTTTACTGACCAATAACCATCATTCAGAGGAAAGCTTACACTCCTCAAACGTGGCAAGGATGGACCATAAATTCTTTCATTATTTAGACCTAATCTTCTTGATTCTTCTGATTTATAATTAAAAAAACTTATTTGAAATTCTATATCAGTAAATTGCTTTTCTTTTTCAGTTACCCAATCAAAAACAATTTTTGGGACTTTGATAGAATCTGGATTAGTTTTAAACAAATGTGCTAAATTTAAAGTTATCATTTTTATCTCCTTAAATTATTATTTAAAAAAATGCGCCGCCCCACAAAAAAGAACTAACATAAAAAAATACCATATAAATACGCTACTGTCAATACCAGAAAAAAAGCAATATTAATTCCTAGATTGCCATGTCAGGAATACCTCCCTCGCAAAGACAGATCTGTTGTTTTATAATAATGTCTGCAGGGAGTTACTCACATTTTTAATTCAACAGCGACTCTTCCTCCATTTCCTTAGGTTTTCCGATCTCCATTATATCTAAAATTGTCGGCGCGATATTGGCCAGTTTCCCACCAATTGCCAACTTACTACCTTTAAAATTATTGCCCAAAACAGAAAAAATAACTTTATTTTTAGTGTGAAAAGTATTGGGAACTTCTTGCCCATCTAAGATATCGAGCATGTTATCTGCATTTCCATGATCAGCGGTAATAATCAGATTACCATCTCGCTTGATAACTTCCTGATAGATAGTTGATAATTTCTTATCCACAAATTCAACTGCCTTGACTGTCGCGGCAATATTGCCAGTATGCCCCACCATGTCAGCATTGGCAAAATTAATTCCATAAAAGTCATATTCTAAATTTCTTATTTTACCTACCACAAAATTAGTAATTTTTTCTGCTGACATTTTAGGTTCTTTAGCATAAGAGCCCACCGATAAAGACGGCACCATTAAACGTTCCTCGCCTCCTATGGGGTCCGCAAAGCCACCATTAAAAAAATAAGTTATATGCGCGTATTTCTCCCCTTCGGCGATATAAAATTGACGCTTGTCTCTAAGTACTGCTGGCAATGAATTTTCCACTGGACTGCTAAAAAAAGCCGTATGCACATCAATATCTGGACCAAAATCACCCAAGGACACAAAATACAAATCTTTTATTTTTTTAACTTTAGGAATTTTATCATTTTTTTGTATTTTTTCACTAACATCTACAAAAAGTTTACTAAATTGCCGAGCGCGGTCTGAGCGAAAATTAAAAAAAATCACACTGTCGCTTTTATCAAAATCACCTATTGGAGAACCATTTTCCCAAATAACTGTGGGTAATAAATTTTCATCCGATTCGCCCCTTACGTAAGCCTGATTAATTGCTTCTTCAGGAGAGTTAGCTTTTTCACCCTTGGAAAAAACCAAGGCCTCATAAGCTTTAATTAAACGTGACCAATTCTTAGCCCTATCCATTGCCCAAAATCTCCCTGACAAGGTAGCAATTTTTCCGATACCCTCTTCCTTAATTATGTCTTTATATTTTTTCAATAACTCCAAAGCGCACTTTGGATAAGAATCACGCCCATCTGTAAACAAGTGGCAATAAACATCTTTAACGCCATTTTTTTTAGCCAAACGCAAAAGCATCCGAAAGTGATTTGGACTACTGTGCTGACTATCAGTGGTGCTCATCAGCCCCATTAGATGAAATTTACTCCCGTTAATTTTGCAATTTTTGATAGCATCCATTAAAACTGGATTAGTAAAAAAACTTTTACTCTCTATTTCTCGATCAATCCGATAAGAATCTTGAATCACTACTCGTCCACCGCCAATATTAATATGACCAGATTCCGATCCGCTTATTTGATCTTTATTTAAACCCACTGACTCACCTGTAGCGTCTAGTAAAGTAAAGGGAGATTTTTCCTTGAGCTGATCCATAAAAGGAGTTTTTGCCAAAGAAATAGCATTAGCTCTATTTTTAGGAGCCTCTCCCCAACCATCCAAGATTACCAACACTGTTGGTTTTTTGTTTTGCATATTTATTTTAGAAAGTTAAAAGTATCAGAATTTAGGAATTTAAGTTTTGTCGCCTAAAAAACTAAACTGATTAACTCATCTGCTCATCAATTCTCAGCATTCGATTGTATTTACAAATTCGCTCGCCTCGAGAAAGTGACCCAGTTTTAATGAAGTCAGCATTTGTTCCTGCCGCCAAATCAGCGATAAATTCGTCAGTTGTCTCTCCACTTCTATGAGAAATCACAATTTTCATATCATGACTTTTTGCTAAATTAATACAATCAATAGTCTCACTCAGTGTGCCAATTTGATTTACTTTGATAAGTACACTGTTGCAAGCTTTCTCAGCAATCGCCATCTCTAGACGCTTTACATTGGTCACCAATAAATCATCACCAATGGTCATCACTTCTTTACCAATTTTTTCATTCATCATTCTCCAACCTGACCAGTCCTCTTCATTTAAGCCATCTTCAACAGACATAATATTATATTTATTGATCCAGTCTTTATAAAGATTTACTAAATTCTCTTTGGTCAACTTCTCATTTTCTGGTCGTAAAAAATATTGATCCTCTTCTTTTTCATAAAAAGAATTAGCGGCGGCATCCAAACCTAAGAAAATTTCTTCGCCCCCTTTGTAACCAGCATCCACAATGGCTTGATTGATGACTTCCAAAGCTTGAGCGTTACTTTCCAAACGAGGAGCAAATCCACCCTCATCTCCCACAGCGGTGCTTTGACTCATGGCTGCTAAAATCTTCTTTAAAGCAAAAAATATTTCACTCCCGGCACGCAACTGCTCCTTATAGCCCTTGATGCCAAACGGTACTAATTTGAATTCTTGAATACTTAAACCTGAATCAGAATGCTCACCGCCGTTTAAGATATTAAACATTGGCACAGTTTTAAATCCAGCCAATTGAAAACCATAAGTATCGGCAATATATTGATATAGTTCTTTGCCTTGACTAATGGACGCGGCTCGACAAACTGCCAAAGAAACTCCCAAAATAGCATTTGCGCCTAAGTTGGTTTTATTTTCGGTTGCATCTAACTCAAGCATTTTGGCATCAATTGCTTTTTGATCCTCAACTTCCATACCCACAATTGCTGGCGCTATTTTTTCATTTACATTTGCTAAAGCTTTAAGCACGCCTTTTCCCCCATAACGATTTTTATCCTCATCTCGAAGTTCCAATGCTTCATTGGAGCCTGTTGAAGCTCCTGATGGCACGGCTGCTGTTGCCTTTATTCCGTTTTCCAAAATCACTTCCACTTCTACTGTTGGGTTACCACGAGAATCAAGAATTTCTCGACCATATATTTTTTCTATTTTTGTCATATTTGATTAGCTTTTTAGGTAGTAGTTTTTAGCCTTTTAGAATAAAATGTATTAACCCCAAAGCACAAGCCCTGAACCCTATTCGCAGTAAACTGAAGAGAATTTACTCAAAACGAGCTCGCCCATTGAAGCTTGGGCGTAGGTAGATTAATAAATCTATATAAACTAACTGCTACAAACTACCCGACTAAATAACTTAATTTTATTTACACTCTAAATTATACTATTTTAAAAGATTGATAACAAGTAGCTTAAAATAACTAGCCATCAGTGGCTCGCGATTAGAAAGCTACAATTTACTTCTTATTGTTTATTAAATTTACTCTAAAATATCTATCATTTTAATTTTTGTTGATTTTCCGCCAACAATCACTACGGAGCTCTTGGAAACGTTAAAATGTTTCGCCAATATTTTTATCAGCATTTGATTAGCCTCCCCATCCACAGGAGGTGCAGTTACTTTTATTCGATAATCATCTGTCCCCAATTTTATAATTTCATTTTTCGAAGAACGAGTAATTACTCTCGCATAAATTCTCATATAGTTTGAACCTTTCTTCTTATAGCACCCACCAATCTGACTGAAAGATTAACCACAATGATGAAAGCAAGGAAAATATTTAAACCTATAAAAATAGTTCTCCCCATCCCCGAGGCTAAATCTGTCCCCAAGTTTAAAGCATGATAAACCCCCATCGCATAAAGCGCTATATTTAAGAAATGAATTAATCGCCAAACCTTATAATTAATGAACTTTTTAAAATAAGAAGTCAAAATTAAAATTAGCATCAGATACATCGCCATAATTCCCGCCGCCAAGGACCAACCATAGACTTTATTAAAAAACGGCACACTAATATCCAACCAGCTAAAAGCGGTGTATTTATCAAAAAGTAAAACACCTCCATGCACAATAACTAAAATTAATGCCTGCACAGAAAGCCAAGCGTGAATATTAAGCGAGTGGATTGGTTTAACTATCTTATTTAAAATAGGTGTTCGAATACTTAAGCCCAGAAACATAACTATATACAAGAGAAAAAAAGAAACCAACCCCGCCACACGAGTAACATACCAAAACCAAGGGACTTCCGTTTCCACCAGGGTCGTGCTCTCTTTGATAGTTTTTATCGCTGCTGGAGAGGTATTGTCCAGTGGATTTGTTTTTCCCAAAACTTCTGCCCCATCATAAAATCCGTCATTGTCTGAGTCTGGGTTAAGTTTATCTGTTTTAAAAATCTCCACCTCGCCCAAGTCAGTCAAACCATCAAGATCACTGTCTAGCACCAAATCTTTACCATAATCAACTTTTTTCTCTGCATTATTCTGTGCATAGAGAAAATTTGCCAAAGACATTCCTCCTAAAATAACAAACACGACTACAATTATTTTATTTTTCATAAATTTGCAAAATCATTTTTAATTACTTCTTGATTGTTTTTTAAAAAAATACTATTTATTTTATTTTTCTTAGCAAAACTAATACCCTCCTCAATTCCCATGATAAATAAAACCTTCGCCCAAATATCCGCTTTCATGGTATTTTCAGCGGTTACTGTGACTGTTTTTAAATCAAAACTAAATTCATTTTTATTTTTAGGATTTATCAAATGATGAAATTTACGTCCACCAACTTCCCAACACTTCCGCGTATTACCACTAGTAGCAATTCCCTTATTGGAAATTTCTAAAAATATCTCATTTTCATCGACTGTTCCTTCTAGGGCAATTCCCCATTTTTCCGAATGTCTATTTAGACCACTTGCATACATATCCCCGCCTGAATCAACGAGAAAATCCTGCCAACCCTCCTTTAATAAAAATTTCGCTACCAGATCCGTTATATAACCCTTAGCAATTCCATTGAAATCCATTTTTTTTGAAAACTTAACCTCCTTGCCTGCTACTACCAAATCCTGAGCTAAGTCGCTAGTCTCTGAGCCTAGCGGAAAACGTTTATCTTTAAATTCATTTTCTGTAAAATTATATTTATAACCAAGATCCTCTAAGTCCGCTAAAATTCTCGGATCAAAAATTCCTTCACTCTTTGCGTAATAATCCAGGGCCACGCTTGCCACATATAAAATATCCTCACTCGCCCTATTAAATTCTTTTAATTTTTTATTTAATTTAGTTAATTCACTGTCTGGATTGAATCGACTAAAAACCAATTCCTTTTTCCGATAAAAATCTTCAATAAAAACAAAGGTTTTTTCTATCTTCAAAGCTTCCGCTGGAGATGCGATTATTTGCAGATAGATATCTGTGCCCAGTGCCTTAAACTCTTTTTCGAAAATATTTTTCTCCATTTTATTCAAACAATAAATTCATGAAAAAATTAATTCATTTAAAAATCAGAGTTCGTCGCCATTATTTTTCAAAACTATCCACAATTCCGTTTCTGTTATCATCCTTAACAATATAAATTTCCGCCACTTGAGGATGAGCATCATCCTTGTCTAAAATACCATCGCCATCACTATCTTTTAAAATAATAGTCTCCACACTCTTACTAGTGCTGCTAGTTTGAACTACT
Source organism: Candidatus Moraniibacteriota bacterium (assembly GCA_049287345.1). GTDB lineage: Bacteria > Patescibacteriota > Minisyncoccia > Moranbacterales > UBA9337 > UBA9337. The sequence goes on from JBAQFQ010000004.1 coordinate 21,911, forward strand.
TTAGTACTATTCTTAGAGCTTGAGTCGTCATCATCTTCATCATCCTCTCTTTCTTCCTGATGCTCTTCATCTTCATCCTCTCGCTCATCATCTTCGGCATAAACAGCTAAATTTCCCGCGACAGAAAATAGTATCACCAAAATCAAGCCTAGCCATTTTATTTTTATTTTTTCCATATGTAAATTATTTAGTATATTAGCATCTTAACATTTTAACATTCCTAAATTCTCAACTTCATAAATTCCCAGATTCATAACCTATGAACTCTTTGTCTTCTTATCTGGAGCCTTAGCTGGTGCAGGTGTTACAGTGGTGGTTTTAGTGGTAATATCTCGCTGCTCAATACTTTTAGGGGCATTATTTAGATCCCTCAATTTATTCTCCCTTTCCACAGCAATTTCATTTTGACTTTTTAAAATATCAATTCCCACTGGAGCAATATTTTCGTTACTATTACTTTCTAAGGAAAAATTATTCTTATCTCGAGTTTTCATGCCACAAACTGCCAAAGCCACAATCAATAAATTTATGACAAAAATCGCCAACTTATAGCCATGTTTTTTTATTTCCATAATAATTTAAATTAAAAAATTATATCCCCGTATTGCATCAAATCATTTCTGACCATTTGCGGAATAAAAAGTCTCCCTTAATCCCAATAAAATATTCTTTATCTCTGCGCACAAATCTGCCCAAGTAGAAATTTCCACCATTTGCGCCCTCAACAACAGAGCTCCTCCTAATAAGAAAACCAAAAAACAAATTACTACTAAAAAAATAAAACCCAAACTTCTCAACATAAAATAAATTTATTTAACATTATTCATCTCATAAATAACATCTTTTTTCTCCACCACAATTCTCCATTTATTTTTCTCTGCTAATTCTCTTAAGTTATGATTGGGATTAAAGGCAATTGGATTTTCCATTAATTCGAGAAAGCTAGCATCTGATTCGGTATCCCCTACACCATAAGAATCTTTAAAGGTTAACTTTTTTTCATACACATATTGCTTGATAAATTGACCCTTATTTCGCACCGGCACAAAACCCTCTCGACCAGTATAAACACCGTCCTCTTGCTCATAAACGCTACCAAAAACCTCATCAAAGTGGAGATGTATCTTATTAAATTCGTTAACGATCTCAATTGGCGAACCGCTCACGGCAATAATATGATAATTTTGATTTTTTAAATCCTTAATTAAGCTCTCGGCGAAAACATAAGTTCTATCTTTATGAAAAGGCACCACTATTTTACTTGCTTTAATGATATCTTTTTCCGAACAACCCTTGATATATTTTTCATAAAGACTTACCAATGCTACCCTATAATCCTCATAAGTCCCGACATGCTCAAGCCAATTAGTGTAAGCTTTGTTCAACTCTTTGCGAACATTCAAAGGAAAAACTTTTAACCACACCAACTCATTCATCAATTCAAAATGAAGATTCTTACGAAAAATTGTCCCGTCAATATCAAAAACGGCTAATTTATTTTTTGTCATGATAATTTATTTACTAATTACTAATAAATACTAATATACAAATGGGAAAATTCACGATTTTTTTAAATTATCATATCCCCAAATTCGTATATTCGTAAAAAATTAGTAATTAGTAAATTTTCTCAGTTAATTTATATCCAGCTACTCCAAGTGCCACCGCCACATTAAGTGACTGCTTTTGCCCTCGCATCGGTAGCTCCATAATAATATCACATTTCTTTAAAATTCGCTTATCAATTCCTCGTGGCTCGTTGCCCACAATTAGGGCAATTTTATTTGCTGGTTTGAATTTTAAATAATCAACACTATTTTCATTTTGCTCCAAGGCAATAATCTGAAAATCCTCTTTTTTTAATTTTTCAATTAGTTTTCCCAAATTAGCTGCCTTTTCCCAAGCTACATATTTATCTGCTCCCAGGGCAGTTTTGGACAACATCTTTTCTGCCTTACTCTGCAGTACATACTCTTTTTTTGAAGGCACTTGCGTAAAACCACTAATAAAGATCTTATCCACCCCAATGCCATCAGCACTCCGAAACATCGAACCGACATTATAAGCACTCCGTACGCGATGCAAAATTAAATAAAATTTATTCTCCTTCATTATTCAACTCCCTCCATAGTTTCTAGCTGATAATCAAGCGCTTCGATTTCCATAGAATTTTGGCGGGCTCTCTCAGCTGCATCTTGGGCTTTTTCCCTAGCGCTACTAAGACTCACCAAAACAATCGCTGCCACTAATCCAACAATAACCACAAAAAATAACACCACCGCGACAATTACGCCAATGATTAATCCTTTGCTTTTCTTTGCATTTGGATTATAAATCACCACTGTGCCAGAAATCATATCATGCAAAGCTCTTTTTCGATCAGTAAAAGCTGCCATGATATAACCAATCAATAAAATGATACCAGAAACAAGTTTACCAACAGTTTCTCTTAAAACGATTTTTCCCACTGGTGCTCTATTTAAATCTTCACCTAAAACCATAATACCCATTAATTTCTTTCCCACAGTTGCTTGATATCTGTCTGTCATTACGATGTAATATCCCCAGGTAACGGCATAACCTAAAAAATTAATACCCAAAGAAGATTCTCCTCCTTTAATAAAAGTATAAAATTCTCCAGAAATCAAGGCAAATATAATCATCAGGGGCATTGCCATAAAAAAGACCACAATCCCATCGATAAAACTCGCCACCCATCTAATCCAAAAACCTGCATATTTAACTGGAGCCACTTCCTGAGGGGCACTTGTTACTGGCTGTGTTTGTAAAACAGGTGTGTCATTTTGCTGGTTTAAGTTTTCACTTGTTTCCGTTGATGATACTTCCAAACTTCCCTCTATTTTTTGTTCTTCCATTTTTTTGTTTTCTACCCATTAGGTAGATTAAAATTATTTTATTATTTATTTTAAAAAATTAAAATTTTAAATACTCTTCCCAATATTCATAGAGCTTAGCGGTCGCTTTAATATCACGAGCGCAATACTCCGCGATTTCTTTTTGTCTGCCCGCTTTAAACATTGCCGAGATCATACTACCATCAATACCCTCTTCTTTGGGACTACGAATTCCAAAACTCTTTGTATAAAAATCCAAATTGAATCTTCGACTAGCACCATAATAAGACAACTGATCCAGTAAATCACAATGCAATTTATAATCATAACGGTAAGGCACTAAGTTGCGCGTAGGTCGGATACCCAAGATAGCACTTCGTAAATGAAGAAACGGACCATCAAAGGTCCTCCCATTAAAAGTTACCACTTGTTTATATTTTTCGATATCCTGCCAAAAAAATTCTAGCATCTCCCGCTCAGTTGCGACTTTGAAATTGACGCCGTCTTTGGAAAATTCCTCACTTCCCGCGACATCTTGATAATACAAAACTCCTTTCTGCGTATCAGGATTAAACATCCCGATGGCCACAATTTCACCGGTTAATGGACTTAGGGCTAAACTTTCTTTTATTTTTTCAGCTTCCTGTTCATCCTTGGCATATTTCAATAAATACTCCTTAGATTTTTCATCTAAACTTTCGAAATCCACACCGATCGTTTCAATATCCACCACCACCTTACTCATAAGCGCCAAATTAATTCTTAGCTAAACTTTCAATTTCCGATTTAAACTCTTGATAAATCTCCTCCAGTCTCTCTATTTCTAAACTATCGTTCTCTGCTATTTTCTCCATAATTTTATGAATAGCCTTTTCTTTTTCGAGATCAATATCAAAACTCATCTCATTACTTTCCTTGGTAATTGTCAGCAACATTAGCAAATATTCCTCCAAATATTGAATAAATTTATCACAATGATACACGTTTTCTGGGTATTTATTGCGCAAGTGATCCATAGCATCATGAATTCCGCTGATAGTTTTGTGCGTCTCCACAAATTGCTCCTTGATATGAGCAAAGACATCGGCATCAATCCCCGTCTCACTTACCATCACCCGAGTTTCTGATTCGAGAAATATTTCCATGATTTCATCACCACCAAACTTTTTAATTCCCGCCAAAACAAAAACTTTTTCCGTACTCGCCAAATGATCGATGAAATCTTTGAAAATTTCATAATTGGGATATTTTTTCTCTAAAATTTTTCTTGCCTCATCAATCCGCATAAGTTCAACTTGTACTTGTTCTTTTTCAAAATTATCATCCGCAGATTCTACATAGACACCGCCTTCATCTAAAGATTCTTCCATAATATTTTTATAATTTATTTTAAAAAATTATTTTTCAATACCCGCTTTTTCTCCAAAGAAATTCATCACATCCGGCCCGCCCATAAAACATTTGCCCTGACTAAAGACAAATGGTACTCCAATTTTAGATGGATCCAAGCCACATTTTAAAGCTGCTTGCACTAATTCCTCTCCGTTTTTTTTATCATGCCAAACTTCTTTTTTTGTAAAATCTACTTTAGTATAAATATCTTTCTCGTCCAAATAAGCTAACACATCCTTACAATGTGGACACTCTGCTCCATAATAATAAACTATCTTAGATTCATCAAAGTTGCTCGCCGCCTCACTACTTGCTACAGCAGACTCCTCTTTCTTAACCGGAGCTTTTTCCGCCACCTTTTTTGCCACTACTTCCGCTTGCTTATCCTCTTGACTGGTAACATTGGAATTTTGTTGATAAAAAACAAACACTCCCACCAAACACGCTACCATCACTCCTAATAAAATTTTGTTTTGCATAAAATATTTTTTTTAATTATTGAAAAATGAAAATTCAGATAATCAAACTTATTTATTAATTAATTTTTTATATAATGTTAATGTTTCTTTAGCCGCTTTGTCCCAATTAAACTCCCTAGCTCGCAATAATCCTTTTTGGCGAAACTCTTCTCGGAGCTCTTTGTCTTGGGAAAATTTTTCCATCGCTAGAGCCATCTCCTCTATGTCCATCGGATTGATAAAGTACGCAGCATCCTTGGCGACTTCGCTTAGTGATGAGACATTGGAAACGATGGCGGGTGTCGCCGTGGCAAAAGCTTCCAAAACCGTCATCCCAAAGCCCTCATAGAGCGAAGGCAAGATGAAAAATTCCGCTTTCTTAAATACTGGCAACAGTTCGTCTCCGATCAAATAACCAGAAAAAACTACATCTTTTTTAATATTTAAATCCTTAGCAATTTGCAAATATTCCTTAGCGAGCCATCCACTTTTTCCTACCAACAATAACTGATAATCAAACTTTTTATTTTTGCCCACTCGCTTGTCCAGGGCTAGCATTTTATTTTTGAAAATTGCAAAAGATTGTAATAATCGTGTAATGTTTTTACTTGGTTCGATTGTGCCTAAAAATAAAATATATTTTTTATTTACCCCCAATTTCCCCAAAATTCTTTCGGAACCGATATCTAAACCATTAAAAAATCTTTCATCCAATCCGCTATAAATAACTTCCGTCTTATCTCCTACTTTAAAAATATTTTCCAAATCGTCCTTAATTGAATTAGATACTGCGACAATTTTATCCACCTTTTTGGCCATCAATTGATAGGACACTTTGTTATGCATAACTGTCGTTCTTGGAAAGCATTCTGGAATTTTATACATCGCCATATCATGAAAGGTCGCTACGGTCTTACCTCGATAAGTAGAAGGGATGCGGCTAGTTGGAGAAGTTGAATGTAAAATATCTAATTTTTCCTTCGCTAGTGTGGCGGCTGTCAAAATTTCATTATAGGCACCCGGTAAATAACGACGATAATCTGAAAATGGATAAAAAAGTATTTTTGTATTGGGCCGCGTAAATTTTTTGACATCCTTTTCTCTCACTCTAAAATCAAAAAACAAAACATACTCATTCTCTCGGTCTATATCCAGCAAGTGTTTAATTAATTGATACGTATAATGCCCAGAGCCAATAGCCTCTCCTTTTTTTGGATTTAAAATTGTTCGAGCATCAATTCCTATACGCATATAATTTATTCTTAATTCCAAAAATACACCCACTGCCCATCATCCACATTCTACTATATTAATCAACACTTATCAAGAATTGCCATTTTTTAAAAAATAAAAAGCGGACATTTGAAATTCTAAATATCCGCCCCACACCATCATCTTCCAGTACCTTAAATTAATACAAAAAATAGTTAGAATCACTCATGATTTCTAATTTTTAATGTATTTCTATTTTCTTTACTGTGACGACAGTACGCTCTTTGTTGCAAACAGCACAACCATCTGTACAAAGATATTCTCCTTTTTTTAAATTATTTTCACCAGAAGAGGCTGTTAATAATTCATCAACAACATTTTGCGGAATTTCATAATATCCCTCACAATTTTCACAAAATATTCTTGTCACGGAATCTCGCTCCTCAAATGGAGCTAGAATTTTTTCTGGATCAATGCCAAGCTTTAATTCATTTTTTTTGAATTCAGTTTTCCCAAAAATATTTTCAACAATTGTTTTTTCCATATTATCCTTTCCTTGTTATTTTTTTTAAATTATTATTAAACGCCTCAACGACACTATTTGAAACTTCTTCTATTTTTTCCATATATTCCGCCCTATTCTCCTTTGGATCTATTCCATTTGAGGACACAAAAAATACAACATCTGCTTTGTGGCTATCCTTTTTGGAATTAATAGTTACATCCAATGTCACAAATATGGTTTCACCATCCTTATCAATCTCCATAAAAGCATCAACACCATTAGCTAAATCAATATATGTCCCCACCGCAGTATAAAATCTTACATTTTCATAATTATCAATGTTCAGTTTTTCTGCCACCTTGGCATGCAAATCATTTGCAAAGCGAGGATTCGGATCTGAAGGATCTTCAAATGGTTGATGCCTTTTGATAACCTGCATGGCATCTTTTAACCTAATATACCCAGCTTCTTTAAACTTTTTTTCCAATTCAGGCATATCTCTGGGATTTTCTAGTGAACCTAGTAATTCTGCCTCCATTTGTCTCCCCGTATAGCAACCTCGTTCTTCAAATCTCATAATATTAAAAAATTAAGAATTATTTTTTCTTCGCTTAACTAATACAGAAACTGTTTTAAAGATTATTTGAATGTCTAAAAGTAAAGACCAATTTTCGATATAATATAAATCCAATTTGTATTCATCCTCAAAATCCAAATCAGAACGTCCTGAAACCTGGGCCATCCCAGTCACTCCCGGCTTGATAGTTAACAGTCGTCGATGATATTCACGATATTTTTCTACCTCTCTTTTTTGATGTGGTCGCGGACCAACCAAACTCATATCCCCCAAAAATACATTGAAAAACTGAGGAAATTCATCAATCGAATATTTTTCGATAAAAGTTCCAATCTTTGTTTTACGCGGATCATTTTTTATCTTATACAAAGGTCCTTGACGCACACTGCGCTCTTGAATCAACTGCTTTTCAAAAGCCAAAGCCTTTTCAAAGTCAGGATTAGCTTTATCGATACAATATTTCCATTGAAAATAGCGTAATTTGAAAACTTTTATTTCTTTACCGTCTGCCCCTACTCTTTTATTTTTATAAATAATTGGACCAGCGCCGTCCTCTATTTTTATTAAAATAGCCACCACCAATAAAATCGGCGAAGTTAAAATTATAAAAATCAAAGAACCAAAAATATCAAAAGTTCTTTTTATAATTTTATTCCAACCATCAATTGGGGTGTGATGGATTTCGATAATCGGCTCACCCGCAAAGACACCCAATTCAAAATTGACGGTCTGCATAGTAGTCGGGATAAAACGATAGGTAATATTATTAATCGCACAATAGTCGATCAGTTTCTCAATATCATCTTCGGGAATCGTAGCGTCAGAAAGGATGATATCATCAATGCCATTTTTTTCTCGAATTTCTTTTACCACACTCACGCGAGCACTCTCCGAAACATCCACCACTTGATATCCCATCTTGGGATTTTTTGCAATTATTTTCTTTAGGGCATCTATCTTTCCGTTTCGACCAATCAACAGAGTCCTATGGATACCTATCCCCTTATTCTTTAATATCCATTTTTGAATGTATTGTAGGAAAAAACGTATCGCCGCCACATAAAAAGTCACGATAAACCAAGCCAGTAAAATTATAAAACGAGAAGAAAACCATTCTCGTTTCAAAAAGAAAGCCACCACCACAATCATCAAAACGATGGTGGTCGCTGAAAAAACTTTAAAAAATTCCTTCCAAAACTTTCGCGTAGAACGGATATCATACAAACCCTGCGTAGCAAAAATTATCAAGAAAAATGGAATAGCAGCTAAAACTATCTTTAAAAACTCCCGAAAAGGCACAATATCTACCAAAGTCCGCAACTCCAAAGCCTCTTTTACTATCTCTAGGTCTCTTAACCAAAAAGCTGTTATCGCTGCTAAAAGTATGGCTATCGCGTCCAGGGGAACTTGCAAGGCACTAAAAAATAGTTCTGATTTTTTCATGTTATTCTGTACGAATTACGAATTAATACGAATATACTAATGCGTGAAAAATTAAAATTATTCCACAAATTACTTATTCGTATATTCGTACAAAATTAGTAATTCGTAGGAAGCCAAGTAACTTGGCTAAAAAATCGATTATCTATCAAGACAAATCTATAAGCCGGATTCTGTCTTGCAAAAAAATTGCATGGGCAACTATTTATCTAGTCATATTGTTACCAATATGATCATAAGCAGTACTTCACCAACACGCAGTAGCGGAATAACCAAATAACAAATTCCAAGGTACAAACAAATTCCAAATTTCAATAACCAAACTTCAAAACAGATTCGTTTGAATTTTGGAAATTGAGTCCTTGGTTATTATTTGGAAATTGGTTATTTGAAATTTCCGATACTACGCATCGGTGACACGACCTTGCACCAAATAGGGTTTACCACACTCACCTATTGCTAGGGAGCGAGAACTATAGCTTCCATCATCATCTCTGCAGATTGCTATTGATGACAATAAAAACATTAATTCACTTTTCACCTTTTACCGCTGTATAACAGCAGAAATTCCAAGCACCAAGAAACAAGAAACAAACAAATAGCAAACTACAATTTACAATAACCAAACATTGATTTGTTTGGAAATTGATTATTGATTATTTGAATTTGTTTGGAAATTGATTATTGATTATTGGTCATTCCGATGTTATACATCGGTTAGTATTGTCTCTGTGGCACTTTCCCGCACCTTACCTCACGATAAAATGGGTGGGTGTTACCCACTACTCATAACCACTGCACAACAGTAGAAATTCCAAGCACCAAGAAACAAGAAACAAACAAATAGCAAACTACAATTTACAATAACCAAACATTGATTTGTTTGGAAATTGATTATTGGTCATTTGAATTTGTTTGGAAATTGATTATTGATTATTGGTCATTCCAATGTTGCACATTGGTTGGTGTCCGGACTTTCCTCTGACGATATTTCCGAAGAAATCGCCAGCAATTGCCCGATTTGCCTTGATAGATAACAAATTTTCAAAAAACCATCCATTTTCACCATCCCCCTAATTATAGCACATTTTACCCAAAAAATCAATATATCCATACCCTCTCAGTAACCAGTCATCTGTAATCAGTAACTCGTAATTTATTAAGGGCTAAATCCCAAAAATAAAAAAAACCCGCTTTGCCTCCACAAAACGAGCTTAAGAAAATGCTTGGCTCTACATCTTAAATGAGCTTAGTATGAGGTTTTAAAAGATAATATTTGCACCCCTCTAATCAAAAAATACAAACGATGCAAGAATTTTTTCAGCAGTTTCATCTGATGAGATGTCAATTCTATAAACTCCATTATTATGCTCCATCATTATTGCATGAGTTACATCATGACCAGATATGCTGACATCGTAGGCCTTTTTACCACTAATTTCTATTTCCTTGTTCTTTTTAATAAATGAGTCCTTGTCAGAAAAAAGTTCCTCTAAATTTTTGTACTCGCGACCATTATCACCCCCTTTTGCACGACTATTATTTATATTATTCCAATATGAAATAGTTGCATATGTAAAATAACCGGGCATAGGCTCATCATACAAACTGCGCGCATCCTCATTAAAATAAAGAAATTCCACGATTGTACCAAATTCTTTTTGTTGACTATCGGTCGACTCCTTTATTAACAATGTATTTGGATAACTGATTTTAAATTTGTACTTATCACTAGAGTATACATTCCAAAACTTTATTTTTTTGGTATATTCTGAAAGCGGGCTGATTAAAGTGCTTTGAATTGTGCCCAACTGACGATTCGAGCTTTCACAATCAGAATCAACTTTCTGATTATCATTTTTCGCATTCGCACAATCACATGCATTCTTACTATTTTCGATAGATTTTCTTGTTAATTCAAGCGCTGATTTTGTGTTTCCCAAATCATTCTTTGCACTTTTTAATTCTATATACTGAACATAAATTTTACTTATTCCAAAAATTATAAGTAAGAATGAAGCAACAAATAAAACAATTAAAAATATTTTCTTTTTTTCTTCCATTTTATTTAGTTATTATTATGTAATCATTGTAACATAATTATTTTTAAAATAAAATTATACTTTTTTAAATCTTGATTAAATACTAAAAAAACTGAGAAGATACTAGCAAATTTAAAAAACCCCTGTCAATACAAGGGATTTTATACAATATTTAAACAATTCAAACATCTACAACACCCATGACAACTTTAACACTTAGAACACTTACAACTCCGCCAGCTGGCGGATTCAACACTTAGAACATTTCTACATTTCTTGCAGTTCCTTCATCAACTTCGCATAAAACCTCAAGTTATGAATTGAAGCCAACCGCATCCCCAAAGGATCGCCAGATTTAAATAAATGATAAAGATAGGCGCGTGTATGATTTTGACACAACTCACAATCACAATTCTTATCCACTGGAGAAAAATCTTTCTTAAATTTACTATTTTTTATACTAATCGTTTCATAAAATTTCTTTTTTGTATTTTTTTTGTCATTAGAAATTTTGTCATTAGAAATTGATTGGATATTGGTAATTGGTAATTGAATATTACTTTTTCGAAGAAAAAGTTTCCCATGTCTTCCTTCTCGTGTCGGTATCACACAATCAAACATATCCCAACCCATTGGGTAACATCTAATGATATCTTCTGGCGTCCCCACTCCTAGCGCAAAACGCAAAGCTTTTTCGGGGATAAAACTAGCTGTCGCGCGTAAAATTTCCTCCAAAAAATTACCCTCCTCATCCACATGTCGAGCACCAAAACCATAGCCATCCCAATCCCTACCAACTTCCTTGCTAACCTCTATTAATCCATCCGCGCATCGCTTACGCAAATCTACATATTCGCCTCCCTGCACCACTGCAAAAATAAGTGGTCGATTTTTTTTGGTCAACTTTCTTTTTTTAATTTGTTTATTATATTCAATCAAACAACGCTTCGCCCAACGAATTGTCCGCTCTACCGCTGCCGATATTTTCTCCTTACTATAATTATTAGGTGGTGGATCATCAAAACACACTAGCATATCAACGCCTAAATCAAATTGAATTTGAATTGATTTCTCTGGAGTAATCGCATGCTTTTCACCGCTAGTCGGTGAACGAAAAATCACCCCTTCATCAGTAATCTTTCCCATCTTGGGATTTTTATGAATCAAAGAAAAAACCTGGTAACCACCACTGTCTGATAGTAGCGGTTTATGATAATTCATAAACTTATGGATGCCGCCGGCTTTTTTTATAATCTCCATCCCTGGATGCAAAAAAAGATGATAAGTGTTTACTACCATCGGCACGATGCCTGTTTTTTTGATATCCGCATTATTGAGGAATTTCACAAAACCCCGCGTAGCATCCGGCATAAAAAACGGAGTTTTGAGAGCTCCGCTTTTTGTGACTATTTTCTTGTGTCTAAAAGTATTATTATTCATTTTCTAAAAAATTACCTCCCTCCCCGCTCGATGCTAATTTCCTCTCCAGTAAAATCATCTTTAGCTGTCAAAAAAACTTTTTGGTCTAACTTTATATCCCGGTCCAACTGATTAACCTCTGGCACGATACCCACTTGAAATTTTATTTCCCGAGGACTTAATAAAAAGCCTACCCCATTGTCCAATTTTCCTACCTCCCAAATCACTTCCTGGGTTCTCTCATTAAAAACCAAATTCTCCGTAGTTGGAAAAACAACATTCTTCCATTTCACCCAGGTCGGCAACACTGTCTGTACTTTGGTATCACTAATACTGTTGGACAGATTTTTTATCTTCCAAATCATCGTGTAGGTTGTTTCTTCGCCTACCACTTCTGGCACTGGCCCAGAGTTCTTGATATCGTTATCTTCAAAAACCACTGAGTTTTCTAGCGTAACTCGAGAATTCAATTTGGTCAACACACCACTACTAATATTTTTACTATAGCCCAAAGAATGATAAGCCACGTCCGAGCTATCAATTGTGGCTACCGCTTCAATACTAAAATTTTTATCCTCAAAACTCTTCACTTCCACATTATCTTTTAAAGTTAATACACACTCCACTTGCCCACTACTACCAGGTTCTAAATTTTTCAAAGCGGCTACATCGGCAGCTTTCCAGGTAATCTCCTTAGCCTTACTATCATAAGCCCCTTCTTTTAGTACTAATTTTTGGTAATCAATAATCGGACTATCCACTTTTAATTTTATAATCACATCACGCAATCCCAAGTCTCCTCGATTAGCAAAAGTAATTGAATAACGCAAAGATTCACCCAAACTAATATTGCCACTGTTTTTCCCATTCACCTTCAAATCAATCGCTAGCGGTGGCACAACTACTTTCATAGTATTTTCTGCTCGACCATAAATCACCTGCCTAGCATTACTTTCGTTTTTATAGATGCTGGCGCGCAAAAGCTTGATATCATATTGTCGCCCATCAATTTTTGACTTAACGATAATCGTACCCTTTGCCCCCACATTTAAATTGCCCAAATGCCAGAGATTATTCATCGACACTGGCGACGGAGAGCTTTCTTGAAAAATTAATCCATCGGGATATTCCAACTCCAAATTTAAACTATTCAAATTTACTTTGCCAGTATTTTCATAATTAATTCTATATTCAATCACCGACTCATCCAATACTTCCTTGGGAGTTTCTAAAGTTAGCGTTATCGGTGAATTAGCAATTTTCACTCCCAACTGAGCGGTAGTTTCGAAAAAGCTATTAAAATTATTGGGTTTATATCTCAAAACTGGTTGCAAATACACAATATGATTCTCATAAGCATAAAATTCACCACTAAATTTAACTTCACCACTTTCAAAAGCCCCTAAATCTTTTATCTTTAAACTACTAGTTCGATCATTTATTTTTTTTAAGCTCTCACTTTCTTGCGGATAAAAATTTTCTGAATGATTCAAAACCAGCTCCATCTCCTTGAGGGCTACTCTATTTTTATTTTTATAAGTTATTTTATAACTCACATTTTGCGCGCTATCAGTCCTATCCGCTCCTTCTATAGTTATGGAAACATTACTCTCCAAAAAAGCGGTACTCTTTAATCTCATCACTACTGAGTAAACAGTAACCAAAACAATTAACACGCCCAGAGCTATCGCCCCAAACATAATAGCTTTTGCCTTATCTCCCTCCAACCATTTAACAGCAAACTTATCCCACCAACTCTTCTTCTCAAAAAAATCCACCATTACGCTAGATTTTTCATCAAACATATCCATACTATGCTCCCGATTTTCTATATTGGAATCACTTTTATACAATTGTTCTTCGGTATCTTTTAGCGCCATAGTTTATTAGCTTAAAATTTTATTTTTATCTTATAAGTTCAAGTGGTCGTCAACTATCATTAACAGTTGCTTCTTTATTTAAATTTTACCAAAGAAAGCCCAAATTAACAAATCCATTTAGTAAAAACTTGGGAAAGACGGTCCAGTTCTCTTGCTTGGCGAACATTTATTTTTAATTTCGATAAATGACAGATTTTATTTTGAAAGAAAATTCTAATAATTTTTATCGCTTCGATGCTGATAGGCACGATATTTTTAGCTTCACTTGCGCACCGCTTACAAAGGATGCCCCCTTCACTATAATCAAAAAAATTATTCTGAGCGGCCAAGTTTTCACCGCAACCCACGCATTTATTTATCTCTAGCTTGTAGCCCATGTTATCCAGCAACTTAAAAATAAAACCCTGAGTCAGTAAATCCTTCATTACCTCATCCTCACTCAGACTGATTTTGTCCAAAGACTCTAAGAAATCTAAATATAAATAAAAAACTTCATTATCTTTTTCCTGATCATTAAGCAGTCGCATTAGTAATTTAGTTGAACGCAAAACTTTATTTAAAGAATAATAATCATTTCTTAAATTTTTAAAATTATTTTCCACAATTGAACTGGAAATATTTCCCATGCCTCGATTTTTCATCACCGTCAGGTCGATATAGCAATAATTTTCCAAATGACCAGCCAATTTAGATTTTGATTTTCGCACCCCCCGAGCCATCGCTGAAATCTTACCCTGCTCCAAAGTATAGATATTATAAATCCGATCAGTTTCCCTGATATCTTTTTTATTCAACACAATGCCTGTATATTTGTATTCCATAATTGATCTTACCTCACCCACTTAAGTCACTTCCATCTAATTATACTGGAAAAGAAATAAATTGTTAAATAGAAGAGTGCCCCCTCTGTCTTTGCGAGGTACCCCGAAGCAATCCAGTTCCGTCTTCGCGAAGAAATTTGGTAATCCGAATTTCTGTGGCGATCCAGGAGTTTTTGCTTATCAAGATTGCTAGATCACTGTCCGCGTTCTGTCGCTAAAAATTTATCAAAAAAGGAGGGTTTCGCCTAAAGTCTAGGCACCCTCCTCCACAAAAATCACTGCTTCGGAACTTCTTGTATCCACTCTTTTATGGTTAAAGTAATCACCGAAGAACTGACAAAAATAATCAGAAACAAGAGAATTCTTATTATCCAATTAATCCAATTACTGACGCCACTAAGCTCCAAGTTGTAATTTTTTAAAAAAATCAAAGTACCGGAAAAACAGAGTAAAATTACAAAAAATCTCACAAAAAAATCATATCGACGATAAGCATCGCCAAGAAACTTAAAGCTACCCATGCCTCTCTCCTTTTTCTTATTTTTTGATTGAGATAATTAGCTTTTCGCCATCAACAGTAAATTCTTTTTCCAAATCAACTGCCTCACTTTGATCATCTTTTACCAACAAGCTATCCGCTAAAGTTTCTTTAGCAATTAGCTCGCCAAATTTATCAAAAACTTCTACCAAACCACTATACCAAACTTTAATTCGATTATCCACCTCATAACCCGCTTCCTTACGCATCTCTTGAATATATCGAACAATCTCTCGAGCTTGTCCTTCGAGTTTTAATTCAGGAGTAATCTCTGTGCTCAATCCGACCTTTCCATCTGCATCCCACAAAATATGTTCCACGTGATCTATCGCTTCGCTTGTTGTAGATACGTTAATTGTTCCAGATGTTCCATCGCTTCGCTTATTGTAGTTGTCTCCATTTTCAACATTTTGAACAATTATAATACTCTTCACATTCACCTCTTCCTTGATTATATCCAGAAGTTCTTCGCTTAATTCAGAATTCTTAATTTTTAATTCGCTTAACGGTTGTCTCACTTTAATAGCACTCTTGGCTCGAAGTTGTAAACCAATATTTACAATCTCTCTCACTGCTTGCATATCCGTATTTAATTTTTCATCAATCAAACTCTCATCCGCCACCGGAAAATCCGCCAAATGCACAGATAACTGTTGAATTTGATGCATCGCTTTGCTTGTTGAATTTATTGTATCGCTTTGCTTGATTTCAACATTTTGAACATCTTGAACATTTTCAACATTTTTAAGATTTCTATATATTTCCTCCGCAACAAACGGCGTAAACGGTGCCATCACCTTAGAAAGCTCCACTAAAACATAATACAAAGTTTGATAAGCCTGCGTTTTGTCGCCATCATTTTCACTCTTCCAAAATCTCTTGCGACTTCTTCGAATGTACCAATTAGAAAGATTATCGATGAATTTTGGTAAAAGTCTAGAGGCTTTATGTAGCTCATAATTTTCCATATGCAAATTAAATTCTCCAATTAGCATATGCAATTCGGAAACAAGCCATTTGTCCAATAAACCATTTAATTTCTGCGGATTAAAATTTTTATCCGCTTCAAATTTATCGATCTCAGCATAAAGTACAAAGAAAGAATAAGAATTCCAAAGCATCCGCAGCATTCCGCGAGTGATTTCTCCCACTTCATTTTCGATAAAACTCATATTTTGTGCTGCTACCACCGGGGAACTCATCAAATAATACCGCACGCTATCAGCGCCATACTTATCAAACATTTCCATTGGGTCAGGATAGTTTTGAAGTTTCTTACTCATCTTCTTTCCATCTTCAGCTAGCACAGTTCCGTTGACTATCACATTTTTAAAAGCGTTACTATCTTTTATTCCACTAGCAATTACATGTTGATAATAAAACCACGCTCGAGTCTGATCTACTCCTTCAGCAATATAGTCAGCTGGGAAATTTTCCTCAAATCTATCTTCATTTTCAAAGGGATAGTGCTTTTGAGCATAAGGCATTGAACCACTATCAAACCAAGTATCCAAAACATCTGGCACTCTTTTCATTTTTCCGTTACATTTCTCGCAAGGAAAAGTTATTTTATCTACTATATGCTTGTGCAAATCTTCAATTTTTTCTCCACTTAATTTTTCAAGTTCACCAACTGAACCAAAAACTTTCTTCTCTCCACATTCTTCACAAACCCAAATCGGCATCACCGATGCCCAAAAACGCTGGCGGCTAATTGACCAATCTCGTGCCCCCTCCAACCATTTGCCAAATCTCCCCTCTTTCATATTAGCTGGCGACCAAGTAATATTTTTAGCTAAGTTCAACATTTTATCTTTAATCTTCGTCACTGCTACAAACCAAGAGCTAGTCGCATAATTAATAAGTGGCGTATCACATCGCCAACAATGCGGATAACTATGCTCAAACTTTTCTTTATGGAATAATGTTCCGTTTTTAGCTAAATATTTGATGATTTCGACATCAGTAGCTTGTGGGTTTTCAATCGGCTTTACATTGAGTCCCGCTAATTCTCCCAATTCTTCTTTAAAACTTCCATCCATCGCTACATGTTGAATGAATGGTAAACTTTTTTCCTTTCCCAGCTTCATGTCGTCCTCACCAAAAGCTGGAGCGATATGTACCACACCCGTTCCATCTTCAGTTGTCACAAAATCCCCAGCATAAATTTTCCAACCATTTCCACCATTTTCTAAATTTTCATCCTTACTATAAAAATCAAAAAGTGGTTTATATTTTTTACCAACCAAATCCTTACCCTTTAATTCTTCAATAATTTTATAATCATCTTCTTTAAAAATTTCCACCAATCTATCTTTTGCCAAAATAAATCGCACTAATTCACCAACGCCTTCATCTTTTTTTTCAATTTTCACATAATCAATATCAGCCCCCACTGCCAAAGCCACGTTTCCAGGCAATGTCCAAGGTGTTGTGGTCCAAGCTAAAACAAAAGTCTTAGCCTCCTCCCCTCCCTGAGGGGAGGATTGAGGAGGGGTGTCCTTATCATTATCAGAAACAAGTTCAAATTTAGCAATCACACTCAAATCTTTCACATCTTTATATCCTTCAGAAACTTCTTGTTGCGAAAGCGTCGTCTCACAACGCGGACAAATGTGCATCGAACGATAATCCTCATAGATAAGATCTTTATCCCAAAGCTCTTTAAAAACCCACCACACGCTCTCCATGTAATCTTTATCCATTGTGCGATAAGCATTTTTCATATCTGCCCAACGTCCCATCCTCTCCACTACTTTTTCCCATACATCCACGTAAGTTAAAACTTTACTGCGACATTTTTCATTAAAAGCATCTATACCCATCTCTTCAATATCCTTTTTCTTCTTGGAGCCCATTTCTTTTTCTACAATGTTTTCAATCGGCAATCCATGACAATCCCAACCCCATTTACGCTCCACATAAAATCCTCGCATCGTCCAATATCTTGGCACCACATCTTTTAAAAGACTAGCCACAATATGCCCATAATGCGGAGTTCCAGTAGCAAAAGGAGGTCCGTCATAAAAAGTATATTCTTTGGCATCCTTACGATTTTCCATTGATTTCTCAAAAATTTTATTCTCTCGCCAAAAATCGATGATGTTTTTTTCCATCTCCGGAAATTTTTGATTTGATTCTACTTTTTTAAACATATAAATATTTATAAAAAATTTAAATTATTATTTCACCCCCCCTCACTATCACCATTACTCCCTTTTACTAAATTTACATTTTTCTTCCACACTTTGAAGTGTGGAAGAAATCTACTATCTAAAAATATTTGGTCATTTTCTTTAATTTTTTATACAAATCTGTCTTTTCCTTTAGTTTCTCCATCTGCTCGACAACTCTTCGAATTTCATCCCGCTGCTTCTTGTTAGAATTTTTTATAATATTTTCCAGGACAATTTCTGGCCAATAATACATCGGGTATTTTTTCTTTATACTACTAAAATTACTTTCCAGGTAATCATCTTCTTTAACTATCGACTTTCCTTTGGTAATCTCTACTGCCTGCCGATAGCCCTCACCAGAAATACTCAACCATTCCTGCACCCTAGCAATCGTCCCATCACCCACCCG
The DNA here is from genome assembly GCA_049287345.1 of Candidatus Moraniibacteriota bacterium. GTDB lineage: Bacteria > Patescibacteriota > Minisyncoccia > Moranbacterales > UBA9337 > UBA9337. The sequence continues at coordinate 40,635 of JBAQFQ010000004.1, forward strand.
CAGCTCCTCCTTGATCTCCTGATAAGAAAATTCAGCCAAAATCATCTCGGCAATTTTTAATCGCTTGGAAATCATCTTAACTTCATTGTCCGTAAGTAGGTCACTTAAAAAACTAGCAATCTCTTCTGGCTTCTTTATCTTGGAAACTGCCAAACATAACTTATAAAACATTTTTCCCAAATCTTTCTTGTCCACTTTCCCTCTTTTTTGCGTATCTTTTTTTATTTTATCCATAAAAATAAATTTACATTTTTCTTCCACACTTTGAAGTGTGGCATTAATTTAACTTTTAATTATTGAAATTGTTTATTGCTAGATTTATTATTGAGTTAAAAAAATAAAAAGCCCTATACAAAAAAATGTATAAGGACGTCTCGTCACTCTTGCCTAACGGCAAATGTGATAAATCGTGGTACCACCTTAATTTAGTAGCTAGTAGCTTGTAACTAGTAATTTGTAGAAAAATACACACTACTAAATACGCAATACTCACTACCCTCAAAAAAGCTATTACGGGCTTGCCCGGTGAATTCTACTATGACGCACTAATCCATTTTACGCAGGAAAATTACCCACAAAATTAGTACCCAATTCTTTTCACATTCTCTCGCTAAAAGCGAATTCAAGTGGTGATAGCCACCCTAATGAAGAATTTTAGATTCTTATTCATATCCTATACCCAAAATTTGTTTTTGGCAATAAAAACAATTATTCAAAAACAACTATTTCTCGATGATTTGACCCAACTTTAAATTTCGCCAATCAAACTTATGCTCATATTTTTTTGAAGCGGTATGATTGTTGATTACCTTTACATAAGCTGGACTCTCCACATTTTTCAAACTATTCACATTGAAATAAGCCACCAATTTATATTTACTCTTCCAGTTAACTTTCACTGCCTCGCGACTGCCCAATTTAACCTTGGCTTTTTTATCAAATTTACTTCCCCGAATAATAATTTCAATTCTATCCTTGCCACCATCACTGATAAATCTACGCGCTTCAATACTTTTTATCTTGGCTCGATTACTGCTACTTGATCCTTTTTCCTTGGCAGAAAACTTAGTAAAATGAGCCACGTTAAAAGTAATTATTCGATTAACCCGGTCATAAGACAAGCTAGAGACTACATCTGCATCATCTTCTTCGTCATCGACAAAGATTTCCACATCATCAAAATTAGAGACATTACGCATCGTCAAAATTGCCCCAGCATTTCTCAATTCACTAACAATGTCCGCGTCCAATTCAATCTCCTCTCTTGAAATATCCAAGCGCTCAGTAAGTGTTTGCAAAAACAACATAAAACTTCGACTCATGAAATCTATTTCCGCCGTAAATTCAATCCGACCATTATCTGTATCAAAATAAAGTCCCGAAATATGATGCCAATCATCTTCGACAAAAAGATTAGTCGCCACATCTCCTGCCGCCATCGCACTCTCCATAGAAGTTAAAATCAATTCAATCGCATCACAAGTTGTCTGCGCTCGATTACCATCTGTGGGGATATCATAAGAAGCAAAAATAATATTCGCTTTAGTAACACAGGAATTATCATCGGGTCTATCCAACTGGGCAAGCACCTCCCAAAATGGATCATTGGCTGCTGGAAAATCTCCATCACTATTGCCACCCTCAGTGTCTACGGTAAAGGGAGTAACGTTAAGCACTGTCTGATTACCTGCTGCATCTCTCACGGTAATCGTACAAGTATAAGTCTGACTTGTTAGTGGAGTTTGACTACCAAAAGTAATCACATTTACCCCGGCAATAGCAGCGCTGTCTGAACTGTTACAACCTCCTCCATAAGTAATATTACCATCTTCATTGGTAGAAAAAGAATAATCTGGCGTAGTGTCTACGGTATAACCTATTGGTGCAGTTTCAGAAAGTTCTGGCTCTCCCGTATCAATCACAAAAGCCTCCATTGATAAAGCATCTGAAGAACCATCTCCGTCTGTAACAATTAAAGTACAATCACTATAATCCCCATCTGGCATCGCCACACCTGCCATAACCGTGTTATTTCCTGCGCTTACCCCATTTATATCCTCTGGAAAATATGTATCACAACTTCCACCCCAAGCTGCCGTACCTGTGCCAGTCATATCTGTCGCATTAAAGATAAATGTCGGGCGATTATTATTAGTCGGAGTTGACACCTCACTTACCACACTTAAAGTTGGCGCAGCTAAAACATCTGAGGTTATCAATTGTGCAGCTAGAAACAATAGCACTAAGTAGATTATTTTTTTCATTTTTTTATTTAGGCCAAAAATTAATATAAGTAACCAAGACCAATTTGTTTATTAGCTCAATTTTAATACAATCCCTCTATTTGGTCAAATTAAAAGGTACCAATCCCAAGGTAAACCTTCGACCTTATTTCTAGCAAGCTGCAAAGAATTTACTCAAAACGAGCTCGTCTACCGAAGCTTGGGCGTAGGTAGATTAAATAAATTACTTCAAAATATAATAAGTCAGACCATGTTCATCTGTCACAGTCGACAACACCAATTTAGGAAAACGCCTGGTCAAATTTTCAATAATTTCTGTTTTTTGATAATCAGAAAAGACAAACATTACATTATTTGGATTTTTAATTTCCAACTTGTCCAATTCCCGTGGATGAATATCTCTAAAATTATTTCGCTCCCAATTAAATACCCGCACCACCACTCGTTGCATATTATCCAGCACCGCATAAATCTCTAACTCCTTTGGTGAATTCTCGATAAAGTGAGCGGCCTCGGTAATATTTTTTTCAAAAGCTCTCGCGGTCTCAATTCGCGGCGCCCAAAAATAAAAATATTTAAGCCCGTCAAATACTCCAATAAAAATAAACACCAAGAGAAAGAAGGTATAAATTAAATACTTGCCGCGTCCGATATATTTATCCACCACCGTCAGTAACCAACCGACAAAAAAAGCCGCCCAGATATACACTACTGGGGCTGTCCCAATTGCCCTTAGCGCATGTGGATTACCCTCATTAGTCATGAACTCTGGCACTAATAATAAAGCAAACCACAACCATAAAAATGCATGAGTACTCAAATCCTCCAATTGCCGACCCTTAAATATTCGCAGATAAATCGCCCGCAACAATAGCCCCATTGAAATTAACGCTCCCCAAAGAAAAAGCATTCCCAAAGCTGGATTGAGAATCGGAAAAGGAGGAAAACTGTTTCTCCAGTTCATGTCCCCAATAAAATTATACTTTAGTAAACTCAATTTAATACTCTCTCCCAAGGTCACCCAAGGATGTCCATGATTTACCTCTGCAGAAAAAACCGAAACCTCATTGGTGCGTGACCAAAAATATTGAGGCTCCTGATAAAAAGTAAACAGCATCGGACTGGCCACAATTATAAAGGCCCCAACAAAAGCCAGCCCTTGTCGCCAAAAATCCCGCAAAAAATTACTTCTACTTAAAATTAAAAAAGGCAACCATCCTACCAAAACAAACGGAGCAATCCGAAAAGCAATATAACTATGCAGTCCCAAACCAAAAATAGCTCCCGCCGCGATAAAATGAATTATTTTTTTCGAGTTTAAACCTCTAAACAAAAAATAAAAAGACCACACCAAAATCCAGGGCAACATATTGGCCCGAAAAGAAATTCGACTAAAATTAATTGCCCAAAAAGAAACCGTAGTAAAAAAAGCTGCCGCCAAAGAAATTCTTTCATTTTTAAAAAGTTCCTTGGTTAATAAATAAGTGCCCAAAATTGTCAGTGTTCCCAGGAGGATAGCGGGTAGTTTTAGGGAAAAAGCACTCACGCCGAAAATTGCGATACTTGCCGCCACTAAATTAATAAACAAAGCTTCTCGCCCATCATTGTCTGGATAAAACCACTTAAAATCATTATTTTGCAAAGCTACTAGCGCGTCCTGGGCATTAACCGCCTCGTCTGGATAAATACCGCTAGGGGCCAGATCAATATGATAAAAACGTAAAAAAAATCCCAATAAAATTAAGCCAGCTAAAATAATTAAAACCCAATTTTGCTTATTTTTCATTTTCAATGTGTTAATTTATTATTTCTGATCATCAATATAAAGATACTATGTCATACTGAACTTGATTCAGTATCTCTTTATTTTTTCCGTTAGATCCTGAATCAAGTTCAGGATGACATGCTTGAATCTTAGTTCATCAAAATAGCACACTGAGTTTACTTAATACTATTTCAATATCAGAGATTATAGCACATTTTTTAATTGTCCAACAAAGCCATCTGAAATAGCATTTTAAAATTCCTGTTTACTGACAGGTTGATTATGAAACCCGTCAGTCGCGACTGACAGGTTGAATATTAAATAAACACGCCCTTCTCTAGCCTCAAGAAAAAATTATGCTATAATTAGCTACAGTGAGATTTACTTCAAGTTATTACCCTAAAAATACTACTTTTTTATTTATATACCTATGTTTAATGAAAAAATTTCAGTCGTCATCCCTTGCTTCAATGAAGAAAAAACCATTGCTGCAAATATCCAAAAAATTCACACCTATCTAAAAGAACATTTTCACTCTTTCGAGATAATCGCTGTCGATGATGGCTCCACGGATAACACCAAGGATCAAATTAATCTTTTAACTGGAGAAATTCCTCTTAAGCTCATCGCCACCACCCAAAATACCGGCAAAGGTCACGCCGTAAAAAGTGGTATCCTGTCCGCCAGTCCAGATAGCTTTGCAGTGATGTTTCTCGATGCTGATCTGGCTATTCCTATTGAAGAAACGGCTAAATTTTTTACCGCGCTAAAAAGTCAAAAACTAGATATCGTCATCGCCTCTCGCTTTGTCCCTGGACTAAAAATAGTTGAACCTGTACTTTGGTATCGCAAAATCATGGAAATAATCTTTCGTTTTCTGCGATCAATTATTTTAAATGATTGGCAGGTCAAAGATTCTCAGTGCGGTTTCAAAGTTTTTCGACGCTCAGTCGCTCTTAAAATTTTCAAACTCACCAATATTTCTCGCTTTGCCTTTGACTCCGAAGTTATCTATTTAGCAAAAAAATTTAGTTTCACCATCCGAGAATTACCTATCACCCTTTGCAATCCTCAAAAAAGTCATATCCGCATCGTCAAAGATTCACTTAATATGTTTTTTGCACTTTTTAAAATTCGCTACAATAGTTTCCGTGGTATCTATCATTATAACTTAGCCCAAGACACTTCCGAGCTTATTTTTTCTGCCGATGATTTTGGAGCGAGCCAAAAAACCAATCGTCGCATCCTAAAACTTGTCCAAGCCGGCAAAATTAACCGCGTTGCTGTAATGATCAATCGAGATCTTTCCAAAAAGGATATTAAACTTCTCAAAAAATCTGGTGTTACCCTGGACCTCCATTTAGAATTATTTATTGATAAAAAATTAAAATTAAAAGGCTCCGCCTGGGGACGCGGCTTGGCTTTTTATTTTGGCTATTTGCGTGGTGATTTTCAACCCACTAGAATAAAAAGGATCTGGGCTGAGCAAATCCAAAAATTTGAAGAAGTTTTCAATCAAAAACCAGCTGGTTTAAATTCCCATGAACACTTTCATCTTTTTCCACCCTTCTTTAGAATAGTTTGCCTACTAGCTCAAAAAAATAATATTCGTTACGTTCGTTTGGGCAAAAAGAAGTCACCGCTGACATTTAACCTTACTAACTACATTTTGAGAAAATTCAATAAAAAGAACAACCGACTCTTCTTCAATTATTCACGCCTAGCAACCTCTCGACATTTAATTAGCCTGGACTGGGTAATTAACAAAAAAAATCCCCTACAGTCCGTACCAGCACAAACTGAGCTAGTTTGTCATCCCCAAAGAAAATCCGAATACAAATTTCTAAAAAAACTGACATCGTAATTAACCATACTTCGATATAGCCCAATCTTCTTATAATTCTTTTTAAAATATTTTCAATCCCCATCTTTGCTTCTCCCCCTTTCCAAGGGGGAGATTGAGAGGGGGTTTAATTTGTTAAATAAAAACCACCGCTAATATTCGGTGGTTTTTATTAAAAAAATATTCATCACACTTCTTAAGAACCAACAGTCTCTCGACTAATCAAATCAAAGGGCCTGACAATCGCCTGACCCAGATAAAAAGCTTTTAAACAAAAAGTATAATCCTCAATTACTTTATTTTCTCTACCATAAAAACCAAATTGCTGATGTAGATCTTTTCGATAATATAGATGTGAGGGAAATTTATTTTTAATCGGCAAAGTTTCGGCTTGAGCGTTAAGTCGACCTTTAATCTGTTTGCTCTTTTCCCAAATATTTTCCACCCCATAAACCACGTCCGCTTGCGGATATTTTTGCGCACACGCCAGAGCCTGTGTTAAGGAGTCCGCAGTTATTTCTTCCCCTACCTGTAAAAAAGTTACATATTTTCCCCGAGCCATTTTTACCCCCTCATTCATAGCCACTTGCTGATTAGCCTCTTTTAAATTCATCCATCGCAAATTAGCGCCCATCTTTTCTTTATATTGCTCAATAATTTTTTTGGTTTGTTTATAATTATTTTTATTTATCACCAAGACCTCATAGCTAAAAAATGTCTGCCGTAAAATCGACGCCAAACTCTTTTCCAGCAATGCCGCTGCTTCATCAACACAGATAATAATTGAAAAATTAGTTTCTTGCATAAGCTAAAATTAACTTATCAAATTACCATAATAATTCATAATTGTCAAGAGAGATATCTGCCAGTAGGCAGGAATTTCAAATTTAAAATTTTAAATTTCAAATGAATTTCCAATTTATTAATGTTTAATAGGGTCTGTCTTTGCGAGGTATTCCGAAGCCCCGCCTGCAACGCTGTAGCAACTGCGGGTAGGAATCCAGGACTTGTGGTACTTTGTAAGTTTCCTGGATCGCCACAGAAATTTGGATTACCAAACTTCTTCGCGAAGACAAATGACTAGTCTAGTGCAAATTTTAGAGAAAGTATTAAACACTGATTACCAGTTACTGCTTACTAGTTACCAGTTACTAATTACCAGTTACCAATAACCATTGACCTCTCCTCTTAGCTTTGTTAAGATAGATTTGTGCTTATTTGACCTTTACTAAAAAAATTATTATTATAATTCAAAGAAAGCTAAGCTCGAGATAAAATAAAGGTCCGATGGCCGAGTGGTTAGGCAAAGGTCTGCAAAACCTTGTACAGCGGTTCAATTCCGCTTCGGACCTCCGCTTAAGAATTAGATAAAAGAAACCCGAAAGCCCGGGTGGTGAAATGGTAGACACAAGGGACTTAAAATCCCTCGATTGCAAAATCGTGCGAGTTCGAGTCTCGCCCCGGGCACCAAACATATGTCATGAGACATAAAACAATACTACATAAAACAAAAACCTACATTAATTTGTAGGTTTTTTTGCTATTCTAAAGCCGCTTAAAATCATTGACAAAATCCATAAAATATGCTATCATAGTGAGTTGACTCAGAAACCGCCCCTTGGGGCAGCCTGATTCAACTCCTGCCTCAAAAACAGGAAAAGTCCGCTAAAAACGGCTACCCGCAAGCGAGCTTGGGGTAATAATGTTTAAAGAATTTTTGATGCGTAACATTACTATTTTAGTAATTTTAACAGTAGCCCTTGTTTTACCTAAATTAACTTTGGCTGCCGAACAATCAAAAAATGATTCAGTTATCGCTCCTAAATGTGAAAACAAACAAAACACTTTTAATATCCAATCCATCTCTACTGAGTATACCTTTGCTCAAATCGAACAAGAGAAAAAGGTTTTACCAGTAGTTGATGAGCGAGATGAAAAACTTTTATCTCGTTGGAAAGAAAAACAAGCTAATCAATGGAATAATTTGCCTACCGCAAAATTTACCATCAATGCTTCTGCTTACACTGCCGCTGCTGATGAGTGTGGAAAAAGTGACGGAGTAACAGCTAGTGGATTAGTAGTTCAAGAAAAAAGAACTTTAGCTTGTCCTCCACAATTCCCTTTTGGTGCTAAAATCAAAATCGCCGATCATGGTATCTTTACTTGTGAAGATCGCGGTGGCGCTATCAAAGGAAACAAATTTGATATTTATGTAAAAACAAAATCAGAGGCTTTCGCCTTTGGACGAAGAAATTTAGAAGCAGAATTAGTGTTCTAACTCTGTCTAGCTAAAACTATAAAACCCCGAGTAACATCGGGGTTTTATTTTTTCAATCCCCCTCTTTCTAGGGGGGGTTAAACAAAAAACCGCTCCCAAGGGAACGGTTTTTAAATTTACACAAAGCAATAGGATTACATTTTTTCAATTTCACCCACTACATCATCAATACTTTTCTTTTCTGGAGCAACTGTAGCTTGACTTCTCATAGCTCTCTCAGAACCTTCTGGTTCATTGATTTTTAAATTTACACGAGCATTGTTTTTTGCTCCGATAACTCTTAGCAAAGTTCTTAACGCTTTAGCTGTTTGTCCTTCGCGACCAATGACTATTCCCATGTCTTTTGGATCAACATCCAAACTAATAAGAACTCCCATTTCATCAACTTTTCTCTCTACTTTTACTGCCTCTGGATTATCAACAAGCATTTTAACTACTTGTTCAATAAACCCTGCGTCTATTGTTTCTGACATACTTTTTTTCTTTCTTACTAATTATCGAAACGACCCATTTCGTTTAATCGTTTCATCGTAATTATAAGTTAACTCCTAAAGTTTGTCAAACGGGAGATGGTTGCTAGTAATCAGTAACTGGTAACTGGTAATTAGTAGCAGGGAGGTAGTCACTGGTAGTTGGTAAACTAGTAACTAGTCATTCGTCTTCGCGAAGAAGTTTGGTAATCCAAATTTCTGTGGCGATCCAGGAAACTTACAAAATACCACGAGTCCTGGATTGCTTCGGAATACCTCGCAAAGACAGACCCTATTAAACATTAATAAATTGGAAATTCATTTGAAATTTGAAATTTGAAATTTATTTGAATATTGTTTATTTAACGCAAGTTTTGTCGCCTACATATCCTTTACTTTTTGCCTCTTCTTCACTCTTAAAGCACACCAAATTCTCTGGCTTAATATTCTTTGCCCAGCGGCAATCTGGTCGGTGATATTTATCCGAGTTTTTACTTCCCACAAAAGCACACTCTTTATTTACAGTACCTTCTCCTTCCACGGAAGTCCTTACTGGAGCAGTACTGGCACTAGTTTCCGCCCCCAAGACCCTATTGGGATTTGTCGCATCATTCCAAGCAATTTCTGGGGCTTTTTCAATTACTAGAGTTTTTTGTTCTAACTTATGTCCTTGTAAAACCCCGACCTCAAAGGAAATAGCCGCAATTAAGAGAATTCCCACTCCCAAAACCACCTTTTCCTCATATTTTTCCCAAAAAATCTTTACTTTCTCCAATTTAAGCCTATTTTTATTTGACATATTTGTAAAATTTGCTATACTAATCCTTGTTAGTTTAAATATCTAAATAAATTATATGGCACATCGTAAAGCTGGTGGATCTACCTCATATGGTCGTGATTCTATTTCAAAAAGACTTGGTGTTAAACTTTTTGGTAGCGAAAAAGTAAGTACTGGAAATATTATTATTCGCCAAAAAGGAACTAAATTTCATCCTGGTAAAAATGTAAGACGTGGAGAAGATGATACTCTCTATGCTATCGCTGAAGGTTTTGTGAAATTTAGCAAGAAAAAAGTTATTGCCTTTACTGGAAAAATTGCTAAACGTAGATTCGTAAGCGTAGTTCCGGGGAAAACAAATAACAACCAAATAATCTAAAATAAGACGGATCATTCCTAGCGGATGGTCTGTTTTTTATTATTTTAAATTTCTAATTTATAATTTTTAATTTCGATTCAAATCTTAATTTTTTAATATTAAAACAATCCCTAAATCTTAAAATTATGTTTTATATTATTTTTTGTTTCATTTCGACATTAGAAATTCATTCAAAATTTGAAATTTGAAATTCAAAATTCCCTTATTTCCCTCTTTTCGCTGCTTTTATAAACTCAAAGAAAAGCGGATGCGAACTTAGCGGTGTAGATTTAAATTCAGGATGAAATTGGGTTGCCAAGAAGAAAGGATGTTTAGTTTTTGGCAATTCAGCAATTTCCATCAATTTTCCGTCTGCTGATTTACCAGAAAAAATCATGCCACCCTTTTCGATTAATTCCACGTATTCAGGATTAACTTCCCAACGATGTCGATGTCTTTCAGAGATTTCTTTTTTACCATAAGCCCCACGAGCAATAGTATCTTTTTCCAAGATAGCGGTATAAGCCCCTAGTCGCATGGTTGCTCCATAATTTTTATCCTCCAGATTCTTTTTCTGTTCTGGCATGATATCGATTACTGGGTTTTTAGTTTTTCGATCAATTTCTGTGGTATGCGCATCCTTTAAATTTAAGATATTTCGAGAAAATTCAATTACTGCCAATTGCATCCCATAACACAATCCCAAAAATGGAATTTTATTTTCTCGACAATATTTTATCACATTAATTTTACCTTCAATTCCTCGAGAACCAAAGCCACCCGGCACCACAATCCCGTCATAACTCTTTAAATCGCTCATATCCCGACCGACTTTCTCAAACTCTTCACTATTTAGCCATTCTATCTGCGGTTTCACGCGCGCTTTAAAACAAGCATGCTTGATAGATTCGATCACACTGATATATGAATCTCCCAAAAGAAATTCTCCCGTACCGAAATATTTACCCACGATACCAATTTTGACAGTTTTTTCTGACTTTTGAATATTTTCCACTAAACCGTACCAATTTTTTAAATTAGTTTTTCGAGTTGGTAAATCCAATTTTTTCAAAATCCGACGACTCAAGTCATCTCGCTCAAAATTTATCAAAACTTCATAAACATTTTCTACGTCCGGTGCAGAAATAATATCTTTTTCTGCCACGTTACAAAACAAACCAATTTTTTCTTTTCTTTTCTTATCAATCGCTACTTCACTTCTGGCGATAATAATGTCTGGATTGATTCCGTTGGCATTTAATTCTCTTACGGCTTGCTGAGTAGGCTTGGTTTTCATTTCCCCTACTTTTGGTGGATAAGGTAAATAAGTAATCATCACAAAAATCACATCTTTAGGATTGCGCAGTTTCATCTGCCTGGCTGCTTCCATAAAAAGCATGTTTTCATAATCGCCAATTGTCCCTCCGATCTCCGTTAGTACCACGTCTGCGTCGTTAGCCTTGGCCGCATTTTTGATTGTCCGAATTACCTCATCAGTTACATGCGGGATAATCTGCACACATTTTCCTTGATAAGCCAGGTTTCTCTCCTGGTTAATCACTTTTTGATAAACACTCCCAGTAGTCATATAATTTTCCCCTGGTAAGCTTATCTCCATAAATCTCTCGTAATTTCCCATGTCCTGATCAGTTTCTAGTCCACAGTCCATAACAAAAACTTCTCCGTGCTCAGTAGGATTCATCGTTCCAGCATCCACATTGACATATGGGTCAATTTTTATAGCTGTTGGCTTATAACCTCGAGCTTTTAAAATTGCTCCCAAGGATGAAGTTGCGATGCCTTTACCAATTCCACTCATCACTCCACCTAGCACAAAGATATATTTCTTGTTATTTTTTTTCATATAATATTTTAAAAAAATTTAAATTATCTCTTCTTTACAATCAAACTTAAAAACTATTATTCGGCTTTAATTTCTACATTGATGCTAGTTTTGATGTTTTTGGCTAATTCTATTTCCAATTTTTGCTCACCCACTTCTTTAATCGGGGTGGCTAATTTAATTTTTTCTGCCCCAATATCAAAACCTAATTGATTTTTTATTTCTTTGCCCAGCATTACTTTATCGATAGAGCCAAAAAGTTTTCCCTTAGCAGCCTTGGCGACTATCACTATTTTTTTATCTTTAATTTCTCTAGCTAACTCCGCCAACTTATTGATTTCCTCTTTTTCTGTTAGCGCTTTTTCTGTTTTTAATTTTTCTACATTTTTTAAAATTTCCGCGGTAGCAATTTGTCCTAAGCCTTTAGCTAATAAAAAATTTCTTCCATAACCATCGGAAACATTAACCACCTCACCCGCCTTACCCACTTTTTTTACATTTTCCAATAATACTACTTTCATATCGTCTAAGAAATAACTCAAATTTCCCAACCCTTTCATTTTTGGGTCAAAAAATATGACTATCCATATATTTAAAATTTTAATTCTCTAAGCTATTTTATATCAAAAAGTATACTTTAGCAAGAATAGGCAAAAACCTCCTCATTACCTCTCCCCCGTCCACATTTTACCTGCCTGAAATGTCCACCTGACAACTTCAAGCCCTCCAATTTTGTCATCTTGAATGCATTTCAACCACACTTTACGGATGAGATAAAAACCAGCAGCCAACACTAGCGATTTCTATCCTGCTCACTTTTAACAGGCTTTTAAATTTAGTATGTATTTAATGCATTTCCGTCCACACTTTACGGATAAAATAAAAATAAATCAACTCGAAGGGAGCGTTAAGAAACTTTGTTACGTAGCGAATGAGAAGTCTGAAGTTTTAGCGAATGAGAGTTAGATTTATTTATTTTAGTAGTACGTGTGGCAGTTTTTTGTAACTTCTTTTGCTGCCAAAAAAGTTAGTAAGAAGATTGTTGCCTTTTAATATTTAAAAACACATATAACGACTAAAAATAAAAGGCGGGAAATAGTCATTTAACTATATTCCCGCCAGTCCAACACATTAGGCCGCCAACTTTATGAGTAACTCCAGCCTAAAATTAACGTAAGTGAGGACATTTGGTCCAACATTGCGAACAGGGCCTTCTCTGAAAATTTTCAAAAGCCTTGTTAATTCTCTAAAGAAGTTTTCCTCCTGCGGATTATTGCCTTGATGAAGAAAAAGCTCTTCCCTTAGAAATTTAACTAATTCCATCAGTCTATTTCTTGCTTCAAAAGGGATTTCCTCATCAGTAATTGGTCGCTCCTGATAATTATCCATTTGCTCGATAAACATCGGCAGCAAACAATAAAAACAATTACGTCGATCTTCGGCTGTTTTGAAAGTCCGACTCGGTTGGAAATGGGGCATCATTCTGCTCATAACAACTCTCCTCCTATTTTTTTGATTTAAGATGAAATTAATTTATTTCCATCTCGAAAAAAAGCAAAGAACTAAAAAACCGACCCTCTAGAGGTCGGCTTATTTTTATCAAGAAAATTTTAATTCACAATTTTCCTAGCAAAAACAAAGCGACCTCGGTGGCTAAACCAGAAGTAAAAGCTATAATATAATATTTTTGCTGTTTGATTTTTCATAAGCTCATTTATTTTAAGACACATTCTCAACCTTGTCAAATTTTTCCCCCACCCCGTCTTCGCGAGAAGGTACTCCGACGAAGAGATTAAATGTTCCCTGTCTGCCGTCCACACTTTACGGATAAAATAAAAATAAATCAACTCGAGAAGAGCGTTAAGAAACTTTGTTACGTAGCGGATGCGAAGTCTGAAGTTTTAGTGATGAGAGTTAGATTTATTTATTTTAGTAGT
>JBAQFQ010000005.1:0-62533 GCA_049287345.1 Candidatus Moraniibacteriota bacterium
GAGATCTCCTACTGCTAAAGTGCTGCCAAAATAGTTACTAGTTGTTTCTCCGGAGATTTTTTCATCAGCCAAACTAGCGGTGTTAGGAAGAGAGCCATCATTGTAAAAGATGTAGGCGCGACCTTGGCTGTTATTAAAATTATTTGCCCCCACAATTAAATCATTTTTATTATCATTATTTAAATCACCTATTTTAATCGCGTAACCGAAATTATTATTAGTCGCTTCTCCAGTAATAATCGCGTCCGCATTGCTAGCTCCATTGGCGATAGAGCCATCATTATAAAAAATATATACCCGACCCTGGGAAGAATTAAATTGATGAGCTCCAACAATCAAATCCTCTCGACCATCATAATTGAGGTCCCCGCTAATTAAAGTTTTCGCAAAATTATTATTTTTCGCATCGCTTTTAGCTCCCTCGATATTAATTTGTCCCAACTGAGAATAAAAAATATAAACTTTGCCCACTGACTTATAGCTAGTCGCCCCCACCACAAAATCAATTTTTGTATCATTATTAAAATCTCCTCCCGCCAAAGAAATGCCGAAATTACTAGTAGTCTCACCAGTGATGATTATGTCCGCAGTTTCTGCCGCGGTAGGCAAATTGTCATCATTATAAAAAATATAAGTTCGACCATAGCTAGCGCTATAATTATTGGCCCCCACCGCCAAATCAGTTTTATTATCCGCATTAAAATCCCCAGTTATTATCCTTCCTCCAAAATAACTACCCGCCCCGATCTCTCCATCCACGATTACTTGAGCATCACTAGCGCTATCACCCAAAGGTTGATTACTATAAAAGATATACACTCGACCTTGGTAAGAATTATAACCAAACGAACTAATTATCAAATCACTCTGAGTGTCGCTATTAAGGTCCCCAGCACTCAGAGCATAACCGAAATAATTGTTACTTTCCTGCCCGCTGATAATCACATCCGCCTCATCAGCCGCGCCCACCATGGAGCCATCATTATAAAAAACATAAACTCGACCCTGCGAAGAATTAAATTGATATGCTCCGATAATTAAATCTGTTTTACCGTCCGCATTTAAATCTGCTCCCAATAAAGAATAACCAAAATAATTATTACCCGCTTCTCCAGTAATAATTAAGCTCGCTTCACTAGCTAATGTCGCAAAGTTTGTGCCACTATAAAAAACATAAGCCCGCCCCTGATTACTGTTATATTGATAAGCGCCCACTACCAAATCCACCCTGCCATCAGCATTAAAATCTCCACTAGCAAGCGATCGACCGAAGCGACCGTCTGGTGTCTCACCACTAATTATCCTATCAGCCGCACTACCAAAACTCGGAAATGATCCATCATTATAAAAAACATATATCTGACCGGTTCCGTTGTTTTGAGCATAAGCCCCGACAACCAAATCCTCTCGACCATCGTAATTGAGGTCCCCACTTGTTAGCACTGCTCCAAAATAACTACTCGCTTCACCCTCAATAATTAAATCTGCTCCCATATCAGTGTCGGCTATTGAATCATCATTATAAAACAGATAAACTTTGTCTTTATTTTTTCCCACCACTAAATCAGTTTTTCCATCCGCGTTAAAGTCCCCACTTAGCAAACTAGTACCAAAACTCGCCCCTCCATTTCCATCAATTTTTATGTCCGCATTATTAGCTTCACCCACAAGATCAGTAGCATTGTAAAAAATATAAGCTCGTCCTTGATTAACTTTATAACTATAGGCCCCCACTGCTAGATCGGGTTTATTGTCCGCATTAAAATCTCCACTCACTAAGGCATAGCTAAAACGATCATTACTATTTTCTCCAGTGATAATATCATTAGCCTCTGTTGCTAGGCTTGGCATATTAGTGCTCCCCTGAAAGACGTAGGCGCGCCCCTGATTGCTGTTATATTGATGCGCTCCCACCACCAAATCCGCGCGCGTATCGTTATTTAAATCTCCAGCGGTAAGTACATATCCGAAATAACTACCCGCTACCTCCCCGGTAATAGTCTTATCGGCTGCCGAAGCTAAGCTCACATAAGGCTGCCCATCATTTAAAAAGATATATGCGCGACCCTGAGAAGAATTATAAGCATAAGCTCCCACCGCTAAATCCACCTGATTATTTCCATCAAAATCGCCACCTACCAGAGCCCAACCAAAACGGTTGTTGCTTAATTCTCCATTAATTTTCACTTCCGCATCACTAGCGAGACTAGGAATAGCACTGTCGTTGTAAAAAATATAAACCCGACCCCGGCTAGAACTATAGCCATAAGCATTTGCCACTAAGTCTACCCGATTATCATTATTAAAGTCTCCCGCTAATAAGGCATAACTGAAATAATTATTAATTGCCTCACCAGTAATAATTTTATCAGCGGACAAAGCTGGATTAGGATAAGCACCATCATTATAAAAAAGATATACTCGTCCTTGATTGGTGTTATAGCCATACGCACCAATAGCTAAATCAGTTTTATTATCCGCATTAAAATCTCCACTCACCAATGAATAACCAAAACGATTATTATTCGCTTCACCCACGATTACCCAATCTGCTTGAGTGCTGCTAGTAGCTATTTGACCATCATTATAAAAGAGATAAACACTGCCAGTGTTGTTGGTATAGCCGTAAGCCCCCACCGCCAAATCCATTTGACCATCATTATTAAAATCCCCCAACCCCAAGCTACTCCCAAAATAAATATCTGCCGCCAACCCTTCAATTGTCGCGTCGGCCAAGCCCACATCACTAGCAATTAAATTATTATTATAAAAAATATGCACCGTCCTTGAAGCACCAGAACCCACAATTAAATCTGTCTTACCATCACCGTTTAAATCTCCACTTAGCATAGTTGCCCCAAATTGATTGTTTGGCGTAGTATCAATTATTTCGCCACTCTCTTCTTGACCAGGAGCAATAAAACTCAAGGTCGGGTCCAAGGCTACGGGATAATCTTCCTTGGCAACTTGAAAACTAACTGAAATAGTATTAGTTACTTGATCAATTTCCCATTTCAAATCAGTTCGCTCCCCTTTTTTATTTAAATAATAAGGAGCAGGAATTACAAAATCTGGTTGATTATTGCCCGCAGATAAAATATCCTCGCCAGTTTCTCTTTGCAAAGTTTTTTGCGCTCGATCTAACAAAGAAGGCTCGACTTTTTCAATAGCTTCTTGATTTTTGGCAGCTTGCTCCCCCAAGTAAAAAACCTCTACTTCTCCTTTTTGACCCAATCTTATCTTGGCTTGAGATATTTGATAAGCTTCCTTTTCTGTTAATTGATTGTTGGCTTTATTATAAATAATCCAATTTTTTAATTTTCTTTCATCCACTCCCTTTTGGTAACTATAATAAATAGTTTTTCTTTTTTTATCATCTTGATATTTTAGATATTTGATTGCTTGTTTTTGTGAAGTTATTTTTCCAATTGGCTCATCGATAAATTCTCCGCCATTCTCATCCGCCCCCACAACCTGCAAAGGGATATCATCTGTCACCAATTTATCCGAAAATTTATCAGTACTTTTGTCCGTAATTGAAATTACTCTTTGCTCATCCAATTTAATATTAATCGGTTCGTTATAATTTTTAGGAAAATCAATTTTGAGCGCTTTTTCAGAAAATTGCTTATCCGCCGAAGAATTTGCATAAGTCAAAGTTACTCCGTTTAAAAGAGTATCTTGAATTTGATAATTATTATCTTCTCCGGGAGTCACCGACACAATCGGCTGACTAGAAAAATCTTTCAAGATAAATTCCCCCATTGGACCCTGTTTTTCTAAATCAGTTTTTTTTGCTTGCCTAAAAAAATAAAAAAGACTACCTGTTATTAGGCTACCAATGATAATCCCCGCTAATATTTTTTTATGCTTTAACATTTCACGTTAACTTAAATTACAAAATAACCTTTACATCCACAGCTTTGAGTTTTCCCTCTTTAGTTATCAAAAGTGGATTTATATCAATCTCTTTAATGGATTCTTGCTCCTGGGACAAGCGAGCAAAATTAAAAATAAAATCTGTCATCTCCTCGATATCAGCCATTATTTTTCCTCGAGTTTCCTTAAATATAAAACTAATCTTACTTTCAGTTAATTTTTTTCTTATTTCTTTTTTCCCCAACGGTAAAATCAAGAAATCCACCCATTTGAAAACTTCCGTATAAATACCACCCAAACCAAAAACAATCACTGGTCCGAAAATTTGATCTCTTTTTAGTCCTACAATTAACTCCAAATCATAACTCACCATTGGTTGGATAATTAAATTTTCCTCAGGAAAACTAATCCTCATTTCCGCCAAACTGTTGGCCAATTCTTGTTTATCAGCAATGCCTAAAATTAATCCCCGCTTCTCTGTCTTATGGAGCACATCCTCACTATCCACCTTTAAGACCACTGGAAAATCCAAATTTTCATCAGGCACCACTTGCCCAGGAGCGAGATTTAAATAATCTACTACTGGAATTGAATATTTTTTCATCAATTCTCCAGCCGCACCAAACAACAGCGCTTTTCGATTTTCTGCCAAGGCCCTTTGAATAATGTCAGTGCTTTTTTCTCCCCATATTTTAGCTAACCATGTTTTTTTCTCTTCAAAGATTTCTCTTTTCTGCAAAGATTTATCCAAAGCATCAATAACCTCTTTAGGAAAATCAAAGTTTGGAATATTGTTTTCTGCTAAAATTTCAACAGCCGTTTCCAACTTATCCCCTCCGATAAAAATTGGCACGATGTTTTTCTTCGAAGTTCGATTAAAATCCACCACCACCTGAGCAATTTTTTCAGTAGGTGTTTGATCCTGAGCGGTCATAATACAAAGAATATTATCCATCGCTTCACCCTCCAATATATCTAAAACCGCTTGATATCTCTCTTCGGTTGCATCCCCCAATAAGTCGATGGGATTTTCCACTGATGATTCCGCTGGTAAGATTTTCTTTAACTTATCTTTAAGTTCTGGAGAAAATTCTACTAACCCTATTTTTTTTCCATCAAAAGCATCCGTCGCCAAAACTCCTGGCCCACCTGCATTGGTAATTATAACGGATTCTCCACTTACCTCATTTTTAAAATTAGCTAAAAATTTTATTAAAATAAAAAAATCTTCCAAATTCTGCGCGCGAATTATTCCCGCTTTTTTAAAAGCCTCATCCATTATCTCATCACTTCCGGCCAAAGACCCAGTGTGTGAAGCGATAGCTTTTTGGGCCTTTTGAGTAATTCCCGCCTTTAAAACCACAATAGGTTTTTTAGGTGAAATTTTACTCGCCATCTGGATAAATTTTTGTCCGTCTTTTATTCCCTCTAAATAAAGAGCGATAACTTTAGTTTCTTTGTCCGCTGCTAAATATTCTAAGAGCGCCACCTCATCCAATTGCATCTTATTGCCCACAGAAATAATTTGTGCAAATTTAATTTGAGATTTTTTGGCCATATCCATCATCGCTACCACCAAAGCTCCTGACTGAGAAATCAGCGAAACACCACCGGCCAAAGGTAAACCCCCCGCAAAAGACGCGTTTAAGTTTAGTTTAGGCACGATCAACCCTAGACAATTTGGACCCAAAATATTTACCTCTTTTTCCTGAGCTAACTTAGCTAATTCAAATTCTCTGACTCTTCCATCCCTACCAACTTCCGAAAAACCAGCCGAAATCACAATAAAATTCTTTACATGTTTAGCGGCACTTATTGTATCATTTACAAAATTAGCGGGTATAACGATAATGGCTAAATCGATTTCCTTTTCAACATCATTTAAACTAGCGTAGCATTTTTGGCCCAATAATTCTGGGTATTTTGGATTAATCAAAAATACCTCTCCCACATATCCTAAATTTAAAAGATTTTGAGTAATGGCATTACCCACACTGCCTGGCCGATCAGAAGCCCCTACAATAGCCACTGTTTTTGGATTAAAAAGTTTTTCTAAATTTTTTTTCATATTTACCCTGTTAAATTAATAACTAATTTAAAAACTAATTGTATTTATTTATAACTTATTTGAATATTACTCCCTTTAAATTGCAGTACTCTGCACTATTTAACTGGGGTTTTATTTTAAGAATTTGGGAATTTTAATAAAAGATTTAGGATATATGATTTAAGATTTAAGTATAGAAAACTAAATAAAGATTTTAAAAAAATGATTACATTGTCATAAATCGTAAATCTTAAATCGTAAATCGGCTTTCTTAGTTCTCAATGTTTTAATGCTAAAATGCTACCGTGTTAAAATGATTCTTGCCTTCTAATTATATATCACTTAGCTTCAAAAACAAAACACTAAAACACAACATTTGTTTATATCTTTATCCAGATTGGTTTCCGATAATGCACCACTGAATGATTGCTAAGTTCCTCTACGTTTTTTGCTACATATAATTTAAAAAAATAAGTGCATCCGTTCTAACCTCCATACTCATAAAAAAGTTGTCAGCTAGACGCACGTGCAAAAATTGACCAACTCTTAATTTTAAGTAAATATTTTTCTTGCATCTCAATTCTTGCATTCCATTCCCAAATTCTCAGATTCCCACATTCCCAAATCCCCATTTGGCAATAATCCTAATAAGTTATAAAATGGAGTTAATCCTGAAATACGAAGATTCAAATGACCTCATTTAACCAAATTATTAAATAATTAATTTTAAAAAAATATGCAAGAACAAATTTTCAAAGCCTACGATATTCGCGGAATTTACCCCACAGAAATAAACGAACTAGACACCTATAAAATTGCACAAGCCTTTTGTCAATTTGTAAAACCAGCGGAAGTAGTAATCGGAGCTGACGTAAGATTATCCTCTCCCTCTTTAAAAAGAACTGCTATCAAAGCTGTGACTGATTTGGGGATTAAGGTTATTGATGTAGGAGAAATCTCTACTGATATGCTTTATTTTTCCGTAGCTTATTATAATTACGCTGGCGGATTCTCTCTTACTGCCTCGCATAATCCCAAAGAATACAACGGGATGAAATGTGTCCGAGAAGAATCCAGACCAATTTCCTCTGACAGTGGACTCTTTGAAATTCGTGACCTGGCTCTAAAAATGGAATTAGATGAAAGCGTTTTAGCTGGGGAAATAAATGAATCATTGGTAGAAAAGAAAGATATTTTAGATGATTACGTGACAAAAATAAAATCTTTTGCGGATTTTTCTAAATTTAAGAAGTTTAAAATTGCTGCCAATCCAAATTTTGGTGTAGCGGGAAGAGCATTGGATCGATTACTCTCTGGCACTGATATCGATATAGAAAAATTAAATTATCTTCCTGATGGAAATTTTCCTAAAGGAAGACCAGATCCGCTTATTCCTGAAAATCGTGCCGAACTTTCTCAACTAGTGATAGATAGCCAATCAGACTTTGGAGTAGCTTGGGATGCTGATGCTGATCGATGTTTTTTCTTTACTGAAAAGGGCGAATTTATTGAAGGCTACTTTATCACTGCCCTTTTAGCTAAAATATTTCTCCAGCGGAAAGATGAACAAAGCATCATCCATGACACCCGCCTTACTTGGGCGATTGAGGACATCGTCCGAGAAAACAATGGCCTTGATATCGCTACCAAAGCTGGTCATTCATTTATCAAAGAACGCATGCGCAAAGAAGACGCTGTTTTTGGTGGAGAAATGAGTGCTCATTATTACTTCCGCGATTACTTCTATTGCGATAACGGAATGATTCCTTTGGTGATGATGCTAGAATTTTTATCTACTCAAGAAAAAACTTTATCGGAAATTATGCACGAAATGTTTTTGGATAAATATTTTGTTAGCGGAGAAATTAATACCCAGGTTGCTGAGGTAAAAAGGGTTATCGAAAAAGCGACAGAAATTTATTCTGAAGGAGCAGTAAAAATTGATACTACTGACGGAATTTCAATTGATTTTGCTGACTGGAGATTTAATTTTCGCGGCTCCAATACTGAACCAGTCATCCGCCTTAATGTCGAAGCTAAATCTAGGGAGTTAATGGAAGAAAAAACCGCTGAACTTTTAAAATTAGCAGTCTAAACTATAAAATTGTTACATTGTTATGCTGCTACATTGTTTTATGAAAATTTTAAAAATTGTGTCATTCCGATTGGATAAATTTTTTATAATCAAAAAATTTAGGAATAGAGGAATCTCATTTATCTGTTAAAAATCAAATATTAAAAGTAACGTTTATTTACGGCCGTAGTCTCGCGTTACTTTCTGATATAAAAAAAGTATATACCTAGGTATATACTTTTTTATTTATGAATCATAGATCTTAAATCGTAAATCTTTTTTCATTTTCAACATTTAGAACATCTATGACATCTACAACATTCCTACTTTGCTTTCCGACTCGCCCTCACTCTATCTGCTTCAGTTAAAAATTGTTTTCTAAGTCGTACACTTTTTGGAGTGATTTCTAGATATTCATCATTAGCCATGATTTCTAGACCTTTTTCAATAGTAATTTCAATTGGTGGCACCAAAGTAATTGCATCATCACTACCGCTAGCTCGCATATTAGTAAGATGCTTTCCCTTAATTGGGTTTACGGTCATCTCATCTCCCTTGGAAGTGTTACCGATAACTTGACCAGTATATACTTCCTGACTAGCCATCACATACAATGAACCTCTTTGTTGTAAATTGAATAATGAAAAACCTAGGGCCTTACCAGTTTCTCCGGAAATCATTGAACCCACAGCTCGCTTCTTTATTTCGCCTACAAAAGGACGAAATTCCAAAAAGCGACTAGAAAGAATTCCTTCTCCCTTAGTGTCTACAATAAATTCACTTCTGTACCCCAAAGCTCCTCTGGTTGGAATTTCAAATAACATCCGAGTACCATCTGTGGCTTGCTTCATATCAATCATGATACCTTTTCTTTTTCCTAATTTTTCGATAATCGCTCCAGAAAATTCACTTGGCACAGTCACTGTTAACTCTTCAAATGGTTCCATCTTTACCCCACCAACTTCTTTAATAATAACTCTAGGTTGAGATACTTGCACCTCAAAACCCTCTCTTCGCATATTTTCCAATAAAACTGCTACATGCAATTCACCTCGCCCATAAACAGTAAAATTATCACTGGCAAAGTCCACTCGAAGTCCTACATTTATTTCCAATTCTTTCGTGAGTCTTTCGCGAATTTGCTCTCGTGTCACGAACTCCCCTTCTTTTCCAGCAAAAGGAGAACTGTTTACCAAAAACTCCAAAGCAATCGTTGGCTCATCTACGGTGATAGCTGGCAAAGCCTCTGCACTTTCCTCGGCACAAATTGTTTCTCCGATATCAATGTCATCAATTCCAGCAATCATCACGATATCTCCCGCTACTGCCTCTTGCACCTCTTTTCGCTTTACTCCCTCAAAAGAAAACATTTTTATAATCTTTCCTCTACGAGTTTCTTTGCTATTAGATTTTACAAAAACTGATTCTAATTTTAAAACTCCTTCAAAAATTCTAGCTACTGCCAAACGTCCCAAATAATCATCGTAAGCCAAAGAAAAAGGCTGTAGACGAAGAGGCACAGTCATATCATTTTTAGCAGCTGGTACATGCTCTAAGATTTTATTCAAAAGAGGTTCCATGCTATCTGATTCATCTTCTGGTTTATTCTTAGCAATTCCTTGCTTACCAATACTATAAATAATTGGAAATTCCAATTGCTCATCTGTGGCTCCCAATTCTAAGAATAATTCAAATATTTCATCCTCCACTTCTCCTAGTCTTGCGGCTGGTTTATCAATCTTATTAATTACCACCATTGGTTTGTGTCCCAACTCCAATGATTTCTTAAGTACAAATCTGGTTTGAGGCATCGGTCCTTCTTGAGCATCCACTACCAAAACAACGCTATCGATAGCCCGCAGTACCCGCTCCACCTCACTACCAAAATCAGCATGGCCAGGGGTGTCCACGATGTTAATCTTTGTATCTTTATAAATTATAGAAGTATTTTTAGCATAAATCGTAATCCCTCGCTCTTTTTCCAAAGCGTTGCTATCCATACTGTCATCTTGACCTGCGGCTCCAGTTTGTTTCATAATCGCATCCGTAATCGTAGTTTTACCATGATCCACGTGAGCAATAATTGCGATATTTCGTATATCCATAAAAAAATTTTATTAATCAAAAAAACTGCCCTAAATTTAGCAGCCTAATTATTATAGCAGATTACCGACAAAAGTCAAATTGAATAAATAACTAGTAACCATTAATTACTAACTAAAAATATTCAATATTAAAACTTTCAACAATTATTTCAATCATTACAAATTCATTTGGCATTTATTATTTGGTATTTACCATTATCCCGAATTCCCGTTTTCAAAGCCCGGAGCACTCCTCCAGCTTTTCCTGAATCCGTTGATTGTGTTTGATGGTCTCTTCTTTGAGTAATTTCATCACCCGATCAAAATCATCATTGATGCCATAAAAAACCTCAAAAAATTTCTTTTCTATCATTGAGTTCTCCATATCACTCGCAAAAGTTAAGGCATCAAAAGTACTAATCTCTGTTCGTCCAAAATCTGCCAAAGCCTCCTGAGCATGTTTGATACTAATTTTTATCAAAGGAGCATTAAACCGACTATCATCATTGATTGAGATCCCCTGTTTTTGCATATTTAGTCCCAAAACTTCCAACCAATAGGCATGCTTATTTTCTTCTTCCGATAACTTCTTCCAGAATTCATTATCCGCAGGAATTTTAACTGCAAAAAGTGCATATAAATCCTTTAAGATTAACTCATAACTTTTCATTAATTCTAATACATCTTCATTTTTATTTTCCATATTTTTTTAATAATAAATTATTATTTTTCTTTTAAAATTCATCTTAAACAGGAGCAGCCCAGCTCCCATTTCAAACTACTTTAATAATTCAACCAATAGTCTCACGGGAGTTCCTATCGCTCCCTTGGTTAACTGCTCATCAAATACAGCAGTCATACGTGGAGCAATATCAATATGCATCCACTTATCTTTATAGTCTTTAGCAAAATGCTTAAGGAATAATGCCGCAGTAATAGCTCCACCCACCCCAGAACCTCCTTTAGTACGAATATTAGATATATCCCCATGGGTTCCCGCAATTTCTGCCGCATATTCATCCCAAAGAGGCATTCTCCATATATAGTCACCTGTTTTTTCAGCTAGCAATATGGTTTTTTGAGATAATTCCTCGTTATCAGTAAAAAACGCGCTCGCTCTTTCACCCAAAGCTACTGAAGCAGCTCCAGTAAGAGTGGCTACATCAATTACATATTCTGGCTTAAAACTTTTAGCAAATGTTAGGGCATCAGCAAGAATTAGGCGCCCCTCCGCATCAGTGTGACCTATTTCGACATGAGTACCGTCCATCATTTTTATAATATCCCCTGGTCGCATACTGTTACCACTAGGCATATTTTCTACTGTTGGAACCAGCACAATTATATTTTGTTTATATTTCAATTTTTCAGCAACTAAAATTGATGCGATGACTGCAGC
This sequence comes from Candidatus Moraniibacteriota bacterium, assembly GCA_049287345.1. Classification (GTDB taxonomy): domain Bacteria; phylum Patescibacteriota; class Minisyncoccia; order Moranbacterales; family UBA9337; genus UBA9337. The sequence continues at coordinate 11,484 of JBAQFQ010000005.1, forward strand.
TCCCCCGCTCATATCCATCATCATTTCTAAACCATGAGGATGTGGCTTTGTGTCAATTCCGCCACTGTCAAAAGTTACCCCTTTTCCCACTAAAACAATCGGCTTTTTTTTAACATCTGCTCCACGATATTCTAAAATAATAAATTGCGATTGATATGAACTACCCTGTCCAACAGCCAATACCCCATTCATTTTCTTACCGCGCATCTGTTTTTCATCCAATACACGCATTTTTATTTTTGTATTCTTGATTGCTTTTCGGGTAATATCAACTAAATGTTTAGGAGTCATATCTCCTCCAGGGGTATTAGCTAGATCACGACAAAAATTAATATTCTCTGCAGAAATTAATCCATTACCAAGCCCTTGCATTGAGAAAGATTTATCTTTTTTTGAAACAATTACAATAACTTCTTCGATGTCAGACCAACCTTCTTCTGGCTTAGTTTTATATTTACGAAAATCATAATTAGCCATATGCACAGCCTCCGCAAAAAGTTGACTCAATCCTTCGCCTAAATTTTCAAACGCAACTAAATCCTCCCATTTAATTTCAATTTTCTTGATCTTGTTTTTCTTAACCTCTTGAATAATCGAACGCACTAAAATAATCCACTTTCGACGATTCATTGACTCCTTTTTTAGTACCTTTATTTCCAATACATTGGTATTATTTTCTTTTATAAAGCGACTTGCTGCTATTTTTTCATTAAAAAAAACTCGAACAAGATTCTCGGACTTATTATTTTTTTCAACAATTGTAATTTTCATAAAATTTTAACTTTAATTTATTTTACTATTGGGAAAAGATAAATTTTATCTTTTTCCAATTTTATAAATTTCACGGCTTAGTCTCTACCTTGCAATTGCCTCAAAACTTCCAGATGATTACATCAAAGACTTTCTTCAGACACTGCTATCTTTTTTATATCTTCAGAAGTAATCAATCTACTTTCACCTCCAGATAAATAAAAATCTGTAAGATCTCGCAATGCAGGACTATCGGCAAGAATTCGACATTCCTCCTCCTATTCCTCATCGGTCATATCTGAAATTCTTTTATCCACTGAAATCATCATATTCTTCTCCTTTTCTAAAATTGTGAAATTTATCTTTTGAGAATTATTTTAAATTCTCTTTTAAAAAAATACTTAGTTCTTCGATCTTAAATCTTTTCTGCTCCATAGTGTCGCGATCTCTCACTGTTACAGTACCATCTTCCAAACTTTCAAAATCCACCGTGATACAATAAGGAGTTCCAATTTCATCCTGTCTTCGATAACGCTTTCCAATATTACCATTGTCATCAAATTCACACATAAAATCCATCTTTAGACTATCATAAATTTCTTTAGCCTTAGCCACTAGTTCTGGCTTATTTTTTAAAAGTGGAAAAATAGCCACCTTTATTGGAGCTAGATATTTAGGAAATCTCATCATTACTCTTTCACTTCCATCTTCCAATTTTTCCTCTGTATAAGCAGCCAACATCGCTACTAAAATAGAACGATCCAAGCCCACGGTTGGTTCGATAACATGCGGGATAAATCTACGATTATTTTCGGCATCAAAATACTCTAATTTCTTACCAGAAAACTTCGCATGCTGCGCAAGGTCAAAATCTCCCCGATGAGCGAGACCAAAAAGTTCACCGAAACCAAAAGGAAAACGATACTCAATATCCACTGTTTTTCGAGAATAATGCGATAATTTTTCTTTAGCATGCTCATATCTTCGCAAATCTTCTTTCTTTGCCCCCAAGGCAAATGCAAATTCTTCTTGGAAAAGTAACCAATTTTCAAAAATATCCTCCCAATCTTTTTCTGGATCAATAAAATATTCTATCTCCATTTGTTCAAACTCACGCAACCGGAAAATAAAATTACCCGCCACAATTTCATTCCGAAAAGCCTTCCCAATTTGAGCAATTCCAAAGGGCATTTTTACTCGCATTGAATCAATAATATTTTTAAATTCGATAAATATTGCCCCCGCTGTTTCTGGTCGCAAATACACATCTCCATAGTAACCATTCATTTCTGTCTTAAACATCATATTCATCTCTCGCACGTTAGTCCAATCTGATTCCCCACACTCCGGACATTTCACTTTTTCCTCTTTAAGCACCTTAGTCATTGCTTCTAATTGTCCTTCTAAATCTTGACCAGTTGCCTCCTCTACCAGATGATCAGCCCTAAATCTTTTTTTACATTTTTTACAATCCACCATTGCATCATTAAATCCACTCGTGTGCCCCGAGGCTTCCCATAACTTAGAATTAAGCAAAATTGGTCCATCAATACCAATAATATCCTCCCTTTCCTGAACTACTCTTTTCCACCAAAGTTTTTTAATATTATTTTTTAGCTGAGTTCCATAGGGCCCATAAGAATACGAATTAGCAAATCCTCCATAAATTTCACTCGATGGAAAAACAAAACCCCTTCTTTTACAAAACGAAACTATTTTTTCCATCAAATTATCCTGATTTTTTTCTTTTGTCATATTTTTAAAATTATTAATTAAGTACTATGCATTATAAATAAACAATTATCAGTTACCTGCAAGCTTCATGAACTTTAGAAACTATTTCCCACGTCTTTACGAGTAATTTAAGTGCTCTCAAATTGCAATGACACACAATTCCTCATTAGTATATTCGTATAAATTCGTAATTTGTAGAGAAAAACAATAAAATCCTCATTCCAAAACAATCTAAAAAATTTAAATTGCTAGAACGAGGATTCTCGCGGTTCCATCTAGCTTTCCGCCCTGGGCGGACACCTTGATTATATTCAGTTTTAACTTTTTTTTAGAAAAGGCTCCAACCCCTCTTCACTTAAAATAATACTCCAAAAAAATAAATAGTCAAGAAAAAAATACAGAGTATCTCGGAATAATCCAAGATACTCTGAGCTGTCCGAACTTCATATCCTAAGGGGTATGTGCAGCACGCACCCCGCCAAGGAAATCGCCATTACCAAAAGAAGCAATATTCTCCAAATCCAAACATTCATCCCAGCCTCCTGTGTTGTTATTTTTCACCCATCGCCTGCTTGACCGGCTTAGGGAGATCAATGCCTGCTCCATTCATCGTCTTATTGTAAAGCTTAGGATTCTGCTTCTCCACAGAGTCCAATATTCCTTGCGTAATTCCAGCTGCCATTTCCAGACCCACGAGTGGGATCGCACAGCCGCTGAGAAAAAAAAGTACTAGTAGTGCCAATAGGGATTTTTTCATGTTGATCTCCTTTTTTAAAAAAGAAAAAACCAATGAGAACCCTTTGCCTAACTAATAATAAAGATAAATAAATACCCAGTATTTGTCAACAATAGATATTTATTGCATGATTCATATTTTTGCGTTAAACTATAGCCAACTTAATAATTTAAAATACAAACATATGAATAAAAATATTATCTATTTTGCCCTGCTTTTGATTTTTGTAGGATTAGTTAGCTACTCCTTAGTAAATCTATCCCCATCCTCTAAAAACACTACGCCCACTAACTCTAATTCTGCCCCCACCACACCAATCGAGCCAGTTGAAAACAAAGATTCTCTTTCTTTTAAAATTAATCCCGCTACCTCCACTATTTCTTGGGCGGCCAAAAAAACCTTAGTCAACACCAATAATCACTTGGGCACGGTTAAAATTAAAGATGGTTTTCTCTCTGTTCATGAAAATACGCTAACGGGAGGAGAAATAACTATCGATATGCAATCCATCACCAGCACTGATCTAATGGGAGCTTTCAGGAAAAAACTAGAGGATCATCTCAAATCAGCCGATTTTTTTGCTGCTAATGAATTTCCCACCGCTCAATTAATTATTAAGCAAGTAGGCAGAACAGAAAATTCTCAGACTCTCGTAATTGGAGATTTAACTATCAAGGACAATACCAATGAAGTTGAGTTTGTTGCTAATATTGAAAACATTACTGAAAAGGAAATTAAATTAAAAGCCGATCTATCTATAGATCGCACTCTTTGGGATATTCGTTATGGCTCTGGAAAATTCTTTGATAATTTGGGCGACGCTGCTATCGATGATTTGATTAACCTATCATTAGAGATAAAAGCCCAAAAATAAAAAACTTTAAGGAAAAATATAAACCACCAGCGATACTGGTGGTTTATATTCTGCCCACTTCTTTAAGTGGGCTTTTAAATTTAGCACATCCTCTGCTGCCAAAAAAGTTAATAAGAAAATTGTTAGTGACAAAGTTTCATAATTCAAAAGCACAAACTAGCTAAGGCTGTTTTTTGATTAATATAAAAAATGATAAGTTTCCGGATGTACTTTTTAAATTTATTTCTTTAAAAAAATTATAAATCCGTTCCTGAATAAGAAAGATTTAAACTTTTATTAATCAAAGGAAAGTCTGGTACGATATTACCCGGTCCCATAATACCAAAAAGTGCCCAATTGCAAAAAGAAGGATCACGAGGAAAACAACGATCAATTACTCCATTTTTAATAGACAAAGCACACAAAATTTCACCCCGCCAAGATTCCACCGCTCCCAAATTAAAACCATCTCCCACTGTAAAATCGGTAAATACTTCCCCCTCAACGTTGGCTTTTATTATTTTTTCTAATAAAATTAACGTTTGTTCAACTTCTTTAATCCGCATTCGATAACGAGCAAACACATCCTGACTTTTTTTAGTAATTATTTCAATTGGAAACTCTCCGTATGCGGCGTAAGGATGATCCTTGCGAACATCTCGAGAAATACCCGAAGCCCGTGCCGGCAGTCCCACCGCGCCAAAAGCTCTTGCCGCTTCTTGAGGAAGCTCTCCAGTATATTGCACTCGATCCAAAAAGCCTTCACTATCCAAAGCAATTGTTACAATTTTATTCATCTCTTGCCAGACTGCTTGAGTAATTTTTAAAATTTTATCCAATTCCGCCTGACTTAAATCTCGACACATACCTCCAGGAACTATTAAGCTTCGCCAGAAACGATTGCCACAAATCTCTTGAGACAAGCGCATCATCCGCTCCTTAATCCGAAAACCATTGGCTGCTACAAAACTATAACCAGTACCCATTCCTCCAATATTGGCTAGATCATGAACATGCATCGTAACTCGCTCACACTCAACAATAACTGTTCTCAATAATTCTGCTCGCTTGGAAATTTGGCAGTTACTTATTCTTTCTACTGCCTGAGCATACGCTAAAGCATGACTAGCACTAGCATCACCTGACACTCTTTCGATAAAAGGTAGCGCCGCTTCGATAGTTTTTCCTTCTAATAGTTTTTCAACGCCCTTGTGAGTAAAAAATAATTTTCCCTCTAAAGTCAAAATTCTTTCCCCAGCAACATTAAAGCGAAAATGTCCTGGCTCAATAATCCCAGCATGAATTGGTCCAACTGGAATTTCAAAAATTCCCTCTCCAGAAATATGGTGCATTGGATAAGGCACATTATCCTTGGCTAATTTCATATTCCAAACAAAATCTTTTAATAAAGGAAAAGTTCCTTGCGGAATATTTTCATGATGCACCAATCTCCTTAAGTCAGGGTGTCCTACTGGTACAATACCAAACATATCGGCCAAATATCGCTCATACCAATGAGCGGCCATAATTGTTTTTGTCAGGGCTGGATAATTTTTATCATCCTCAGGAATCTGCGCAGAAAGTTTGAGCCAAGCATGCTCCTCGTCCAAACTAAAAATCACATGCAAGCCAAAGACATTTTTTTCTAGGCGATCATCTGTAGCAAAAACAAGAGACAATGGTAGATTATATTCATCCACTAAAATAGTTGCCACATTTGCCAATTCCTCCCTAGAAACCTGAGCAGAAATCAAATCACCTTTTTCAGATAGAATACTTACTGCTTTAAATTTTTCTAAAATATTTTTAATAGTCATATTCTTATATATTGAAACTTACGCGCTCAAACTACTGCAATCTTAATTTCTAAAAAATATTATTTTTTATAAACGGATGAAGCAAATGCCATATTTAAACACGTGGGTCATAAATTATTTAATAAACAAAAAATCTTTTACAATATTATTAATTACATCCATGCCTTGCCCAGTTGTAAACCACAACGCCAACAATGCCGCCAAGATAAGCTCTACTAAAATAATTGTATGAGTGACATTCCATTTTTCCCTCATTTCATTAATCTGTACTGATTTATCCGTCTCATCTGTCGCAAAAATCATATTTATTGTTAAGGACAACATCGCATACGCCACAATGCCCAAAGCAATAAACAAAATTATTGCCAAAGTTGGATAAAGAATTATCGCCTGACTAAATAATCCGTACTCACTCATAAATAAAGCTGACGGCGGAATAGCGATAATAAATAAAATTCCCAAAATAAATAGACTACTGGTATATTTGGCTCGCGTAAGCATATTTTTTACTTTTTCCACCTTGGTTGTCTTCCAGCCAATTAAAATTTCTCCCGCTGCAAAAAATAAACTGGATTTAATAAAAGTATGACCAATCATATGCATCACCGCCGCCATCGCTCCCAAGGGAGAAAGACCTAGGGCAAACAAAGTTAAGCCCATGTGTTCAACACTTGAATAAGCCAACATCCTTTTGTAATTAGTTTGAATTAGCAGCATCAGAGCAGAAAGAATAATAGAAAAAAATCCAAAAATTAAAAATAAATTGTTTGTCCAACTCGGATCAGCAAAAGCGCTGTCAGTAATAAATTTAAAACGTAAAATAGCATACAGGGCCACATTCAAAAGTACTGCTGAAAAAATGGCTGAAATTGGAGAGGGTGCTTTACTGTGTGCATCTGGGAGCCAATTGTGCATTGGGGCCAACCCCACCTTGGTACCGAAACCAATAAATAAAAAAATAAAAGCCAACTTAATAATATTTTCTGGAATAAATTGCGCATGTTCCATTAGCGCCTGAATGGAAAAAATATTTTCACCCTTTAATCCCGCTGTATGTGCCCCATAACTTAAAAGTAAAATGCCTACCAATCCTAAACTAATTCCTGTAGAGCAAAGAATCATATATTTCCAAGCGGCTTCAATGCTAGTTTTTTTGCGATATAAGCCCACTAAAAAAGTAGAAAAAAGTGTCGTACCCTCCAAGGCCAACCATAAAATTAAGGAATTGTTAGTAGCCAGGGTTACTACCATGCAAAGCACAAACAATTGAAACAAGGCAAAATATAATTTATATTGATGCAAACTAATAATGTTCTCACGATATTCATGTCCGATATATCGCACACTAATAATTGTTGTCGCTCCATATACGATAGCCACCAAAAGAATAATCAACGCCGAAAAGCTATCCATCATCCACCAATGACTCACCTCTTTATTTTGAAATTGTAAAACAAATGGCACAGCATAAAAAATCAAAGCCACTGCCCCGAGAGAACTTAATCCCAAATTAACCCTAGTTACATTTTTTTCTGTTTTAAAAAACAATGAAGCCAAGGATGCTAAAATAAATGGTGCAATTAAAAAAAGTAGATTCATAATATTTAATTAATTTAAAACTTATGTGTTCGGACTAATATAAGCCCAGTTTCTGAAAAATATTATTTTTTTGAACTGCCGTGCTACCTGCGAGCATGCGAGAAAAAATGATATTTTTCAGAAACGTATAAAACAAAAATGATCTTTAAACTTATGGGCCATTTAGTTAAAATTTATTCTGCCAATTCTCGCAGATCATCCGTATCTGTACTTCCATACAAATCAGTAATTTGAGCACTTAATATCGCCAAAATATAGGCGGTCGCCACGGTAACTCCAAAAATCCCAAATTCTATCATCAGCGGTAAGGACCCTACCGTAGCCAAAACAAAAACTGCAATACCATTTTCTATCACCAGTAACCCCACTATTTGAGAAAAAATATTTCGCTTAATGATCATCATCGCAATACCCAAAACAATTAAAACTACTGCAGTGTACAACAATGGACCCCACTCAGCTAAACCTTCGATATTGATCTTTCCTAAAGTAAAATAAGTCACGATCAATAAAATAACTGCTAAGAAATAACTTTTTCCTGGACGCAAAAATGAAGGCAAGTTGGTTAAACTTTTTTTAGCGTGACCAATGTGGCTAATTACGTAGGGTACGGCGATTGTCTTAGTGGCAATTGTAAAAATAGCAAAAATCCATAAATGCCTAACTTCACTTTTATCAACAAGCGGGATTAAGCTCCAAGCCATGGCGGCAATTGCCAAAGAAGACGCTGCATAATAACGCAAGATAGCCTTTAACCGCACTCTGCCAAAAAGTAGCACCACGCTAATTACCGTAAAAATAGAAAATATCACATGTGATTCTATTTTTGTATCTACTCGCCAAGAAAGCAAAGCAATCAAAAGAGCCAAAAAAGCCACCACAAAAGAAACTGAAAAATATTCGCTCATTCGATAAAAACGCATCTTTACCACCATAGATTCAATAAGGGCCAAGCCCAACATCGCTAGTATTATTTTTACCACCCCCAAAATCAAACCAATTAATAAGGGATTCACTCCCCAATTTAAACTATCTATCAATGTAGCGGGAAATAAAAAATTAGCAATCAACATTGAAAAAACTGTTAGTTTTATAGCGGCAGCATACTCTAACAAAGATAAATATTTTCCTGAATATTCTAAAATCATCGCCTCATGAACCATGGTTAATTCCAAATGAGTAGCAGGATTATCAACTGGGTAACGAGCATTTTCTGCCAAAGCTACCAAGATTAAGGCGATTACTGTCAGCACTAGATAAGGTTCCGATAAATTAATCTGGCTTTTTAGCATCCCATCAATTGTAGCTGAGTTAGTGACAAAGTTTAGGGTAGCAAAAATTAAAATAACTACTGGCTCCAATAAAGCAGCAATGGTTATTTCTCGGCTAGAGCCCATACCGCCAAAAGCACTACCTGTATCCATTCCCCCTAACACTAAAAATATTGAACTTATCACCAAAATTCCTGCCACTATCATAAAATCACTCATGCTCGCCAAACTCGCCCCCACAAAAAGCAAAGGCAATACTCCCGCTAGCGCCACCGCTGCGCCCAGTACCACATACGGCACCACTCGAAAAACCCAAGAAGTTGCATCCGAGATAACCATCTCTTTTTTCAAGAGAGTTAAAAAAGTGATATAAGGTAAAAATGGAGAAGCTCCTTTGCGACCCTGTAAACGCGCCTTAAAGAAACGCACCAAACCAGCCGCCAAAGGGGCCAGCAGTAAAATGAACAAAACTTGAATTAAGGTTGCAATAATGAGACTCATAACGCAAAAATTAAAGTAATAATTAAAGCACACAATAAAAATAAAATATAATATTGGATGCGACCACTTTGGATAATTCGAGTTTTTTGCGCTAAGAGTAATAAACTCTTAGCAATCGGTGCGTACAGAGCATCGCTCCAAATGGAACGAATCGACAAATCAAACGAATATTTTCTAATCCAAGGATTAGTAATTACCAAAGGCTCAGATTGAATTATTTTTTTTCTTCCAATAAAAGTTAAAAAGAAAAATCTAATTGGTGCTGAAAAGGCGGTGGCACTGTACTGCATTGTTGCATCAATAGGTTGTCCGCAATCCCAAGTGTGATAAAATCTCTCCTGCTTATTTTTAAAAATAAAATCCTTACTCAAATAAATCAAAATTCCAAAAATAAAAATTATTACACTCACAAAAATTGAGTCTATTTTAAACGCGCCACTTATCAATTCTTTTTGTTGATAAAAATTTTGAAACTGATTCGTCAATTGAGAAATGATTGACTGAGCAAAAAATCCAACCACTAAAACTAAGCTTCCCAAAATTAAAACCGGACTAATCATTAGGGAATCTTTCCCCTCCGCTCTTTTTTCTAAATCTTGATTATGGGGCAAGCCCAACATGGAAAGTGCAAATATTTTAGTCATCGCCATTACCGCCAAACCACTCACTAAGCCAAAAACTACCAATATTGTCACCAATAAAATTATCGCACTCGGAGTCAAAATATTTTGATGCATCGAGGTAATAATACTTTGAATTAAGCCCCACTCTCCGTAAAAAGTCCCAAAAGGAGGCAAAGGCAAGGAACTTAAAATAGCTAGCAAAAAGGCGCCACTAAGCCAAGGCATCAACTTAGCTAGTCCGCCCATCGCTTCCAAGCTTTTTGTATGCACTCGATTGATAATTATTCCGCTACTCAAAAAAAGTGCCGTCTTAAATAAAGCATGATTGATCGCGTGTAATGTTGCTAAAGCTATTAAGACGTAAGCCACTGCACTATTTTTTTCTGGGGACAAAAAATAAATAGCCAGACCCAGCATAGCAAAAATAATACCCATGTTTTCAATACTACTATACGCTAACGCTCTCTTGATATCTCTCTCCATAGTGGCATAAAGCACCCCTACTAAAGCAGATAGCATTCCTAAAAAGATAACCGTTAGTCCTGCCCAAGCGGGGATATTTACTAAACCGATAGTAATAAAAATAAATCCATAGACGGCCACCTTTAACATCAACCCACTCATCAAGGCGGAGATATTACTCGGAGCTTGTGGATGTGCTTCAGGCAACCACACATGAAATGGCACCAGTCCAGCCTTGGAACCAAAACCAAATAAAAATAATATAAATACCAAGCAGGTCTCCCGATAAGATAAAGATTGAGAAACAAGTTGAATATTATTTAAATCAAAAAATAACGATCCATCTCCTAAAATCAAAAAACCACCCAAAATAGCCGAAGCTCCTAGGTGGGTCATAATAAAATATAAAAAAGCGGCCTTAATTGACTCCTTGCTCCTATCAGCTAACACCAAAAAGAATGAAGCAATGGACATCACTTCCCAGAAAAATAAAAAAACAAAAGAATTATTGGAAATGAATACTCCCTGCATTCCCAAGACAAAAAATGCCATTAGGGATTGTACTAATTTTGGGCTATAAGATTTTTCATAGAGCTCCAAATATCTCCAACTATATACACCCACCAGCAAAGACACACCACTTATTAAACCAAAGAAAACAGCTGACAGTAGATTTAATTGCGGATTAAATCCTAAAAACCAATCAAAATGACTCAAGACAACTTTCTGTGGAAAAAAATTAATAAAATAAAGACACGCCCCCAAAAAGCCAATTCCATTAGAAAAAATAAATAAACCTGTCGCGTGTTTGTATGATTTAAAAGAAAAAACCACTAGTCCCGAAAGGAAAAGACCTAAAAAATAAAATCCTACACTGTAATTAAATATTTGTTCTAACATATAACCTTTATTTTATATTTTTTAAAGCAGTTAATACTCCTCTTAAAATTTCTGTTGGGGTGGGTGGGTCACCAGCAATCTTTAGGTGCACCGGGATAACATTTTCTACTGCCCCCACTACCGCATAAGAATCTTTCCAAATTCCACCGCTACAAGCTCCATCACCAATAGCCACTACGATACAGGGCTTTGGGGCAGCTTCGTAAGTCGTGAGCAATGCTTTTTCCAAATTTCTCGTTACTGGACCAGTTACAAAAAGCATATCTGCATGCCGAGGAGAAGCTACAAAACTCAAACCAAAGCGATCAATGTCATAATAAGCATTATTAAGAGCAGTAAGTTCAATTTCTTCGGCATTGGTTGACCCTGCATCTACCGCCCGAATCCTTAAGGAGCGACCATTGTAAAGTTTTTTTACGATAGCACTGATTTCCTCTCCAATTTTTTCAAAATCAGCCTCTTTTTCCATACTCAAAAAATCACCCTCCGCTTGAGTGACATTTTTTTGCCAAAACAAAACCTTCATCAATGAAAAAATTTTCATAATAATTTACTTAATCACCTTTTTAAAAAAAATAAAAAACGGGATTAACCGAGATATCTAAAAGATTTTATGATTTTTAAAATCCAGCTTTCACACAAAATAAATATTACTCCTGCTATTAATATCTGTCAAACACCTAACCACTATGAGATACCACGCAAAATAAAAAAGTATTTTTATCACCCAAATAGCGACAATTCTCCCCACCTTAGTCTTCGCGAGAAGTTAATCCAGCAAACCGATCTGTAAATCTTAAAACATTAAAAATTCATTCAAAATTTGAAATTCAAAATTAATCTCACTATTCCACTATCTCCATTTCCATCGTCGAAGCATTTACCACCACCGCCATTGAATGCATTTGTGCAAGCATCTCTGGATAATTTTTTTCAATTATTTCCTGAGAAAGTCTATTCATATAAAGAGTTCTTTCCTTGGCTCGAGTTTTTTCTGCCGGATCAACATACACCGCTGAAGAAAGTAACACCATCCCTTGTTTATCATTCCCCTCTTCGAGATTCGATTTAATTATTCCAGCCGCAGTCTTAATCGGCTCTCCAATATTTGGATCATAAGGACCCACGATTAAAGCCATGTTAGGAGTATGCAACCAATCAAAGCCCTTACCCACCGCCAAAACCCATTCACCATGGACCAACTGATCTAGGGGTTTTCCCTTGCTTAAAGTCTCAGCGATACAAACTAAATTACCTTGCACCAAAGGAATTAAATCATCCATAATTCTTGCTGGCATCAAGGGATAAAGTTTTTGAAATGTGGCGATTAGATTTTTCTCACTGCTATCTACAATTGTAGAAACATCCAAAATCTTTCCATCTTCTCCATGGAATATCAAGGCATCTTTATCAGTTTCTAGTCCTACCAAAATAGGAAAAACCACACTGTTATTTTCCCCATAGGTACTCAAAATTTGTTTACGAAAATTTTGGGTAAACTTCTTGGATTCCTCACAATTATATTTAAAGCCAGCACATCCTCGATGCTCATCCCCCTGAGAATAATGATAAGTCACCAAAACCAAAGTTCGATTACCCTTGGAAACTGCTTTTTTAACACTCTGATCAAATGATTCATTTAAAAGTGGCCAGCCTAGATCAAACTTTCCACCAATATTACGAAAAGGTTTCATGATTCCTAGCGGTGTACGAGTTACTGTAGGCATATGAATTCGTCCATCCATACATTTAAATACCACTACATTGGTGGGATGTTTAGATAGATACAACTCTCGCTCCAAGCGCTGAGCCTGAAACATTTCTGAATGCTTTTTATTTAATTCGATGATTAGTTTTTTCTTATTTTCCATACTTTTAATTATTAGTTATCAGTTTGCGGTTCACAGTATCCGCAAAGAAAACTATTTATTATTTGAACTTTTATTAATTAAATATAATCCTGCTATTATCATAAACAAAGATAAAATTTGTCCCATCGTCAAATAGTGTAAAAAGAGTCCCAATTGCTGATCCGGCTGGCGAAAAAATTCAATTATAAATCTTAGCCCACCATAACCCACCAAATACAAACCAGAAATCAAACCCCGCCTACCACTTAGGCTATTTCTCCCTATCCACAAAATTACAAATAATATTAATCCCTCAAAAAATGCCTCATATAATTGCGAGGGGTGACGCAGTATCCCATCACCAAAATTCATCCCCCAAAAATGGGTTGTCACTCTTCCATACAATTCCCCATTTAAAAAATTCCCCATTCGACCAAAAAAATATCCCAAAGGTAAAGCTGGTAAAACAAAATCAGTTAATTTTAAAAAATTTATTTTTCGATACTTACAAAAAAAATAAGTCACCCCCATAAAACCCACCAATCCTCCGTGATAGCTCATCCCGTAAATACCGACAAATTCACCCCTCTGATTAAAGGGCATAACTATCTCCATTGGGTTAGCGAGGAAATAATTTAAATTATAAAAAATTATATAACCAATTCTTCCACCAATAATTATACCCAAAAAAGAATTTAATAAAAAATCCAAAACGTCCTCCCAAAGAATATCTGTTTCCTTCTTAGTTATTCGATAATAAAGCAACCCGCCCACCACAACTAGGGCCACCAGATACATCAGTGAATACCAATAAATAGGAAAAGAACCGATAGCTAGAGCTACCGGATCAATTTTAGTTGGTATGTTTTGGTAAAATTCAAGCATTGTACTTAGCTAATTGAGTTTTAAACTCCTTGCCATAAATATCCCAAAGAGTTAGAAAAAGTGCCATGATAACTGGTCCGATAATAAAGCCCATAATTCCAAAAGAAATAATTCCACCTAATGTAGCAAAGAAAACTAACAGTGGATGAATAGCCGTGTCTCCCCCAACTAATTTTGGTCGTAATATATTATCGATAAAAGAAATCACAATGCTACCAAAAATCAAGATAAAAATTCCTTGCCAGATATTGCCGGTAAACAACATAATTACACCCACAGGTAGCCAAACTAACCCTGAGCCAATGGCTGGGATAATAGAAAGCACAATCATAATAATTCCCCAAATAGCAAAAGAAGGGACACCAGCAATAGCAAACATCATTCCCCCCAAAATTCCCTGTACTACTCCCACTATCAAGGTGCCCTTCAAAGTAGCCCGCACCATAGAGGAAAATTTTTGCGTTAAGGTGGATTCGTACTCATCCTTTAAAGGACTCAGATACATCACTTTTTTTATTATCACCTTACTTTCTACTAAGAAATAATACAAGGTAAAAAACATCACAAAAATCCAGATAACCGAACTGGCGACATTTTGATAAACTGCTTGGATAAATCCCAAGGCGCCACTGGTGATTTTTTCGATTGATTTGCTAACCTGTCCTTGATCAAAAAAATTATCCAAATTCACAGACTCCACAAATCTAGAATTTCTTAAATTATTCACGAAGCCAGCAATATGATTTTGATAAAAATTATCTTCCATTATTACCCGTTGATAAAATCCATTAATTTCATTGGCGACTAAGCCTGTGATAGCTACCACCGGTAACACAATCACAAATAATACTAAAAGACAGGTTAAAAGTGAGCTCACATGCGGTCTTTTGGTTTTTTTAAGCAAATATTGGTAAGGACTATGAAAAGTCGCCGCCAATACTGCGGCCATAATAATTGCGCTCAAAAAAGGTTGAAACAAAAAGAATGTTGCAATCGTAATGCCCAATAGAATTAGCACAAAAAAATAAACATTTAGATTTTTTATTTGCATAGTATTTTTTAATTAAAGTTAAATTATTATCCCTATAATAGCATACAATGTGGGGTGTGTTAACATCTTCCCTACGCAGGGGATAACCAAGGTGATTTCGTATATCTTATTTTAAAAGATCTTTATCTCTAATTTTCTTATGATAAGTAACCGCAAACCGATGAGCCTCATCCGTAATTCTTTTAAGTAATTTATCATCCTTTAAAATTTCTATTACTTTTTTATTTTTAATTTCTGCTCCACCAATTATCTCTAGTTTTTTACGAGTTGGACCCTTAGCCACTCCGATAATTGGAATATTTAAATTGTTTTCCAATAAGATTTTTTTGCCCATATTAAAATGACCCTTGCCCCCATCGACAATTATCAAATTTGGTAGCTTCCAGCTATTCTTGAATCTCCTTCTTAAAACTTCCGCCAACATAGCCACATCATCGCTGCCTGAAATAGTTTTTATTTTAAATTTACGATATTGAGATTTATCTGACTCCCCTCCAGCAAAAACTACCATAGAACCCACGGCAAAATCCCCTGAGATATTGGAGATATCATAAGCCTCTATCCTTAAATTTTTAGTTACTCGAGACTTAGTTTCCCCACTCAGCAAAGCAATTTCCTGGATATGCCTTAGGGCAAAAATTTTGTTTTTTATCTCCAGCGCCTTCTCAAATTTCTCTTCCTTCGCATAGGCCAACATTTCTTTTTCCAAAAATTTTAGTAAGCTTTTCTTTTTTCCTGCTAAAATCATTTTAACCCCCTGAATATTTTTCTTGTAATCATTTTTTAAAATCACTCCCGCATAAGGGCCAGGGCATAATCCAATTTGAAATTCCAAACAGCCTTTTTCACTTTTTTCTTTTCGACTATGATAAGGAAATATTTTACGAATAATTTTTAACGCAATCTGAATTTGAGTCTTGGAAGTATAAGGACCATATACAAAAGAATTTTGAATTTTGAATTTTGAATTTTGAATTTTTTTATTTACCCCACAGTCTTCATTTTTAATTTTTAATTTTTCATTTTTAATTAAAGTCAGATCTGTTTCTCGCACAATTAAAACGCGGGGGAAATCCTCTTTGGTGATTATTACATAACTGAAGGTTTTATCATCCTTCCCGTCCACATTATATTTAGGCTGATGCTTCTTTATCCAAGTGGCTTCTAGCATTAAAGCCTCCAAAACTGTCTCTGTTTCAATTATTTCCATATCCACTACCTGTGCGATCATTCGCTCAATCGGCCTAGCTATCCCCAGTTGCATATTTACATCATTTGCAAAACGAAAATATGAACCCACTCTACTTTTTAAACTAGTCGCCTTACCCACATAAATAATTTCTCCAATTTTGTTTTTAAAAATATAGATGCCGGGAGAGATAGGAAGATGTTTTAATTTATTTTTAATAGCTTCATTAGACATTGCTACATTTATTAAATCTAGATTTAATTTCGAATTTACAATTTTGAATTTCGAATGAATTTTTAATGTTCAATACTCTAATTGAATAAAAATTTCATAATACAGATCTTTATTTTAAAATTCGAAATTAAGATTTGATTCGAAATTTAAAATTCGAAATTTAAAATTATTTTGCAAGATCAAGTTCTTCATTAATCCCAATTTGAGCGACAAATTCATCCACATGACTTACTACGATCATGGCTCCCTGATAATTTTTAAGGGCTTGAGCAATTATTGGAATATGTCGAAAGTTTATATGATTAGTTGGCTCATCCAAAATCAAGAGTCCAGGCTCCTGCAGTACTAATTGAGCAAAAGCCACTAGACCTTTTTGGCCTTCAGAAAGACTACCTACCTTAGAATACATAATATTATTTCCGATCAAAAAACCACTGGCAACACTTCGCATTTTTTCCTCCTCCTGTTTTTGCATCGCATTCATCAAAGTATTGTAAACTGTTTCCTCAAAATCTAAAGTAGAAAAATCTTGGCGATAATAACCCACCCGAATTCCCTCTAAAATTTTAGCCCCTGGTGTATTATTAAGAGCTAATCTCTCCAGTAAGGTCGTCTTTCCGATTCCGTTAGGGCCTTTTAATAGTAAATGCTGTCTCTTTTTTAAAATTATATCGACACTTTTTTCCATTGGCTCATGATTCTTCATCACACCCACAGAGGTAATGGTAATAATATTACCCACGATTTCCTCTTGTACGGGAATTGTAAATTTTCGAATAGTTTTATCTTCTTTACGGACATCCACTTTATCCTCTTCCATTTGATCTATCTCGTCGCGCATTTTTTTAGCGATAATTCGCATCTTTCCTCCTTTATTGGCAAAATAATTCATTTTCTCCTTATTATCTCTAATTCTTTTTTCGAATTGAGCATTTTGTCTAATCTCCTTCTCTATCTGCGCTTTAATCTCCTCCACTACCACGTAATAGTCCCCCACATACTGATCAATTTTATGCTTAAAGATATCCAAGTAAATAACCCCGTCTGTAAACATATTAAGGAAATCTGCATCATGAGAAATTACAATACAAGTTTTTTCATAAGCCATCAAAAAAGTCATCAAGTGACCAATCCCCTCATAATCCAAATTGTTTGTTGGCTCATCCAACATTAAAATATCTGGATCTTGAATCAAAGCAGAAGCCATCAAAATTCTAGCTTGCTGTCCACCAGAAAAGGCACTAATTGGCTTATCTAGCGGTAAAGTCAAATTAACAATATCCATCACTTCTTTAATTTTTTTATCCAATTCATAATCCTCACCCTTAAAATAAAAAGCAAAAAAATCTCTCAGCTTTAAAGTTAATTGATCACGCGGAATTACCTGTTGGGCACAAGCAATCGTTTGCCCTTCTTTAATAAAAATATTTCCACTAGAGGGTTTATTGGTTCCCATTATTAAATTGAAGAGACTGGTTTTCCCTGCCCCATTTTGCCCCATCAATGCCACTTTCATGCCTTTTCGCAAAGCAAAAGAAGCCTCATCAAGGATTACTTTTCCATTTTCATATTCAAAGGAAACGTCACTGAATCTTACTACTACATCATTAGCCATACACTTTTTTTTCTAAATTTTTAATTAAAACACATCGAGAACAAATTGTAACATAAAAGTTCAATAGATGCAAATATCAAGCACCCACAATTTCGAATTTTTAATATCTTGAAGGCTAAAACACTTTCCTTGAAATAATCAGCCATAATGCTATAATCAAGACACTGTAATTTTTAAGAGAAAAAATATGTTAGACAAAATGAAACAACTTTATCAAATGAAAAAAATGCTTGATGGCATCACCTCCACCGAAGATTACAAAGGCATCAAGGTTACTATCAATGGCGCTATGAAGGTGCTGAGCGTTCAAATCAGTGATCAAGCTCGCAGTTCTAGCGACTTAGAGAAAAATATTCTCAAATCTATTAATAACGCCATGGCCAATGTTCAAAAGAAGATGCAAAAAGAAATGAAAAATGGCGATCTGAAAATGCCTTTTTAAATTGTAGCTAAAACATTCAAGAATCTAGCAGAGACGAGGCGTTGCCTCGTCTCACTTGCTTTTAATCTACTTTTATTACTATAATCTAGACAGTTCAAATTGTGGAATGTTTTTAGTTAAAAATCCATTGGGGGTGTAAAAATGCAAAGGAAACCGATAAACCCATGTCTCAGTTGTCGAAATTATAGCCTTCCTTGTTATAGGTACTGCCCAGACTGTGGGAAAATTATCCATGCCTGGATTGAAAGGGGGGTCTACTGTTTTCATAAACACCCCAGCTACAAGGCCAATGCTAAAGTATATTTCTGTCCTGAATGTGGAGAGGTTTTAAATATAAAAGAACCTCAAAAACTCATTACTTTTGATGGCTTCACCAACCAAAATAATCCACCCCAGGAAATAACTAAATCCCACGAAGAGTCCTAGTTCCAATTATCAGGCTCTTTAAAAAATATCCCAATTCTTCAAGAGTAAAAAATTAGGCACTATATTGATACAATATAGTGCCTTTTAACAAAAAATATCCCAAGGTAAGATTTTTCTTACCTTGGGATTTGTTAAACCAGTCCTAAACCGGAATGGCACTTTGTTCATCTTTGGGGGTTATTTTTTCTGCGGCTATTTTCTTTGCCTCTATTCCTTTTTGCATATCATCCTTCCAGCTTGCCCAATCCATGATAAATGGACAATTTTCGCAAGTGTTCTCCAATCCACAGTTTTGGCAATTAGTAAAAAATTTCATCAAAATTCCTCCCAAAAAAATTAAAGAACAAAAAAAATCGCCTTTTTTGAGGGCGACCGGTTTCTTTATCTATCAATTCTCTAAACAATTAGAAACAAGCTCGCCCTAGGCGGTTATTGTTATTATTATTTAGATTTAATTGATAAATTCTCTTCATACCTTAAATTATATACATTTATAGACTCATGTCAATCCACTTACAGAAAATTAAAAAATAAACATTATTTTCTTTGCTTTTTCAATCATACTTTTAACTTATTAGTTTCAAAGCTTCAATATTTCTAAATTCTCTTTATTAAATTATCCAACCACTCATCTTTAAATTTTCTGTACATACCATAGTCATCTGGATATTTTGCAAATAAATCTAATTTAAGCTTACTATATTCACTAACAATATTGGGGTTGTTTTTCAAGAAACTTAAAAATTTACGCATTCCAACAATATCAATATCGTCTTTTTGGTAAATATGAACATTGCACAATCTAGCATTATTTTCCTCTCTTGCGTACAATAGGGCACCTTTTTTAACATACTCACCAAGATACATAAAGCCAGCTTCTTCCATTAATGACTTTCGTTCTGCTACATCATCAACATCATCGACTAAAATTAAAATATCAATAGTGGGTTTACCTGCTAAACCTGGAATCGAGGTACTTCCAATGTGTTCGATTGCAATGGCAGTCTCATTGAAAATTGATCGCAAAACACCAGCCTCTTTTTCAAAGCAGTCTTTCCATATTAGGTCATAAGCAGTTACTTCGTATTTTCTGTTTTTATAATTTCTTGGATTCACCGGAGTATCCAAATACATCATTACGCTGCCGTTTTTTATCCATTTTCCATCGTGATATGAAATCCTGTCATCAGCAATAATTTCCGAGACCCTAAATCCCATTTTTTCATAGAGCTTTCTGGCATTTTTATTTAACTCGCCAGTTTCAAGCACAACTCTTTTCATTTGCAATTCACCAAAAGCATGGTCCAGCATGATTTGCGTGACTTCTTTTCCAATTCCTCTACCCCAATAATTCTTATCTAGAATAAAAATATTAAATTCGCATTGATCCTTTCCATTAAAACTACAAAAAGAAGTATAGCCAATAAATTTGTCCGTATTGCTGTCATGGATTTCCCAAAAAATTTCATCCATATCCTCAGCTAGAAAATTTTTCACGTCATCAACTGTCTTAAAATCAATCATCCTCTCAGCCGCATACAAATAGCTCACTGCCTCAATGTCCCTAAACCAGCTCAAAAGCAAGGGATAACTCCCTTCCTTCAAATTTTTCTCTAAATAAACTTTTTCTCCGGTTTTCATATTAATCGGATATTATTATTTTACTCTAGGGCGGTCCTCAACCAGAATTAATTATAAAATTTTTATATTTTTTATTTTCTTTTAATTTTTAGCTTGATAATATCACCACCAATTCTCCTTTTATTTTTTCTTTGCGACTAAAATATTCAATTATTTCATCTGCACTCCCGCGTACAGTTTCTTCAAACATTTTAGTTAACTCTCTTCCAACAATAACATTTTTCGCATAACCAAGCTCTTTTAATAATTCTAAATTCTTTAAAAGTCGATGTGGTGAGTCATAATACATTACTGGATATTTAAAGCTAATCGCCTCTTTAAAAAAAGTCTGCCGTCCTTTTTTGTGCGGTGGAAAGCCCAAGAAAACAAATTTCTGCATATCAATTCCTGCCACGCTAATCAGCGCTCCGATTGCTGAAGCACCCGGAATCGGCACCACTCTAATTCCTGCCACAACAACCTCTCCCACCAAAACATTGCCTGGGTCACTCACTCCTGGCGTCCCCGCATCAGTAACCAGGGCCATATTTTCACCTCCGAGCAATCGCTCCTTTATCTCATCAATTCTTTTAATTTTACTATGTTGATGATAAGATAAACTCGGCGTTTTAATTTCATATCTATCCAATAGCTTTCGAGTAACTCGAGTATCCTCACAAAGAATTAAATTCACGCTCTTTAATGTTTCCAGAGCTCTTAAGGTGATATCTCCCAAATTTCCAATCGGAGTAGCCACAATATATAAAATTCCTTTTTCTAAATTTTCCATATTTATATAATTGAATTTATTTTTTAAAAAATATACACATCTAGTTTCTGAAAAATATTATTTTTTTGAACTGCCGATGCGGACTGCGAAAGGCGAGAAAAAATGATATTTTTTAGAAACTTAAGAGACACTGATAATATTTAAACTTGTAAGCCCTAAAATTAACTACACAAACTATTATGTTTTATAAAATTGGTCACCGTGGAGCAGCTGGTCACGCCCGAGAAAATACACTCGCTTCCTTTAAAAAAGCCCTCTCCTTAGATGTTGATATGATAGAACTAGACGCACATATTTGCAAGTCTGGAGAAATTGTCGTTATTCATGATGAGCACACTAAAAAGCTAAATACCAAAAAAGAGCTTGTACGAAGGAAATTATATACTGATTTAAAAAAATTAAATATTCCCACCCTAGAAAATGTCCTGGATTTGATCAATAAAAAAACCAAGATTAATATTGAACTCAAGGGCAAAGACACCGCTCTGCCAGTATCTAAAATAATCAAAAAATATATTCAAAATAAAAAATGGCATCTCGATGATTTTTTAATCTCCTCTTTTCATAAGCAAGAATTAGAAAACATCGCCGAGCATTTTCCCCTCCTTAAGAAAGCTTTTTTAGTTAGCCCACTTCGCCCCTACTCTTTTTGGATAAAAAAATTTCCCTTTATTTTTAAGCAACATTTAAAATTTGCCAAAAAAATTAATTCTTTTTCTATCAATCTGCATAAAAATATCGTCAATCAAAAAATTGTCGAAATGGCTCATCGGGAAAATTTAAAAGTCTTTATTTATACCGTTAATAAAGAAAAGGAAATCCGCTATTTCAAAAATATTGGAGTCGATGGGATTTTTTCTGATTACCCAGAAAGACTTTAGATTTAAGCTACTTGCCTAACTCATATTTAGTCTAATTTCTAAAAAATATTATTTTTTTGAACTGCCGTGCTACCTGCGAGCATGCGAGAAAAAATGATATTTTTTATGAAATTACGACACATATTTCAAGCTCACATTTACTACTCTTTTTTCATTAATTCCTTGGCCACCACACCCACCGCCGTGGCTACTGGCACAGCCAAGATAGCTCCAGCCACACCAGCTAGCTCCAAGCCAATCAACATTGATAAGATAACAGCCAGGGGATTTAATCCCACGGCTTTTTTCATTATTTGAGGAACAATTACATTGCTCTCTATTTGATGTACTAGTACATAGAAAAATAATACAAAAATTGCTTTAACGGGAGAAACCAACAGAGCAATGAAGGTTGCTAAAAAGGCGGCAATGGTTGGACCGATGTACGGAATAACTTCCAAAAAACCACTAATTATCGCGATAATTAAAGCATAAGGCACACCTAAAAAATAAAGAATCGTATAATCCAAAAGGAAAATAGTAAACATCAACACCAACTGTCCACTCATCCAGCGACCAATTCTATTTTTTATTTTTCGTGCCAATTTGATAGAGGTGTCCTTATATTTTTCTGGAGTTACTGATGTTAAAAATTTTTCCATTCCATCTTCGTGAATCGACATATAAAAAGCCATTGAAAAAACCACCACAAAAGAAATCAGTCCAGTAAAAAATCCGACAGTGGTGGAAAAAATATTAAAAGATCCATCACCTAAATTTTCTCCGATCTTTCCTAAATTCAAATCAAATCCATAGGACTGACCATAGAAAGAAATTCCCTTTAAGAAACTATCTGCCTTCTTTAAATAGACCGGTAAATTTACCAAGAAATCTCTAAATTGACTCGAAAGGGCCGGCACCAAAAAAGAAACGATCGCAATCAAAATTGAAATTAAAAAAAGATAAATTATCAAAACCCCCATAATTCGAGGAATCTTTATCTTTAGCTTAAACCAGGTAACTAGGGGATCAATCGCTGCCATTACGATAATCGCAATAAAAAACAAAACCAAAACATCTCTAATTAAATAAAGAAACCAAAGTCCCAAAATTACAGCTACTATTTTTAAAATTATTGCGGTTGAGTTTCCAATTAATTTTTTTTCCATAATTTAAAGTTTGCTATAAAATTATATATTTTCTAATTATTTCGGTGTTTCTAATTCTCCTGTCTCTTTATTATAAGTAACATTCCAACCATTAATATTTTCAGGTATTTTTACCACCAAATAGCCAGCCCCCATCATCTCTTCGATATTCAAAGGATATTTTTTAAAATCATTTTTATAAGCATTAGATGCTAGCTTAACTTGCAAATCAATAATGTCAAAGTCTTCCATGCAACGTTTTTTCTGTAAGGAATCCCAGTTAATATCCATCATGTTTATCAGAATCTTACTGATAGCATTCTCCGTGAAAATCAAACTAATTGGATTTGAATATTCAAAATGGTTAGATTCATCAAAGGGAACTAGGTCGTTACAACCTTTGTAACTATTTTCGATATTTCTAGTATATAAATCGTTTAAAGCATTCACGTGTTTGTTTGGCTTAAGATAAAAATTACCTTTTTCTGAAAAATGACTGTCGATGAATTCTTTTTCAGCCACTGATAGATCTTCAAAATTTATGTACATGAAACCATTTTTCATATTCCAAAATTCTGATTTAAAAGCATTAGCTAAACTTTCTTTATTTTTCTTATTTTTATCCAACTCTTTTTGCAGAAGAATAGATTCATCCTTGCGAAAGGCAAGCTCACTCACAACACTACTAATTATTAAACGGTTATGATTATTTACCGATAAAACCATCAAATAATCAATCGGAGTTAAGCTACTATCCTTTATCTTATTAGCAACTTCTACGGATAAAATAAATCTATCTATTCCACTCTTAAAATTTCCCTTTTTAATCTCATCTTTAGCCAAAATTAAATTTAATCGATTAAGATTTCTATAAAAAGCCATGCTACTTAAGACAGTTCTTGGATTTAGATCCATGGTACTTAAATTATTTTTGAGCGGATCTGCTATAAATTCATATTCCGCACTTTTTTTAAAATATTCCAGTGATATTAAGTTTTTTTCAGCTAGTTCATCTACAATTTCTTGATCCCAGTTTTCTCCATTTATAAGTTTATTTATCAATTCGCTTTTATCCTCTGGGAAGTACATTTTCTCTTCAGCTTTCTTTAGCTCAAACCAACCATTTTTTTCATCTGCGATATTGATTGTTTCAAAGATTAAATGCGAATTATCCAACAATTCATCGTCTCCACTATTAGCCGCAAAATATATCTTAATTCCGATAAAAAAAATCACCAGAACTGCTACAAGAACCAAAATTATTTTACCCACTAACTTCAACACCTTGCTCATATTTTTGTTTTATAATAATTAATTTAAAATTTTAAAATTTCTTCCAATTCTTTAGATTTTTTATGTGGACCAATTAAAGCTAGATTTAATTTTTCATTACTAAAAATATCTTTAGCTACTCGCAAGATATCCTCCTGGGTAACTTTATCAATTTTCTTAAAAATCTCGCCAATAGTTAAAATCTTTCCTTTGGTCACTTCCTGACCGATTAAAAAAGACGCCACCGCATTAGAAGACTCTAATCCCATTACTGCCTTCCCCTTAACATAATCCTTGGCTTTTTGTAACTCTTGCGGGGTAACTTTTTTCGTCGCTATCTTTCGATATTCCGCTAAAATTGTTTTGACGGCCTGCATTAAATTCTTGTGCTCCACCCCAGCCGAAGTCGCTAGGTAGCCAGCATCTTGATAATCCTCGGTATTAGTATGAACATAATAAGCCAATCCTTGTCGCTCCCGGACATTAATAAAGAGTCGACTACTCATATTTCCACCCAAAATTATCGCCAACAGCGACAAGATATATTCATCCTTGTGTCCATCTGGATAAGCTCGCGTCCCCAAGATTAAATGAGTTTGATCTGTTTTTTTATTTTTTATCTTTAATTGAGGAGTGACTTGTGACTCATTTACTTTTTCGAAATCAGGTTTTTGACGCTGATTCATATCCACAAATATTTTTTCTATTTTTTTAATAATCTTACTTTCTTCAAATTTTCCCGCCACACATACCACTGTATCAGCGGCCACATAAAACCTTTTTACATAATCAACAAAATCAGCTCTCTTTACCGCGCCAATGGTTTCCTTGGTACCGATTATCTCTCTACCCAATTTTTGATCGCCATACAAAAGCCCCTCAAAAACATCCTCCACACTTCGCATCGGCATGTCCTCATACATATTCAATTCTTGAAGAATAGTGCCTCGTTCCCGCTCAATCTCTTTGGAATCAAACTTGGAATGCAAAAACATGTCCGATATCACATCCAAAGTCGTAGCTAAATGTTTAGCATCACTTTTCGCATAATAAGCAGTAGCGGTTTTCCCTGTAAAAGCATTAAATTCTCCACCAATTGCATCCAATTCATTGGCAATTACCTGAGTATTCGGACGAAGCTTTGTTCCTTTAAACATCATGTGCTCGATAAAATGAGAGATTCCTTGTTCCTTATCATTTTCATAACGAGAGCCCACTCCCACCATTACCATTACTGTAACTGTCTGAGTATCTTGCATCGGGGCAGTAATTATCCTTAATCCATTTTTTAAGGTTGTTTTTTTATAATTCATAAAATTTCAAAAATTAATAATTTAAATCATGCTATTTTTTAACAAAACAGCCACCCTAATAGTAGCTTATCCCCAACAAAAACTCAACTTGTAAAAACTACTACAAGGAATTCAAGAAATTATAAACCACTGACAAAAAGACTATATTTTGGAGCATCAAAAGAGGAATTCCAATAATAAAATACCACTTTCTATTTTTATGATGAAACAAAAACATGCCACCATAGACACCAATGCTCCCAAAAGCAGCTGCCATAAAAAATAGCATACCCTCTGAAATTCGCTTCGCCTCTTTTTTTCTTGATTGCATCTTATCCGCCAACATCAAACCAAAGGCCAACAAATTAATCAAAAAATAGATAACCACCAACGCAACTAAATTAATATCCATAAATATTATTAACACTTAATTAACTCTATATAGTTTACGCCAATTTCAGTTAAAATCAAGGCTTATAAACCCAAGAAAAACATTTGCCCAGCTTTTTGTTTTTTTACTCATAGTTTGCTAAACTAAAGTTAACTTAAAAAGTGACATCTTTCAGAAACTTAAGATGCAGTCCTGTTTAGATCCAAAAATCCTAAATTCAATAAATCTTTAAAAATAAAAATGGAAAAATTTAACTTTAGTGATATCCCTATCGAACCAGCTCACTCATCAGAAAACAAAAACTTCCCATATCCAACAAAAAAAATATCTCCTCAAATAGTGTCTTATAATTTTCAACAAGAGTTGGGCTTACCAAAAAATCGAGAAGAAAGCTCTCAGAAAAAACGCAGAGATCGATTAATCGGTCTGGCTCTTTTGGCTTTTGGCGCTTTGAGCACCAATCACTACTTACAAAAAGATGAGACTAACCAAGAGTTAAAGCCAATCTCAACTGCGGCGTCAGCAACCAGTGAACCATTCTCAAAAATATCCAATCCAGAATTAGAAATAATAATCAGAGACCTCCAACAATCAGAAGCGTTGACCCACACACTTAAGCCGACAGAATCAGCTTCCCCAGAAAAAATAGACCAGCACACTCCCTCCATTGAAATGCAAGAACTCGCCCACGAAATTCAAGTCCGCGCCCACCAGCTCTTAAGAGACGAAAACTTTTTTCCTAAAAAACTTTTTACTGATAACTTCTTTTTGGCTGTCCAGATTCAAGAATCTCAACTCAAGCGAGATGCTCAATCTTCAGCTGGAGCTCAAGGTATTATGCAGGTTAAGCCCATCACTATCAAGGAAGTTGTCCGCTATTTAAATATTCTAGAAAACAAAAACAACGTTGAGTTTGATGGCCCACCAATGCACGAGCTCTCTCCCGCCGATATTAATGATTTATTGACGCTTATAAATAATAATGGTGACCTAGGCAGAGCTTTTGGTAAACTTTATTTTGCTGAGCTTTTCAATCACTTTAACATCGGCAAAGATATCTACGCTCAAGGTGGCATCACCAAAGCTCGAAAAAAACTTCTCGTCGCTTACAATTGGAACCCTGCCGATTTTAAGAAAAATGAAACCCAGGAAAAAGCCTGGCCACTTGAGAGTCAAGATTATTATAAGAAAATTTTTCGCTACATGAAAATCCTAGAAAAAATCCAACTCAAAATGAATTCCATGCAGATGCTTTCTAAAATTGAGGATTTATCCCCTATTTTAGCCATTGAACTCAAAAAATATGAAAGGGAACTCGACGAAAAACATCCTCAATTAGATGACATCATTGAAAAAATAATCGCCGATTATTTAGAAAAAATTTCTCAAATAGAGCAGATCAAACAAAAGAAACTTTCCCCCGCTGAGATAGAGCGCTTAATTAGAAACTTTAATTCACTAGTTTATCGTAATTATAAAAATCTCCTCGCTGCTAATTCCTAAACAAAAAAATCTCCCCCTAGGGGAGATTTTTTATACTAACTATAAACTTAGCCGACTCAACTTAGTTATTTAATAACTATAATTTTGAAATTGTCGACTAGGAAGTTCTTTTTTAATAAAATTATATTGATCAAAGATATTGGCTTCGGCTTTCACATCAACATTAAACACCCCTTCACTAAACTTATATGGCCAAATCAACTTAAAATCTCTTTCTTCCTGGGAATTAATGGTTCTCATTTCATTTTTTCCTAAAGCTACTGGCACACCGTTTTTATCACGCAAAACCACATCCACCTCTATTGAATTGAAGTTAAAATAACTTTCATTTCTCACTAGTCCAGTGGCCACTCCTCTACCCACCTCTTCTGTATAATTTTTTCTAAAAATACTTAATTTTGGTTCTTCGTAATCTAAAAATTCATCCCACTCTACATTAGTTATTTCAAAATTCACTGTGTAAGGATTAATAGCTGATTGTAAGTTCATCTCGATGATAAATTTACTCTCCCCAGGCAAAATAAAATTACTTCCTTTTTTCTGAGCCAAAACTGAGTTAGCTTGATCAACTAGCTTAAACTCATAATCAAATTTAAAGGCCCCATATTTATCATTAGGATTGGAAATTTCAGCCATGACATCAAACTGATTTTTATTGCCATAAACAAAGTATTTCTCATCTACCGCTATCGGCTGAGCATTGATGTCTTTCTTACAAGCCACTTGGCAAATATTTCCACAATCAATCCCTTCTTCTAATTGGTTCTTAATCCCATCACTACAGGTAGGTTCCGGTTGAAGAAAATAGTAAATCAAGGAAAAAAAGGAACCAAAAATTAAAAAATAAATAAAAATTATCACTCCTCTTTTTTTATCTCTACTCATCATGTTATCTAAATATTAAAACTTAAACATTTCATGGTCATTATAACGCCAAAACTGATAAATGCCAAATAGCTCATGTTGGCATTTTAGCACATTGAACATTAAAGCAACTATAGCAGCTAAGTTATTAAATTAGTACCAAAGCACAAAAACTAAGCAGCTGTAATTATTCGAAAACCCCGAACCCTACTTTCAGCAAGCTGCGGAGAATTTACTCCAAACGAGCTCGTCTACCAAAGCTTGGGCGTAGGTATATTAAATGGAAATTGATTATTGAAAATTGTAAATTTATCGAAGGTATTTGCTTTATCTCGCTTATTAATCTAATCTATAAATAAGATTAAGTTAATATTAAAACCCACATTTATGCCTCGCTATTTAGGACAACACTTTTTAAATAATCCCACTATTGTAACTGACATCGTAAATTCCTCTCAGATTGATGAATCAACAACTGTTTTGGAGATAGGACCCGGTGGGGGTGTTTTAACTGAGGAGCTTTGTGCCAAGGCTCAGCGGGTTGTCGCTATCGAACTGGATGATAAGTTAGCTGATAATTTAAAAGAAAAATTTGCTAATCAAAAAAATCTAGAACTTATCTTTGCTGACATCCTTCAGATAAACCTTCCTCAGTTGCTCAAAGAACGCGAAATTAAAAATTACAAAGTAGTCGCCAACATTCCCTATTACATCACTTCTAAAATTATCAGACTATTTTTAGAAACTTCTCATCAGCCAGAATCCCTAACTCTGATGGTCCAAAAAGAAGTTGCCCAGAGGATTGTCGCCAAGCCTGGACAAATGAGTAAATTATCCGCCTCTGTCCAATATTATGCCCAAGCGGAAATACTTTTTGCAGTCAAAAAAGAAAATTTCGATCCTCCGCCTGAGGTGGACAGCAGTGTAATAAAAATATTCAATTTACGCAAAATCGACAAAGATATCGATAAGCAATTTTTCAAGATAGTGCGGGCCGGATTTTGTGCCCGAAGAAAAACTTTGATTAATAATCTTTCCAATAGCCTACACATCGATAAACAAAAAATAGCCGCTGATTTGGCGACTCTTGAGTTATCTCCCCAAACTAGAGCTCAAGAACTCTCTATCGAAAATTGGCTCAAATTAAGCCAACTTCTCTAAAAAAATTAATTTTAACAAAATTAATAAATACACCAATAATAAAGCCAAAACCCACCAAATCACATTGCGATTATTTATTTTTTTGTGATTACCAGAAAAAATTACCACCCAAAAAGATAGCCCACCCAAAAGAATTGCCCAAAAATTAAGACTAAATTCATTTAGAAAAATAATACTTAAAAAGTAGGATAAAAAAATTCCGCTACCAATAATCACTTTCCCCCAATATTCTCCAAAAATTACTGGGATGGTATAAACTTTATCTAGTTTATCTCCAGCGATGTCCTTTAAATCCTTAATTGGTAAAGAAATAGTCAAAGCGATAAGCACTAACCAAAAAATTCTCCTAGGAAATTCCTGGATATCTTCTCCGGGAGAAACCAGCATAAAACCAGCAAACATTATCAAGCAAGAGGCCAGGGCACTAATTAAACTAGCCACAATTGGAAATCTCTTTAGTCTCAACGGCCAAGCTGAATAAAACCAAGCCAGCGCCTGATAAGCAATAAGTATCCAAACAATCTTCGGGTTAATTATTCCCGCATAAAGAAGTGAAGCTAGCCAAATCACTACACCCGCCACAATATATTCTTTTTCCGTAAAGATTCCTACCAACAGGGGTCTTTTTTTATTAGTTAAACCATCTATTTGCTTATCATAGATATCATTTACCACCACCGAAGCCAACCAAGCAAAAATTACCGCCAAGGCAATATTTAAAAAAGCTAAACCATTAAACAAATTAAAATCCCAATTGGTCTGAGTAAAAAACATCCCCAATCCCATCCCCACCACCAATAGCCCTAAATGATAAATAATTTGCACAGGACGACAGTTTTTTACAAAAGCTATAAATTTATTTCGATAATTAAAATATAATCCTAAATTAATAACTACCATTAGCATTAATGAATAAATAGTAGTTAGTTTTATACTCAAGGCATTTAAATAAGTGCCTGTTTCTCGAGAAAAAAACTTAGCTGAGGTTAAAAATAGTTTAACAATATCAGTTTCCACCACGGCAAAAAATCCCTTTGACCAACCCAATAGAAAAATTGTTATCCAAGAAGGAAAACTAGCCAACACAAACAAAATCAGATACGCCTGGATACCTAGCCACAAAGATTTTAGCGTTTTCCCAGTTTTCAGATAACCATATAGAATCAAAGCCAAGACGGTCATGACGATTTCCACTCTAACGCCATAAGTAACTCCAAAATGTGGATCTTTTCCAAAAACAGTAAAAAATCGATAAGGCATATCTGCCAATTCGTAAATACCGTAAAAACTCAGAAAAAAACTATCCCTCAGGACAATATAATCAATTAAAGGCGGAAAGATTATGATCAGATATCCAAACAAGGAAATGTTGGCCGCTTTCTTTAGCTCCAGTTTCAAATTAATCATCAATAATCCCACAAATATGCTGTAGGACATAAAGAAAAAGAAAAAAGTATAAGCCACATGATGAAAAAAGTAATCACCACTTTTGTTAACCATTCCCCCTAGCCAATTTTCCATCAAAACTCTGGCAAAAATAATACTTAAAAAAGTAATCGCCCACAGATAAAAAGAAGTCTGGGCTGTCTCTAGCTTTTCGATTAAATTATTTAAAAATTTTAGCATATCTAACTGGCTTATAATTAACCCTCCCAACACCTGCAAGGATAGCATTAAAATAGTTGTCAAATCAAGTAAATTTATGCTATAATTTATTTAGATGTATTTAAAATAAATATTTAGTTTTAAATTTATTTTTTCCGTGCTTTATAAGAAACTCAAAACCAAAATAAACCCCAAAACATTCAACGAATTCAACCATTTTTTTAAATAAAAATAAAACGTAGGTTATGTATTTTATTGAAGTAAAAAAAATAAAATTAACTTTTGCAGTTTTTTTCTTTCTTGTTATTGGCAGTTTTTCTTTTTCTATTGTTGCTCAAGAAAATGCTAATGATAAAAACATCTTTTCTGATATCGATCAGGACGGCTTGAGCGATGCCAATGAATTAAAATATGGCACTGATCCAAAAAATCCTGATAGTGACGGAGATGGATACAATGATGGTGCAGAAATAAAAAGTGGCTACAACCCATTAAAAGCAGCCCCTGGAGACAAACTATCCACCAATCCTTCTACTAGTTTAACTTTAAATGACACCACTAATCCTTCTGGAAATTTGACTACTGATCTCTCCGCTAAAATTGCAGCAGCAGTATCGGAAAGTAAGAAAAATGGTAAGGAGGGGCTTAGTATCAATGATATCAATCAATTGATTGATGAAAGCATTGCCAATAATGCCGCCCCAATTAGTGCCCTACCAGAAATTGATGAGTCTACTATAAAAATTAAAGTGCAAGACTACAGTGGTTTTGGAAAAGAAAAACAAGCCCGCAAATATCTAGAGGATAATCAAGAATATTTATCCGCGGTATTTTTCATTATGGCCAACAATCTTCCTCACTCCATCGATTCTCGAGAATCCATTACTGCATTTTCCGATGAATTAATTAAAAAAATTCCTACCGCAATCTCTGGAGAAAACAACTCTGATATCAGCTATTTTACTGAGTTAGCCCGAAAAGGCGAAGACATTTCCAAAGAGTTGGCTAAGTTAGAAGTACCCAAAGATATGCTTGAATTACACAAAGAAGGTTTACAATTAGGACTCTACTCTATATCCCTTAAAGATAAAGTTAAATTAGATAACACTGATCCGATTGCCTCGCTAGTAAGTTTTTCCGAAGTAGAAAACGCCATGGTTTTAGCCAATGATTATTTAACTAAAGTTCAAACTAAACTAGAGGAATTAGGTCTAACTGATTTTGCCCTAGAGGAAAGCACTAAATATGAATAATAAAATAAAAAAAATAATAGCTATCTATTTTTTAGCGATTTTTCTTATCTTCTCTTCCCCGCTAAAAGCCTCTGCTACCGCGCCTATCGTAGCTTGGCCTGATTTCGGAGGAGCTTTTTTTAACGCTATGCTCACTAAACTTTGGACAGAAGTCCAGGCTGCAGCAGTAGGTGCGCTAAAAAAAGCAGCTATTGATACCCTTAGTGAAACCATTAATAACTTAGTTTCTGGAGCTACTCAGGCTGGGGCACTTTTTATTACTGATTGGGAGGATTACTTGTTTAGCAGCCCTTCTGGTACCACCAACACCTACATGAACGATTTCTTTACCGTTACCACCCGTGGACGCTCTAGTGGCTCATACACTTCTGGCTCTTGTGGTGGTTCATTTTCTGAGTGGCGCTCAGAAAGAGCCAAACAAGTTAATGTCACCTTTGACTACACTGAGTTGCAAGATGATTTTCAAGAATATGCTTGTGATGCCCTAAATATGTTTGATGACGGCACCTGGGCCGCTTATAACGCTTTTATGCAGCCCAATAACAACCCTATCGCCTACGCCCTGATAACTGAAAGTGTTTATGAGAAAAAATTAAAAGAAGAGCAAACCAAGGCTGCGGCCAAAGCCACTGCCTACGGGGGCTTTATCGCTAGCCAAGATGAAAACGGCTATGTGATCACCCCAGGATCAATCATTCAAGGCATTACGCTGGCCGCCAACACTATGGACAATGATGCTATCGCTAACGCCGAGCATATTGGGGAGGTAGCGGGAATCGTAGTAGGAAAAATAGCTTCCGGGATAATCAAAAAAGGAATTGGCAACGCCAGGCAAAATATCCAAAATAAAATCAATGAAAATATTTGTGATGCTTCTCAGGACCTACGTGATAGTCTAAAAAATCTCACCCCTAGCGGCAATCTGATGGGTAGTGGACTGGGTACAACGGGCAGTAACAGCAGCAGCACTTGTACCGTTCAATAAAAAAATACAAAAAACATCTCCACAATATTTAGGAGATGTTTTTTTATTTAATATT
Source organism: Candidatus Moraniibacteriota bacterium (assembly GCA_049287345.1). Classification (GTDB taxonomy): domain Bacteria; phylum Patescibacteriota; class Minisyncoccia; order Moranbacterales; family UBA9337; genus UBA9337. The sequence goes on from JBAQFQ010000005.1 coordinate 45,221, forward strand.
TTTTTTAATAACTCTCTGAGCTCATAATATCTTTTCTAATTATTTCCGACTCTGGGGCTAGATTAGTTTCTAACTTTTTTTCAGTAGCAATCTCGATGAAAAAAAGTATCCACATAGTTTGAAAAAATACCGCCACTCCCGAACTAAACCAAGCCACCAAGATAAATAACAATAAACCACCTAGACCCATTAATACCATTGCCACCATTTTCCCTGCCAATAAGGCATAAATAGCCGCCCCAATTGCGAGGATAATTAAAGCGACAAACAATAATCCCAAACCGAGGATGATTCCCAAAGCTAGATTAACTAGACCAAAAATAAAACTGTCCTTCATATTTTTTTCCAGCAAAGCAAAGGCTAGGCGAATGGATTCTTTAAATTTCAAATCACCACTTACTAAATATATTTGGGCATATTTTCTCAAAAAAGAAAATAAAACTACACTTGAAATCACAATCAAAAATGCTACTATCGCTAAAAATATGCCTGCCCCATAAGACTCCAACATAAAAAGTCTTATTACCGGAAAAAATAATATTAAGGTTAGGCCAATAGTAATCAAAGAAAAATATAAATTAATAAAAAATATCCTACTCAAAAAATGACCACCTTGCTTAAATCCCAGCTTAAAATTAGCTGGTTCTTTTTTTAAAATATTTAAAGTTGATTTAATTAAAGCTCCTTGTGCCAACATCCCCAAGATTATCATACCAATAAAAATAACTATCAATATAACAATCACTAAAATTATCCAAACTTGATAATGTTCCCAATAAAAATTAACTTTTCCCAACAGGCTGGCGTAATCCATTTCATTTAACTCTTTTTTATCTGAGCTATTAAAATCAAAAGAACTATTTAGTCCCCCAAAAGAAATCATTAAACCAAACCACCATAAAAATTTATTTTTTAGGGTAAGCGTAAAAGCCTCTTTAATTAACTCTGCGTAATTGATATTTCTTTCCATTTTTTAAATTTAAAATTTATTATAATAAAACTTCACATCACTAATCCATTTTTCGACACTTTCTTGATCATGACCATCACAATTATAACCACATTTCCAAACGATCATTTCCTCAGGTGTATCCACACCTTTATCAATTAAATCTTTAATTCTCAAAGCTACTAATTCAACAGCTTCTTTTTGATTATCAAAACAAGTGTGTCCCCCACTACCCATTCGTTCTCTTTTTTGACGAAAACCCCAAAGGTTATTACATTCCTCTCCATTAAGTTTAGGAGTCCTTTTGCCCCAATTACTTTCCTTCTTAGCAATCGCCACCAAAAAAGCCGCCACTTGTTCATCTTGCTTGGCGATAATTCGAGTCATATTTTCCATAGGAAATCCGGCGGTTTGGTTTCTAATTTTATTTTCTAGCGCAATATTTCTTTTAATCACAGGCATAGCAGAAATCTCAATATTGGCACTTTTTATATTATCAATCGCTTTTAAAGTAAAATAAGTAAAGAATAAAAGGAAAATAGCAAAGATAGCTAAAAGGATGTTTTTTATCGCATTTTTATCAATATCTAACCAATTGGGCATCTTTTTATCAACAAAAACAGGTTGACTAAGGTTTACTTTAGTCAATTTTTCCTTTATCTTATTGTATTTTTGTCTTATTTTGTCCATATGTTTGGTAAAAATATAAAAAACGGATTTTTACACCCGTTTATTTACCTAAAGCTATTATACACCATTTTTAAGGAAAAAGCAAGCTGCTATTTTTTAGGTTTCGAACATGAATAAATCCACAGCATGTCATCTCGACTAAATAAATTTTTGTACTCATAAATTTATGCATGGAGAGATCTCAATGAATAATTTAGAGAAGTTTATTTTTGAGATTAATATATATAAAAATATTTGATATTCATTTAAAATAGTGAGTTGGAAAAACTAAGAAATTATTTTAAATAAAAAATAACCAATCACGCTCAAAGAAAAAACTACTTGCAAAAAAATAGCTACTACACTTCCCGTGACTACACCAATGGAAACCTTCATCGCCTCTGGAAGTTCTTTGCCATGATATACTTCGCCAATAATTGCCCCCAGCAAAGCACCTATAAAAATACCTAAAGGTGGAAAAAATACGATGCCTAAAATAGCACCAACCACCGCTCCCCATTGTCCCTTCTTGGAAGCTCCCAAAAATCTTACTCCCAAAAGTGGGAATAAATAATCAGCTACGACAAGAACTAACATACCCAAAGCAAAAAATAATATTGGCCCCAAGGTTAAAATTTCATTCTCTTGAAAAATATAATATACCAGTAATCCTACAAAGCTCAGCATCGGTCCGGGGACAATTGGCAAGACACTGCCAATAATACCCAGTATCATCAGCACCAAGGCTACTGCAAAAATTATATCCATAAATATTCTTTTTAATTTATTAGTTCAATGCCATATTAGCATAGAATAAAAAACCCACCTAGTTTTTTTTTCATAAATAGCTCTAAGAGATAATCCCCTTCATCCGTCGCTCATTCTGCAGAGTTTGGGTTTTAAAAAAGAAAAACAACTTTTTAATGGAACATTTATTTATAAAAAAATAAACCCTGCTAGTCTCATTGGACCAACAGGGCTTACTGCTTCTTTTCTGGCTACATCTTTTTTGAGAGATATTCACGTCCCTTGCCGACATCTGTGTTTATAGGAACATCTTCACCACAAAGTGGACAATCTCCCTCATCCCAAGAATCCAGCTTTACATTAATGAGGGAGAAGAGTCTCGGGGGATTTGCCACATCGCTCGGCTTTATGTTTCCGCGGTTGCAGAGAACTCCGAGTCCAACAACATTTCCGCCCAGAGCCCTGACGGCCTCGATAACCTTCTTGGCTGAACCGCCAGTTGTAAGTACGTCTTCCGTCACCAAAACATTTTTTCCCTTCACAAGCTTGTCATAGCCACGCTTGATGACAAAACCGCCTGTTTCAAAATAACATTTGCGATTTTTGCCCTCAGGGTCAGGGATAACCATTATTTCTTTCTCGGCATAAATTCCAAGAACATCACGCCCAGTTATCTCTGACAAATGATACGCTGTCCACTGAGAGATAATAATTCCACCTGCAGCAGGAGCAATTACAACATCCACGCTATCATCAGCAAAATTCTGAGCAGTTATTTTGCACAGAGCTGAAGTTTTCTTGGTGTGCGGATATACCGCATCCTTGTTGACGTAGACTGAACCGTGCCTGCCAGAGGTGTAAACGATATGATTATCTGTAATTACAGCTCCAACACTACTCAGCACTTTCATGATTTCATGCTCATTCATAGCCCCTCCCTCATAAAACAGTTGAAATTTCTTCGGCAATTTTATTTGCCGCATCAACAGGCGAACCAATTTCCGCCGGCGGTTTGGTGATAGGGCGTCCGATAACCAAAGCTGTCGCCCCAGCCTTAATCGCCTCCGCAGGTGTCATAATCCTTTTTTGATCCCCTGTCACCGCCCAGGCAGAACGAACACCAGGTGTGATCTTTAACAGTCCGCTGAGTTCTTTCTGTTTTCCGAGAAGTTCCAATTCCTGCGGTGAACATATGATGCCATCACAGCCAGATAGCTTTGCGTCACGCGCAAACTGCAAAACCTTGGCCTTACTTGGTCCACCAAAGATCAAATTGGCGTTATTTTCCTCCAGTGAAGTAAGCACTGTCACCGCGAGAACGAGAGCGTCACCTTTATTGGCGACAGCGGCCATCATGGACTCAATGCCTGCCGAAGCATGCACATTAAGCATCTTAACTTTCAATGCAGCGACTGCCTTGGTTGCGCCACCAACTGTATTAGGGATATCGTCAAACTTCCCATCATAGAAAACCTGACCACCCAGTGAATGGATGAAATCCACAATCTGAGGAGCACCAATGGCTGTTATTAATTCCAGCCCAATCTTGAAACATCCGACATGTGGAGCAAGAATTTCCACGAGAGATTTTGCCTTATCCAGACTATTCACATCCAGTGCTACAATAATTCTGTCTTTGGCTTCCATGTTTACTGCCTCCTTTTTTGTAATGCACCATTAGGAAACTACCGCCTCTTTTGAACCACTGTCCTGCTTTATTTTTTATTCCTAAATACAACAATTCTTTTTTTCAAATAACAAAACCGCCCAAAAAGCAGTTCTTTATAATAACAGGTATCCATATTTATGCAATATAATTTGAGGTTTTTGATTCAAGATTATGAATCTTAACTCGACTTTGAATAATTCAATAAAAATAGAAAAGACTTGATTAAAATTAATTTAGATGCTACTATAATATTCGTTGAAATGATATTTTGATTTGTTTAGTATTTAATGTTTTATTTTCAAATCAATATTGTTTTTTTGTTTTACGGCCCTATCGTCTAGTGGTTAGGACAGCAGGTTTTCATCCTGTAAACAGGGGTTCGATTCCCCTTAGGGCTACTGAAAATAAAATAAAAACATCCATAGTAAATGGATGTTTTTATTTTATTATTAATCACGGAAATTAAATTAGAAAATATTTTTTAATTTTTCGCTTCTCGTTTTTCACTTTCAGCTAAATCATATCCCCCAATTCCTCCAAAATATCCTCTGGAATTGGATTATTCTTAGGACTCACACCTGGATAACGCCAAACACTAATAATCTTTAATTGATTTGTGTTTAGTAAATCAAACTTTGAATTTGCACTACTTCCATCCCCCTCATTTTTAGTTTTTAGTTTTTCATTTTTAGTTAACACCTTCGGCGTTTGATACATCACCCAAATTTCCTGACTCCAAGTTTTCTTTCCTTTTTTATCCATCTTAAATGAATGGGGCTGCATTACCGCCACTGTGTTTTTAGCAATCCCCTCTTCTATTCGACTATAACTACGAATTACTCGTTTAATTCGCTGGGCACTAATCCCGTATTGCATCATCTTTCCAACACTGTGGCGAGTCCAATAATATTTACTATCATTTTTAGGGACTTGAAAATTTCCAAAACTCATAATCTTTATATAGCTATTTATCTCCGTTTTTCTCCCATCTATCAATGCCATCCGCCGGCGAAATAATTACCATTTCTTCCTCCTCTTCAATATTATATTGAGGGACATTTTTTATTGGTGCTTTATCAATCACATATCTTTTTGCGATAACCTCTCTCACTTTACTTCCCAATTCCATATCATTCCAATAAGCTTCATTGGTTGGAAATAAATTTTTTAAAATTTTAAAGATAAATCGGTCCTCTCCTTCAGGAGTCAATTTAAGATGTGGATTGCTTTTTAAAACTTCATCTACCGCCCCTTCAATATAACGGTTTGGATTTTTAATTATTACATTTTTCAAAAAATCCAAATTATTTTTCTCATTAGGGACATTTACCAAGTTGTTCATCCCGCTTAATTCTCCCATAGTAATATGAATTAAATATTTAGCCCTCTTAATTTTGCCACCCGCTCTTCAATTGGTGGATGAGTCAAGAAAAGTTTGGATACTTTTTTTCCTTTAAATGGGTTAGAGATGTACAGATGAGCAGTGGCTCGATTAGCTGCCTCTAGCGGCTCACTATCAGAAGAAATTTTTTCCAAAGCTCTCGCTAATCCCTCTGGGTAACGAGTTAGCAGTGCCCCACTAGCATCGGCTAAAAATTCTCGTTTGCGCGAAATAGCTAATTGCATCAGCATCGCCGCAAACGGAGCCAAGATAGAAAGGATAATCGCTACCACCATTAAAACAATTTTAAATTGACCACCACCATTATCATCACTCTTACCTCCCCAAAAAGCCCAATGTCGAAACCAATCTGCCAAGAGAGTAACAAAGCCCACCAAGACAACCACTACTGTAGAAAGTAAGATATCTCGATTGCCAATATGGGAAAGCTCATGAGCAATCACTCCCTCTAATTCAGTTTTTTCCAGCTTCTTGATTATTCCGGTAGTAAAACAAATCACTCCGTGCTCCGGGTCCCTCCCTGTGGCAAAAGCATTGGGAGCGCTATCCTCAATAATGTAAAGTTTGGGCATAGGCAGTCCAGCGGTGATGCACAAATTTTCTACTAAATGATAAATCTCTCGAGCATTATCATGATTAAGTTCTTTGGCACCACTCATTCCCAAAACAATCTTATCACTCCACCAATATGAACCAAAACTCATCAAAACCGAAAAGATAACTGCCCCATAAAGAATCCAGCTATTACCCATCGCTCCTGCAAAGATATAACCCACCCCAATAACAAAAATCAAAAAGCCTGTGATATAAAGCCAGGTTAGTCTTTTATTAGTATCAGCTTGAGTATATAGGGTCATATATGTTGAAAATGTTATAATTGCCTGCCTGCCGGTAGGCAAGGTTCTAAATGTTGCATCTCTCTGATTGTTGAATATTTTTTATTTTTGTTATCTTGATTTCAGCATTATCATTTTTAACACCTACGACAACTAGAACACTTAGAACATTTAAAATTCTACTTTGATATTTTCTTTCTCTCCTTCAACTGCTTCAAAAAATTCTCGCTTAGTAAAATTTAGCATTCCGGCAAAAACATTGTTAGGGAAAAGCTCAATTTTGATATTGAAATCTCGCACATTACCATTGTAAAATCTTCGAGAAGCTTGAATCTTATCTTCTGTATCGCTCAATTCTCTTTGTAATTCTAAAAAGTTTTGATTAGCTTTTAATTCTGGATAATTTTCTGCTAAAGCAAAAATTGACTTCAAAGTTCCAGAAAGCATATTCTCCGCTTCGGCTTGAGCCTTTGCATCTCCGGTGCCTTGAGCCTGCATCGCTTTATTTCTCGCCTCGGTCACTTTCTCAAAAGTACCACTTTCATGAGCAGCATAACCCTTTACAGTACTTACCAAATTGGGAATCAGGTCATAACGTCTTTTTAACTGCACATCAATATCACTCCAAGCTTCGTCCACTCTGTTTTTTAATTTAATTAAACCATTATAGATACCCACTACCCACAAGACAATGGCCGCCAAAACGACCAAAATAACTACTAATGCAATCATATTTTTTATTATCTGCTTACCCAATGGTAAACAATTTATTTAATTATTAACCTCCCTACAATTATATCATTTTAAAAACTATCAGCAAGGTTTGAGGAGCTTTAGAATTGTGGTATAATTTAATTAAATCAAGGCTCTTTCTAGATTGCCTGTCATTAATACTAGAATTAAGTCTCTTCAATTAACCTTAAAAAAGTTTAAATAAAATTAATTAAAATAAATTATAAAAATATGGAATTATCACAATACAACGTATTTCTTATTCCCCTACTCGTTTTAGGGATTACTCGTGTTTTAAAATTTATCATCTTTTACTTTCGTCATGATCGAAATTTAGCCTACACGATTAAGCATGCGATGAGTTATGGGCACATGCCGAGTGTCCACACTGCGCTTATGACTTCCATGGTAACTTCTATTGGTCACTATGATGGCATCACCTCGGGAACTTTTGCCTTAGCTATTATTATCGCTATTGTTGTCGTTGATGATGCTACTCGTCTGCGCGTGTATATGGGAACCCACAGTGAATACCTAAACTTCATTAAAAACAAACTCGAGATGGATAATGAAAAATATCCTGAGTTGAAAGAAAGAATGGGTCATCGCCTAAGTGAAGTGATTGCTGGAGGAATTGTCGGCTTTACGCTTACTGTCGCCCTAATTAATATTCTTTAAAAAAATATCGACCACAAAAAAAACTCCCTCATTACTGAAGGAGTTTTTTTATATCTAATTTTTATTTAAAAAAAGTTAAACAAAATTAAAATTAAGGCCAAAGAAACCAAAACAAAATTTATCCATCTAAAAGTCGCTGTCAGATTATTACCGAAGTCGCTCGGATTAATCCCCAACTCTTGAGCTAAGTAAAATTTACGAATATCTACCTCGTCAATTCTTCCCGCATAAAAATTTCTCAAAATATTAATTTCTTGAAGGTATTTCCAATCCACATCTTTAAGGACTGTGCTTATTTTTTCTGCACCCTTTTCCAAATAGCTCAAGTAAGCGATTAATGCATAGAAAAATGAAGTTGTCGCAAAAAATAAACTCCCTCGGATAAAGCCATCTGATTCAAAAGTAAAAAATAAACTAATACCTACTAAAATAATTATTAAAGATAAGCTCAGCATTATCAAATAATAACTACGTGAAGTTTTATAATAACTATTTATAAAACCCAAGGACTGAGTGAGTAAAGACTCTCTTTTTTGTTGAATTTCCTGAATATGTTGCTCTACTGTTTCTAAACGCATAATATTTTAGATTAAATAATATAACCAAAAACAATAACACATTTATACTAAAAAGTCAAGGAAAAATTAATAGTTTATTGAATATTGAGTATTGAACATTGAATATTATTTAGGAAGTTCCTCCAAGATAACCTGCTTATCATTCCAAGGAATTTTCTTATCTCCCACAATCATCGATTCCTGCGCTCCCATCCCCGTAACCACTACAAAATCATCCTCTTGGGCAATATTTAAAGCAAACCGAATCGCTTCTCTTCTATCCATAATCCTCCAACAATTCAAACCTTCTATTTTCTTTTTATTTGAAATTTGATCATTGGAAATTGATTTGAAATTTGAAATTTGAAATTTGAAATTAGGGATATCAGTGGTAACGTCCTGGCCCACTACTCCAGTAAAAACTTCATTAATTATCGCTGCCGGGTCTTCATGATATGGTTCATCATTAGTGATAATTACCGCATCAGCATATTGAGCAACGATTTCTCCAATAATTGGTCGCTTACCCCGATCTCGATCTCCACAAGCCCCAAAAACAGCCACTATTTTAGCTGCTGGATTCTTAATTTTTACCAGCAAGGTATATAATTTTTTTAACGCTTCAGGAGTAAGGGCAAAATCAATTAAAATATTGAGATTTTTATCATTAGCAACATACTCCATTCTTCCTGGCACATTTTTAACTTTTGCAATTGCGCGCGCGCAAGTTTCCAAATCAACGCCTTCGCTAATTCCCACACTAATTGCAGCCAGGGCATTTTCAATATTAAAATCACCAACCAAACCTAAAATAAATTTTTGCCCATCCACATCAAAAGTAGAACCTCCAATCCCCAACTTTATATTTTCAGCAATGATTTTTTTAATTTTGTCATTAGAATCTAAAAATTGATTTGAAATTGAAGTTGTAAATCCTAATTTTGTTTTTGCTTTACAACTTAAGTATTCATCTGGTTTTTCCATATCCAAATTTACAATCGCTGTCTCCACTTTGTCGAATAATTTTCTTTTAGCTTGGCGATATTTTTCTATTGTTTTGTGATAATCGAGATGCTCTCGCGTGACATTGGTAATTACGGCGGTCTTATAATTTATGCCCCAAACTCGATGCTGATCAATAGAGTGAGAGGATGTTTCCAATACTAAATATTCACAGTTATCTTGAACTGCTCGCTTGATAAATTTTTGTAAATTCCAAGCGGATAACGTAGTGAAATGGGAAAGATTTGCCCACTCAGTCTGACCAATTCTAAAATTAATAGTTGAAGCCAGGGCCACTTTTTTTGCCCCATTTCCCAAATTTGAATTTTTGGAAATTAAAGCTTCTTCTAAGATTTTACTAATCATCTGAGTAGTTGTCGTCTTTCCATCCGTACCAGTTACACCGATAACTTTTATCTTCCTACTCGGAAAACCAAAATACAAATTAGCCACTACCGCTTGAAGTAGATGATAAATATTTTTTAAATTTTGAGGAATTATTTTTTTCATTAATTATTTTTTAATACATTCAATATTAGATTTATTTCCCAAAAAAGATTCTTTTTCGTAGCTGCTGTGTGAAACGAAAAGCCGGAGAAAAAGAAACTTTTTTGGAGAATAAGTGCCCTATTTAATACCAGCCGATTATCACATTAACAATACAACAATTTATTATTATTTCCAAGAAAATTAAAACGGGTTTTAGCAAACTTCTGCTAAAACCCGCCGATACAACTACGGCTGGACGCCTTTCTCTCGCATATAAGCGTCCCAACCTTGCCGGTATTCCAACTCCCGGCGACGGTAATCCTCTTGCTGAGAATTCCGCAGTCTGATGTTCTCAAAGGCCTCCTCATAATCGGGAAGGTATTTGAGATTGAACCCCGTCGGCTCGAAGACTCCGCGCAAGCCATCGGCCAATCCTTTTTCGACAGCCTGGCTAATTTCGGCCGATTGCTTCATTGACCTCAATTGCCGCTTAGCGTCTCGGCGGCCCTGGTTATAGGCGGGACTCTTAGTCCCCAAAAATGGGGTTATAACAGTAGTTTCTTCGTTATAACCATTTTCCTCAGTCACCTCCACTCCCCCACTCACCCCGGCGGCGGAAGCATTAGCGCGGACACCATCACCGGGCAGGTGCGTTGCTTGGGCTTTGATATAATCATCATAAGGGACTGCTGGCATTATTCCCGCACAACCAGAAAGTCCCAAAATCGCCAAAACCAAGCACAGAATAATGTTTTTTTCCATATAGAGGCCCTCCTTGGACCTAATTAAGTTTATCTGTTAAAAAGAACTACGATTTACAAGTATACCACATTTCGTGGCTAAAGTCAAATAGCATGCCCCAGATAATTATCTACCGGAGCATAATCATCAGTTAATATTGGCATGTCGTTGGCAATTTCTTTTTTCCATATATTTGCTAGATATTCATTTAACTCTTTATCCGCACTCTCAAAGGTGGGTAATTTTTCACCCTTAAGTGCCACAATCATTAAATTTTGAAATTCATTTCCATCCGTAGATTTTTGGACAGGAAAAACATATACCTGCGGAAAGACACTCTTATAAGTCCGATATTGAGCTCTCAAAAATTCCCCCCTGGACCCTTCGATAGCAGAAACAACATTTAAAATTACCACCCCTTCATCATTTAAGGCATTGTATATATTTTTGGTAGCTTCAATAGTAGTAAGTTGATAAGGGACAGAATAATAAGAATTAAAAGCATCGCCAAAAATGACATCATACTTAGCTTGCGTTCTATTTAAAAACATCCGCCCGTCCTCATGATAAATATTTAATTGAGGATTGTCCTTTAGCTGAAAATATTTTTTAGCTATTTGGGTCATCGCTGGATCAATTTCCACCACGTCTATCGAAGCCTCAGGATATTTCGATAAAAAATCTTTAGGAAAAGAATACCCAGCTCCTCCGAGCATTAAAGTTTTTTTAAAACTAGGATTAAAATGTTTGGCTAAATGATAATATTTTGTGTACGGAAACAATAAATCATCACTACCGAAAAACATACCAGAATTCATCACACTGTTTACCAGCAGATAGCGCGCCTTTCGATTGGTCTCCTTATCTACGTCATCATAAATCCAAATCCGACTATAAGCAGTATTGATATCGACAAAACTATCCTTTTGAAAAAAATAAGTCAGTCCATTATCAGAAGCAAGCCCGCTCAAAAGAAGTGCTAAGAAAATAATTTTAGTTTTAATAAAATTTTTTTTAGCCAAGACAACCGAAATAATCAGCAAGGACAGCGCTAAAATAATTAATATTTTATTTACTCCAAAATTAGGAATCAGATAAAAACCAGCCAAAAAAGTCCCACCAATACTTCCCGCTGCGGAAATAGCATAAAGATTACCCATTGTTTTTCCAGCGTTATCCAAGCTTACTAGTTTTAGTTTGGCGATATAAGGAGAGACCATTCCCAGCAGGATACTCGCTGGCGCAAACAGCATTATTGAGCTCACTATGGAAGTCAACTTTATTCCTACGAGATTTTTTAACAAGATCAAAATCAACAAATCTTTAACCAATGCAGTCAAACCAATAAAAAAAGCAGCTGCTAACGCCAATTTGGACAAACCAGAAAAACTGACTTTTTTATCCGCGATTTTTCCTCCCCAATAATAACCTCCACTCAAACTACCCAAGACAATCCCTATTAAACTAGTCCAAACAAAAATTGAAGTCCCTAAATAAGGAGCTAAAATTCTTGACCCCACAAGCTCAAAAATCATCACCACTGCTCCACAGATAAAGATGACAACTTCTAAAATATATTTATTGATATTATTTTTCATAAAAATATAATTTACCCAAAATCTAAAATGCTATCAAGTATAAAAATCATACCCTCAGATATTTTTTATATTACTTGCTTCCCACCTCCCTAAATTTTATGCTCGGTATTATTGTTTAGCTTTTGTGGCTTTAAAGAAAAGAATTCCCACGACACCAGCCACAAACAAGATTAGCGCTAAGGGCAACCACTTTTGATTTTGTAATATTCGATTTTCCTTTTGATCACAAGCATTTCCCACTCCGTCTAAATCGACATCTTTTTGATCTCGGTTAGTTATATCTCGACAATTATCTTTTTGATTAATAACTCCATCTCGATCAAAATCATCACAAGCATCACCTCGTCCATTATCGTTTACATCCTCTTGATCGGGATTTTTTATAGTTACACAATTATCTGCTTCATCCGCGATGCCGTCTTTATCCATATCAGATTTTTCATAAAATTCATTTTTGGTAGCCACTGCCCCCTTGATTACTAACACATCTCGGCTATCTACTAAATTTGGCGATTCTCCCTCAAAGGAATTTACATATCTATCAGCATTAAAATAAATTTCATATTTTTTATTGGGCTGAGCCAAAAAACGAACACTATTTTTCTCAGAAATATTGGCATTCTCCTGATTAATAGTTATCTCCCTTATTCTTAGCGGTTGGATATATTCCAAGGTTATTTTGAAATTTTTAGTAGAAACTTTAGGAAAATTAATCTGGTCAGATGTGACACCTTTTTTTCCCAAAATAATTTTTTCTTCTCCAGAAACAATTGCTCTCACCTCAATACTTTTTGGCAAAGAAACAAATTTATCTAAATAAAGTCTCAAAGAAGATGTGGTTATTAATTCATTGGCAGTGATATCGATTGTAACACTCTGCGCATCCCCCAGATTACCAGCGGGATAATCCAAAAAATTATCTATTTCTCCGTCTGTCAAAAAACTACTATTATCTGAATTCATTGAATCTGTGGCTGTTAGATTATTCTTCTTTATTACCTGCTTATTTAAGACAAGGGCTGCTTGGGGAATTAAAGAATCCTGTTCTACAACCATAACACTATCTAACATGCTATTTTCAAATTCAATTGGCACTTCGAGAACATTGGGAATAGCACTTTCTGGCGCTGAAACCTCAGTCACCAAGCGGAAAGCACTTCTTAAATTATTGATGTCCAGCTCATCTTTTGCCCAAGCTGTGCTCGCTAACAATATCGCCAAACTCAAAAAAAGTATTTTCATATTTTAGTTATTAAAGTTATTAATTATTTTCAATAATTTCATGTTTACCTTTTCCTCCAATAAAAGTAGTGCTCACAAATAAAATTCCTATCACAAAAAAAGTAAAAATCTTACCGATTATATCCATGTTGGCAAATTCAACCAGGAATAAATGTATTAAAACTATACCAAACAAAATACCTCCGATGGATTTATATAAGCCATGAGCATGTCTCTTTCCGATTGCATAAAACCATACCCCAATTATAGTGTAAATTATCAAGGCTATCATCGTGGCTACCACCTGGCTAGTAAGTATCAGATGTATCATTATCCAAATTAACAAAACGGCATAAAATCCCCCAATTACTCCATAAAAACGAGCTAAATTTAGATATTTGTTTTCGCTGTTATTAAACAATTGAATAATAAATATGGTTATCACAAAAGACATGATTCCCAATAAAAATAACACCACTAAATCGCTGTTTATATTCATAGAACGCATTCCATTTATAAGGTGATTTCCACCCCGACCCATAGCAGCTGAATCTTTGAAACTTAGATATTCAAATATTCTTTCTATATTAGAAAAACTCAAAGCTACTAAGAAAATATAAGCAACTATCCCCAGGGCCTCCGTTGCAGATTTGCTAGTGATTCCTCCTGTTTTTCTTAAATACAAACTTATCATTATAAACAAGCTGAATTCTATTGTATAAGCCACCGTTAATTCCCAGCCCTTAAATTCAATTGCTGTAGCGCTTAACAAAAGCATCCCCGCTATAGCTGCGTAAAGAATGATTGGATCTTTTGATTTTGTTATGACAAAAATTAAATAAGCACCCAGAGCAAAAAGAAGCGCACCAAAAATAACCAAATAAACTAGTAAATCTTCAGGGGCAATCATCAGCATCCAAATCAAAAATAGAAAACCTGTGCCTCCCGAGACCACCAAATCAAGCCCATCTGTAGCACTTTTGTATAAGATCGTAAAAGTATTGGCGATGAAAAATAAAAATATGAAAGCAAAGGCAAATACTAAATTTATAAAGTCATCATCGAATCCCTCGAAACTATTGTAAGCTACTGAATAAAAGAATACCACCAAAAGAGCGATCACATTTAAAGAGTTCCAGCCAGTTTTGCCACTAACCCACAATGTTCCTGCACTCAAAACAAATAGATACAGAAATATCACTGAAATATCTATTGAATAAAAAATGAAAATTGGCACAATGCTACCCATCAAAAGTGTTACTACTCCCAAAGAAAGATTTTTCTGCTGCCAAGCGACCAAAGTCATAAATACCGTTAAGGCAAAAGCCACCACCAAGGCGACACTAGCGGGAAATAAATGATATAGGCCAATGCCTGAAATAATTGAGATTAAAGTGGCTGTAGCGCCTAAAACCAAAAGAGCATTACCCTGCAATTGATGCTTACTGGCTCGATAATAACCTACGGAAAGAGTAATAATTCCAAAAACAATACCCAAACTTACCCGACCGACCTCCCCTATCCAATCGTTAATAAAAGCATAAGTAATAAACCAGCCGACAGCTAAAATTAATAAAAATATTCCTACCTTTAGCGGCCACTCATCAGCTAGCCAAGTTATAAACTTTTGTACATAATTTTTTTCTGCTGGCAAATGACTAGGGGCAATGCTATCTTGAACAGAAATACCATTTTGAATTTCAGTCATGGGTTTATTTTGCTCTACATTTCCCAAATTTTCATTTAAAACATTTTGCTGCGGCAAACTCGTCACTGGAGCATTGATAACTGTCGCCGATCCAAATACCTTATCTTCCAATTTTTTCAATCTAGAAGAAAATGAAACATAAAAAACTACCAATAAAACGATTGCGATGAAACCCAACATATTTGTTTATTTTAAAAAATTAAAAAGCTATTCTTATGTATATATCTTAACTCAAATAATTCTTTAAAACAACTCTCTAAATTTAAAGATAATAGCAACTGGTTAGCTACTCATTAAACAAAGTTTGATAATATTAATGTTTTTAAAAACAAGGTAGCTGAATTTATCAGCCACCTCGTTATGGGTAATCATCTCTTAACCTTCTTCAAGAAATCTCCTGGTTTTTTCTGGAGAAAATCCGACTGATACCTTATCAGTATCGCCAGCGCCAAAATTAGGCTTAGATTCAGAATTTCCAAAAAAAATCCGATTTCTTCTGCCCACTTCTCCCCAATCTACAGCCTCCAAATCAGGAAAAAGTGAGCCGTCATGTTTTCCTGTTGGAAATAAATCCGATTGCCGGCCGCAGATCAAACACTCAGGAAGACCATCGGGAATTTCTATGCCACATTCTTCACATTTAAAGATCCTTTTCTTTTTGGCCATTTTCGCTCCTCCAACTTAGATGTTTAAGTTAAAGATAACTGCCCCTTAAAGATAACTTTATCCTAGCAAATAAGCTCAGAAATGCAATCTTTTGCATCGTAACTATTCAGCTTTCCCGAAAGATAGAATGAAGCTTGTCTTTGCGAGTCGGTACTCCGACGTGGCAATCCAGGATGATGTGCTTTAAGCCTAGACTGCCACGCAATTTTTGAGTACAAAAATTACTCGCAGAGACGGAAAAAATGATTGTCATTGGAGAGAGCTGAATAGTTGATTTCTAGTATCTACAAAAAAATACCAATTCATGCTAAGATAAGGATTACTCTGATATAATTAAGACGATGCCAAAAAGCAACAAAAAATCAAAATTTAAATATCTTTTTTTTCTACTAATAATCTTGGGCGTTTTTTTTGCTGGAAAATTTTTATTTTTCAAAGAAAAAAGAGTGCTGGGAATTGCCGTTGGAGAGAAAAATATTATTTTAAAAGACACTGGATTAAAAAAATCTTTTCTCACGTCCGCATCAACCGTGGAGGAATTTCTACGTGCTGAAAAAATAAACTTAACTGAAAAAGACCTAATTTTCCCAGGAAAATCAAGCCTCCTCTATCCTGGTAGCATTATTGAAATCCAAAGAGCGAAAAAAATAATTATTTCCGTGGATAAGGAAACTAAAGAAATTTTTGGTTTCCAAGAAACTATAGGCGAAATTATTGATGAAAATAAATTAACTTTAAATGAACAGGATATCGTTAAGCCCGCACGCGATACGATTGCCTATAATAACGCTGAGATAAAAATTACTCGCGTTGAAATAAAAGAAGAAATTGTCAAAAAAAGTATTGATTTTAAAACCATTGAAAAAGAAGATGATAAGTTAAGTTGGCGTACTAAAAAAGTAGAGATTGAGGGAGAAAAAGGCACCAAGGAAATTCGCTATGAAGTGGCTTACCACGATCAAAAAGAAGTCAGTCGAAAAATCAAAGAAACTGTCGTTACCAAAGAGCCTATTGATAAAGTAATTACTCAGGGCACCTATGTAAAATTAGGCAAATCCCACACTGGACTGGCGAGCTGGTATGCACACACGGGCACCATGGCTGCCGCCAATCCTTGGTTACCCATGGGTAGCTATGTAAAAGTAACCAATAAAGATAATGGCAAATCAGTAATTGTAAAAATTAATGACCGCGGACCATTTGGGCCTAATCGTATTATTGATTTAGATAAAGTAGCTTTTGAAAAGATTGCCTCCTTGGGGCAAGGCATCGCCAACATAAAGATGGAAGAAGTTACTAACTAAGTTTAAAAATTCCAAAAATAGTTTCTTCATTAGAAAGGTATATTTTTTCAAATAACCAGCCCCACAAACTAAAATCTTTCCCACGGCTCTGAATAAAATTAGCGAAGTCCTCCCTCTTTTCTTTAAGTACAGAGATATCAGCATTAACTTCATTAAGGATATTTTCATCAACGATATTGCCTTTGCTATTTTCCATAAGCTCTATTTTTTCATCATAAACGGCTAGGTTATCCTGCAAGTTCTTTATTTTTCGATAATCTTCACCGATAAAAAAGATCAGACCAGTCTCTCGATTTCTAATTTCATCTTTTAAAATTTCATCCTGTCCAATTAAAACCTCTACTT
>JBAQFQ010000006.1:0-16847 GCA_049287345.1 Candidatus Moraniibacteriota bacterium
GTGTTATTAATTTTGAATTTAAAATTTTGAATTTCGAATCAATTATGAATATTTAAATGATATAATGAGGGGTTTTATCGGAAAAACTATTGTTTAAAAATAACGATTTAATAATCAATAACCAATATTCAATATTCATTTAATATTCAACACTCAATATTTTAATATTGGATATTAATTCATTGATTATTGAATGGGTGTTGCTTATTGAATATTCAAGCATATAAATTTGCTAAATATGCGTTATGTGCTTATACTAAAAGATGAAAGTGGGACTAAAATAATTTATAAAATTCTGAAAAAGTATGTTGATAGATGATGTAACCATAAAAGTAAAAGCGGGCAAAGGTGGTAATGGAATGGTGGCTTTTGCTAAAACATTGATGACCCAAGGACCCACTGGTGGAGACGGGGGTAAGGGTGGCAATGTTATTATTCGTGGCGTAAACGATTTGGGAGCGCTTCGACCATTTAAAACCAAGAAGTTGGTGGCGGCCAAGGATGGAGGACAGGGAGAGCAAAATATGCGCACAGGGGCCAATGGTAAAGATGGTATAGTTATCGTGCCAGTGGGAACTTTGGTACATGATTTAACCAATAATAAAGAATACGAAATAAATAAAATCGGACAAGAAATAGTGATTGCCAAGGGTGGTAATGGCGGTTTTGGAAATTTTTATTTCCGTTCCAGTACCAACACTACGCCCAATCAGTCTAATCCAGGAAAAAAAGGGGAAACTGTTGAAATGCGATTAGAATTAAAATTAATCGCCGATATTGGTTTCGTGGGCTATCCTAATGTGGGGAAATCAAGTTTATTAAATGAACTTACTAACGCTTCTAGCAAAGTGGCTAATTATAAGTTTACGACTTTAGAGCCACATCTGGGAGTTTATTTTGAATTAATTTTAGCTGATATTCCTGGGATAATTGAGGGGGCAGCGGAAGGTAGAGGTTTGGGGCATAAATTCTTGAGGCATATTGAACGCACAAAGATTTTATTTCATTTTGTTGCGGCCGATAGCGAAGATCCTCTTTTGGATTACAAGGTGATTAGAAAAGAGCTGGGAAAATTTAACCCAGTACTTTTAGAGAAGGAAGAATGGATTATCGTGAGTAAGACTGATGAAAAAAAACCAGCTGAGGTAAAAAAGATTGTAGAAAAATTAAAGAAACAAAATCCTCGAATAGTAACTTTATCCTTGTTAGATGATAAGAGTGTTGTCGAGTTAAAAAAGGTGTTAAATGAGATAAAAGAGGGAAAATAATTTCGAATTTCTAATTTCTAATTTCGAATCAATTTCAAATGTTTAAATGATGAAATGTGGGGTTGTAATTTATTGCATTTAAAATTAAAGAATTAATATTTGAATCGAAATTCTAAATTCAAAATTATAAATTTATTGTAAACAATTTATCAATATAACAATTTAACAATATATTTATGTTGGATATAAAATTTATCAGAGAAAATAAAGACGCTATTGATCAGGCGGCTAAAAATAAAAACATTAAATTGGATTTAGATGAGCTTTTGGCATTGGACACCAAGCGGATAGAATTGTTACAAGCCGTAGAAAAACTTCAAGCCCAAAAAAATAATCTTAATGATGAAATTGCTAAAGCAGATGATAAGGCGGTAGTTATTGCTAGGGGAGCTGAAATCAAAGAAGAATTGTCAAAACTAGAGCCTGAATTCAAAAAAATAAAAGATGCCCTTGAGACCTTGATGGTGCAGGTGCCTAATATCGTTTCAGCAGATACCCCAGTTGCCAAAGATGAGAGTGGTAATAAGGAAGTTTTAATTGCTGGGGAAATTCCTCACTTTGATTTTCCGGTTAAAAATCATATTGAAATTGGAAAAGATTTGGATATTTTAGATTTAGAAAAAGGGGCCAAGACTGCTGGTTACCGAGGTTATTATTTGAAAAATGAGGGAGCTTCACTGGTTATGGCGTTGATGATGTACGCATTGAATAAAATGATTGAAAAGGGCTACACTCCCATGATTCCTCCTACTTTGGTAAAGGGAGGCGCTCTTTTCGGTACTGGATACTTTAGTGGCAAAGAATATAATTCCAAAGAAGATAATATTTATCAACTAGCCTCCGCCAATGAAGAGGTGGATGGTAAGGCTGCTAAGGAAAAAAACTTTTTAGTGGGAACCGCTGAGCCATCTCTTTTGGCTTACTACGCGGACGACACACTAAGGGAAGAGGATTTACCAATAAAGGTGGCGGGTTATTCACAATGCTATAGGAGTGAAATCGGTAGCTACGGCAAAGATACAAAAGGTTTTTATCGAGTGCATGAATTTATGAAGGTGGAGCAGGTAGTTTTGATGGAGGCCGATAGCGAGGCTTCAATAAAAATGCATGAAGATATGTTTGCAATTTCCAAAGAGATTCATGCGGAGTTGGGTTTGCCTTATCGAGTTTTGCAAATTTGTACAGGAGACATGAGTGCTGGAAAGTTTAGAGCTTATGATATTGAGGCGTGGATGCCTGGCCTTAATCGTTGGGGAGAAACAGGGAGTGCTTCAAACTTTACCGATTGGCAAGCTCGTCGCTTGAATACTAAATATGTGGATAAAGATGGGAATAAAAAGTTCGTTTACATGTTAAATAATACAGTGTTACCAAGTGCGCGACCCTTCATCGCTATTTTAGAAAATTTCCAACAAGCAGATGGCTCCGTAATAATTCCAGAGGTTTTACGTAAATGGATGCCGGGGAACATCGGAATAATTAAAAACGAAAAATTAAAAATGAAAAATTAGAGAGAGATTTAATTTTATGTGCTTTTATCTTAACTAAAATGCAAATAGAAACAAAAAACAAATTAAATTTTCCTCGAGATTTCATGTGGGGTGTGGCTACTTCTTCTTATCAAATTGAGGGTGGTAACTCTAATTCAGATTGGTGGCAATGGGAAAAGCAGGGCAAAACTACCGATGAATCCGGGGTAACTTGTGATTATTGGAATAGGTTCAAAGATGATCATGATTTGTTAACAGATTTAGGCGTAAATACATTTAGGCTTTCTTTGGAATGGGCGAGAATTGAGGGAGCCGAAGGGGTGTTTTCTTCAGGCAGTATCCACCATTATCGAGAAATTTTGGAGGATTTAAAAAAGAGAAATATTAAAACTACTGTAACTCTGTGGCATTGGACTAGTCCTATTTGGTTTCAAGAAAAATATGGTTTTCATCATAAAAAATCAGTAGAAATTTTTTCGAGGTATTGTCAAAAAGTAGTAGATGAATTAGGTGATTTGATCGATATCTATGTAGTAGTTAATGAGCCGATGGTTCCATTGGGGATGGGATTTTTTGGAGGAGTCTTTCCTCCAGGATTTAAAAATCCTTTTAAATTTTTTAAAGCCCTTAATAATATAGCTAGGGCCTATCGGCAAATTTACTCGGCAATTCATGCTAAATACCCAAAAGCTCAGGTGGGTATCAGTTATTTATATAATTGGTATGAACAATCAAGTTCCAGTATGGTTAATTGTTTAAATCGAATAAGTCAGTGGTATCGCATAGATTTACTGGGCAATAAAATTAAGGGTTATCAGGATTACATTGGTATTGATTATTATCGAATTGGAAAAATTAGTTTCAATTGGAGAAAAATAAAACTAGACACTAAAAATCAAATTTATTTTGGTTTTACCATCGAAGAGGATGAAAAGCATCCCATGAAATGGATTAGTTATCCTGAGGGAATTTATCGAGTTTTAAAAGAAGTTCAGGCAAAATATGGTTTACCAATTTATGTTTTGGAAAATGGATTACCAACGTCGGGGGGCTTGGAAGATGAAGGGAGAATTAAATTTATCCAAGAGCATTTATTTTATGTAGACAAAGCTATTCAAGAAGGCGTAGATGTCCGCGGTTACTTTTATTGGTCCCTACTGGATAATTATGAGTGGCTTTATGGCTATAAACCTCGTTTTGGATTGGTTGAAATCGATTATCAGACATTGGAGCGTAAACCAAGGAAGAGTTTTTATGAATATAAGGGTATTATTGAGAATAGAAAAAAGTAGATGTTTAAATTAATTTTGAATTTCTAATTTTGAATTTCGATTCAAGTCCCAATTTCTAATTTTTAAATATTTTATTTTTTTATTGAAATACAGTTACTCCGTATTTAATTCATTGAGTCATTTAAAATTCAATCAAAATTCAAAATTATAAATTTAAAATTGAGAAGTAGCTCGCTTTTATGTTATAATGTATTTATCTTGTGATACTTTTAAAAACAAATAAAAAATAAAAAATGGAGGAAGAAGTTTTGATAAAATTAAATAATGTAGAATTGACTTATAACGATGGAAAACCAAACGCTTATAAGGCTCTGCAAGGAATAAATCTTCAAATAAGAAAGAATGCCTTTGTGATAATCTTTGGTCCCAGCGGTTGCGGTAAATCTAGTTTACTCAATACGATTTCTGGTCTGGAAGTCCCTGATAAAGGAGATGTAATTGTGGGCGATAAAAATTTAGTAACAATGAGCAAAAAGGATCATGTTTTCTTTCATCGCAAAACAATCGGGATGGTATTTCAATCTTATAACTTAATTCCGACTCTAAGTGTTTTGGATAATGTGGCCATTCCTCAAATTTTTGTTTCCAGTAGTAAGGCTCAGCGAGAGGAGAAGGCGCTTAATCTCTTGGAGCGTTTTGGTATCCGTCAGCACGCTAGAAAAATACCCTCTGAGCTTTCTGGTGGAGAGCAACAAAGAATTGGAATCGCTAGGTCAATTATCAATGACCAACCGATAATTTTAGCGGATGAACCGGTGGGAAACTTGGATTCTAAATCCGCTAATAATGTGATGCAGATTATGAGCGAATTGAATCGTAATGAAAATAAAACCATCATTATGGTTTCGCATAATCCGGAAAATATTATTTGGGGCAACCACATTATTTACATGAAAGATGGTCGCATCATCAAAGAGGATATCAAGAATGCATTGGGTGAAACCATGGAAATCAAGAAGGATGATGAGGACGAATTTAATAAGTTGGAGGTGATGTTGCGAAATTTCCAAGGTCTGAGCAAAGAGCAAATCAAAATGTTAATTACGCCGATGAAGGCGGAGATACTTACGCGGGCGATGATTTTGGAAATGGATGAAAAACAAATAGAGGTCTTAAATGAAACTATCAAAAGAAGAATTTTAAATACAGTTACCCCGCAGGAATTTTTTGAAAAATTGGATAGATCTGACAAAGAGGGTGGAGTTAGCATGGATGTGCGAACGGCTCACAAATTAGCCAAAAAGGTGGAGGATGTGATTGCAATTGCAAAAATAGTTAATGATGTAAATAATAATGATTATGACAGTAAGACAAATACGATTTTGAAATATTTACTATTGCAAGAAAATATCAAAGTGATGCCGAACCAAATGGATAGATTAAAAGAGATGATTAAGCATCGCATTATGATGCGGATTGACCGCGGGGTGTTTCGAGATTTGCTGGATGCTCCATTGGAGCAAAAAGGGGCTGGCTTTAATCGTAAGACAGCCAACAAGATAGCTAAAAATGTGGACATGATTTTGATGATTGGCTTTGGAATGAGTTAAAATAAAAAAATATGTTGGTATTGGATACAATTAGAATATCTGCCAGGTCTTTCAAGAATAATCGCTTGAGAACGTTTTTGACTATTATGGGTATTAGCGTGGGTATCGCTTCAATTTTCTTTTTGGTCTCTTTGGGGTATGGCTTTCAAAAGGTGGTTTTGGAGAGAATTGCCACTAGCGACTCATTGTTATCATTGGATGTCTATCCAGAGGTGGGTAAAGATGGCAAGAGCACAATTATTACCAATGCTAATTTAGCAGAAATCGAAAAAGTGGATGGAATCAATAAAATTGCTCCAATTATTACCCAGAAATTTAAAATTCATAGCGGTGATTTTACTACAGAAGCTAAGGTTAATGTGGTGAGTGTGGATTTCTTTAAACTGGAAGGAGTGGCCATTCAAAAGGGAGAGTTATTTGCTGATGACAATAAGACTGAAGCGGTGGTCACTACGGGAGTTTTGGATTTGTTACACATTGATCCAAACGATTTCAAAAACAAAGAAGTGGAAATAGATATTTCCACCTTAACGGAAAAGGAAAGGGAAACGGCGCAAAATGATACGACGGTCACCAGAAAGTACAAAATTGTTGGTATGATTAATGATAAGTCAAAAGCCAACATTTATGTCTCGGGTGGCTCAGTGGCAGATTTGGGTTTTGGATATTTCAATCGAATTAAAATTAGGGTAGTTAATGAAGGTAGAATCGGTTCAGTTAGGGAGGAGATTACAAAAAATGGTTATATCGTCTCGGCTATTTCTGATACAGTGGAACAAACGAGAAAGATTTTTGGTGTCATCCAGATTGTTTTACTTTCCTTTGGCATGTTGGCTTTGATAGTTAGTGCGATTGGAATGTTTAACACTATGACAATCTCCTTGTTGGAAAGAACTCAAGAGATTGCTATAATGAAATCACTCGGAGCGAGTGCTCGTGATATCTGGAGCATGTTTTTGACAGAGTCTTTATTGATTGGATTTTTGGGTGGGACAATAGGAATTGGAATTGGATTTATGGGAACAGAGTTTTTTAATTTTTTGCTTAATTTCGTAGCAAAAAATTTCGGAGGAATCAGTGTCGATATCTTTTATATTCCTCTATGGTTTATTTTGTTTATCATAATTTTCTCAACCGTTGTGGGCTTGGTAACTGGATTTTATCCAGCCAAACGAGCCGCCGCCTTGGATGTTTTGGAGGCGTTAAGATATAAATAGTAATAATATAAATCTCGTCGCTCGCGAGCGACAGGATAAATCCCCAATACCAAATAAATATCTTAATGACCAATTAGCAGATATTGTAGTCCTAATTCGTAGAGACGAGGCGGTGCCTCGTCTGTACCAAACAAGTTAACGTATTGGAAATACAAGATAAAATTTTTATAAAAAATAACTCGTTAATGCTTTAATTCGTTAATTGAATAATTAAAACATAATGAAATTTAATAAAGAAACATTTGAAATAATATTTTTTGCTCGAGCTGGACAAGGGGCAAAAAGTATCGCCGAATCTCTCGCTCAAGCTGCGGTTAGCGAGGGTAAGTTTGTGCAAGCCTTTTCCTTTTACGGACCACAGCGAAGTGGAGCACCTACTAAGGCTTTTGTAAAAATTTCTAGTAATCCCATCAGAAATCATGAGCCGATTATCGATCCTGATGTGGTGGTAGTGCTAGATGATACCCTAGTTACTAGTGAAGATGTGGGAAAAAATATCACCGAGCATGAATCAGTGATTGTAAATACTCTAAAAACTGAAGAGGAGATTAGAGCCTTACTTAGTGACTTTAGGGGTAATATCAAAGCCATCGATGCTAATGGTATTGCGCTGGACGCCGTGGGGATAATTCAACCCAATGGAGTAATATTGGGCAAATTAATCGCAGTGACAGAAATTGTAAAATTGGAAAGTGTTATCAATCAGTTTAGGGAGATTTTTGAAAAAAAGATTGGCGCAGAATTAACTCAAAAAAATGTATTGGCGATTGAGAGAGGATACGACGCACTCTAACGAGAATTTCAAATTTCAAATTTTTAATTTCAAATAAATTTTAAATGTTTTAATGAAAAAAAGAATAGGTGATAATTAATTTAAAGGGAATCCGTATGATGGTATTTTATTGGTAATTAGTAAAAAAACTATGGAAAAAGGAGCAATTATAAAACATGATATAAATAAAGCGGCGCCGACAGGGAGTTGGAGAAATTACGCACCCAATGTGGACGGTGATAAATGTGTGGGTTGTAATACTTGTGTTAAATATTGTCCAGACGCTTGTATCTTGATGAAAAACAGGGAGGACGGTAAACCAACAAAGTTGGCGGAGATTGATTTGGAATTTTGCAAAGGTTGTGGAGTTTGTGCACAGGTTTGTCCAGTGAAAGCAATAGAAATGAAATAATATTCAATTCTCAATGATCAATACTCATTAAATAATCAATGATTTAATATTCAATTAAATACTGAATATTAGATATTGAATGAATATTGAATATTGCTTATTGAATATTGATAAATAAGTTCAATGATTATTCGTTAATATAATTTCAAATGAAAGAAAAAATATCTAATCTTAAAAATAAAGTCGCCCTTACTGGTGGTGCTGCTTCCGCAGAGGCGTTGCGTCAAATCAATCCTTTTGTGATGCCAGTTTATCCAATTACTCCCCAAACTCCGATTGTGGAATCTTTTGCTAAATTTTGCGCGGATGGTAAAGCGGATACAGAAATTATCACTGTGGAATCTGAGCACAGTGCCATCTCGGCCGCAATTGGCGCCCAGGCAGCTGGCGTACGCACCGTGACAGCGACAAGTTCGCAAGGACTAGCGCTGATGAATGAAATTCTTTATATCGCTAGTGGCATGCGACTACCAATTACAATGCTAATTTCTGCTCGCGCCCTGAGTGCTCCGCTAAATATCCATGGTGATCATAGCGATGTGATGGGGGCTAGAGACACTGGCTGGATTCAACTTTTTTCTGAAGATGTGCAGGAGGTTTATGATAATACCATTATCGGAACTAGACTAGCGGAAAAATCAGAATTGCCAATTATGGTAGTGATGGATGGTTTTGTTACTTCGCACAATGTCGAAAATTTAGAATTACTTTCCGATGAGGTAGTAAAAGATTTTGTGGGAGAATATAAAAATGAAAATGCTCTTTTGGATACGGATAATCCAGTTTCCTATGGACCAGTGGCTTTGTCGAATTCATATTTTGAATTTAAACTTGACCAAGAAAAGGCAATGGATAGAGTGACTAAAAACTGTAAGGCAGTAATGAAAGACTTTGTGGATATCTCTGGTAGAAAATATGGAGTAATCGAGGAGTATGAGATGAAGGATGCCGAGGCGGCTATTGTAGTAATGGGCTCAACAGCTGGAACAATCAAAGATACTGTGGATAATTTGAGAAAAGCTGGTAAAAAAGTGGGGCTCCTTAAGATAAAATTATTTAGACCATTTCCTTATGAAGAAGTAGCTAAAGCGTTAAAAAATGTAAAAAGTGTGGCCGTGATGGACAGGGCAATTTCTTCGGGCTCGATGCCAGCACTTTATAGTGAAATAAATAATACTCTTAGCTTTGGAGATCTGGATAAAATAAAAGTTAACAGTTATGTTTATGGATTGGGCGGTAGAGATGTTTTCATTAAAGATATCGAAAATATTTTTAATGACTTGTTGGAAGAGAAGGTTTTTAAAGGGGTGAGGTATGTTAAATAAAAAGTTAGTCATTGGAAATAATTTTGAATTTCGATTGAATTTCAAATGACAAAATGATTAAAATGTAGAGACGTGATTCATCGCGTCTAATTAAAACGTAGAGACGAGGCACTGACTCGTCTGTACAAGATGAGATGTCATAAATTAAATTGCTCGCGAGAAATGCGATGAAGCGGCGTCCCTACAAATGTTTCAAATTTAAAAATTATAAATTAAAAATTGATTCGAAATTGGAAATTCGAAATTCAAAATTAAAAAAATGAATAATGATTTAACAAAAAAATATGCTCCCGGAGGAGATACTTGCGCTGGTTGTGGAATCCCAGTGATTGTCAGAAGTATTTTGGATGAAGTAACTGACCCCGTGGTAATTATTAATGCGACTGGTTGCTTGGAGGTAACTTCAACTATTTATCCCTATACATCTTGGAAAGTGCCCTATATCCATAATGCTTTTGAAAATGCCGCCGCTACTGCTGCTGGGGTAGAAACTGCTTACCGGGCGATGAAAAAAAGAGGATTGATGGATAAAAAAATAAAATTTATCGTTTTTGGTGGGGATGGGGGAACTTTTGATATCGGACTTCAATCATTATCTGGGATGCTAGAGCGTGGACATGATGTCCTTTACGTGGCTTATGACAATGAAGGCTACATGAACACCGGTGGACAACGTTCCGGTGCTACGCCAATTGGGGCGAGTATGGAGACTACTCCGGCGGGAAAAAAATCTTATGGCAACAAAAATTTCAGAAAAAATATGATGCAAATTGTAGCAGGGCATGGCGTAAAATATTTAGCGCAAGCCAGTGTTGCTTATGTGGAGGATTTGCGGAAAAAAGCCAAAAAAGCTCTCGCTGTGGAGGGGGCCTCTTTTCTCTTAGTTTTTCAACCTTGTAATAATGTTTGGAAATTTCCTACCTCTGATTATGTTAAAGTAGCCAAACTAGCCACCGAGACAAATTATTGGCCACTTTATGAAATAGAAAATGGAGACTATAAATTGAGTTTAAAAAACGAAAATCAAAAAAACATTGAAGAATATCTCAAGACTCAAAAAAGATTTAGACATTTATTTTCACCAGGCAATGAGGAAGTTTTAAAGGGTATTCAGGAGAGGGTGAATGAGGAGTGGAAAAAACTTTCATTAAAAATTAGTTAATATCCAATATCCAATAGTCAATACTCATTCAATATATAATAACTCAATATTCTTTATTTCATTAAATTTTATTTTTATGAATAATTTTGATCTTGAAGAAAGAACTGCAAAATTTGCAGAAGATATTATAGATTTATGTAAAGAACTGGAAATAACTTCCTTAAATAGAAGAATAATCGATCAATTAATAGGCTCTAGTGGTTCAATTGGAGCTAATTATTGTGAAGCCTGTGAGGCTGAAAGTAAAAAGGATTTTAGACATAAGATGAGTATCGCAAAGAAAGAAATAAAAGAAACAAGGCATTGGTTGAGATTATTAGTAAAGGTTCATGATGATAAAAAAGATAAATGCAGGATTTTATGGAAAGAAGCTCATGAATTATTGTTGATTTTTTCTAAATCCATAGAAACTAGCAAGGGTGATAAATAATATTTAATACTTAATATACACCCAACAGTCAATAGATTTAATCTCTAATTGAATATTAAATATTGAATGTATATTGTGTATTGAGCATTGAATATTGAAAGTGAGCCACCTGCTTGCCTCGCTAAAGCTACTGTGGAAGCGGGTCGGAAAACGAACCCCTGCCTGCCGGCAGGCAGAGATGACCTCTACACGTTACCTGCCCGAAATGCCTTGAGCCGTCTATCGGGATTGAACCGATGGCCTACACGTTACGAGTGTGTCGCTCTACCAACTGAGCTAAGACGGCATATTCGTGGCGGGCGGGCGAGTGTGTTGCCCCGCCTGCCTACGCCTGATTTTTTAAAATAATAATCGAGTAAGTGGAGTTGATGAATTAAAGTATGATATTGGTTTATATGAAATTAGGCAATGGCGGGCAGGTCTACCAACTGAGCTAAGGTGGCGCTAGTACAAATATTATTGTAATATATAAGTAGTTAAAATTCAAATAATAATTAATCCGCCAGCGGCGGCAAAAATATATGTTGAGTACATTTTTAGCAATAGTGGCCTTTATTGTTTTAGTTTCAATTAAGCAAATCAATCAATACGAAAAGGGGGTAAAATTTACTACCGGAAAATATACAGGAATTATGGAGCCAGGTTGGCGATTAGTTTTGCCAATTTTTCAAAGTTATCAAAAGGTGGATATGCGTATCAAGGCTGTGGACGTCCCTGACCAAGAAGCTATCACCAAAGATAATATTTCAGTAAAGGTTAATGCGGTTATTTATTATAAAGTTAAAGATGCCAATAAAGCCATTATTGAAGTAGAAAATTTCTTTTACGCTGTGAGTCAATTAGCTCAAACTACGATGCGAAATGTAGTGGGGGAGGTTAATCTAGATGAATTGCTTTCCAACCGAGATACGATTGCTGAAAAAATTAGATCAATTGTGGACTTAGCGACCGATGCTTGGGGAATTGAGGTGCAGTCTGTCGAGCTTAAAGATGTAAATTTGCCAGAGGAAATGAAGCGAGTTATCGGTAAGCAAGCGGAAGCGGAAAGAGAGAAACGTTCAGTAATTATCAAGGCTGAAGGAGAGGTTGTGGCTGCCGAAAATTTAGCCAAAGCGGCCAATACTTTGGCGGCCGCCAATGGGGCTTTACACTTGCGAACTTTAAGCACTATTAATGATGTTAGTTCTGATCAATCCAATACAATAGTCTTCGCTTTGCCAATAGAAATTTTGCGAGCTATCGAAGGGATGAATAAAAAATAAGTCAAAAAACTTTCATAGATAGTAAATTAAAAACAACCCCAGCGTTACGTCGGGGTTGTTTTTGTTTAGCTAAAGAATCTAGAAATTTTAAAACCAGTATTGGATTTGTCATTTCGACCGTAGCGGATGCGGAGTGGAGAAATCTCAGGTAAACATTATTCTAGATTTTTGCAGTACCGCTAAAACTTAAGCGACATGCAGTCGACTCCACCGGAATTGCAATCAAGATGACAAAATTGAAATGTTCTGATTTTGTTTATTATTTATGTAGTTATTGAAAATTTCAATATTGAATGAATATTGGAAATTGATTATTGAACATTCATGCTGTCTTTATGCTTTAATGCTCCTTTGTTTTAATGTTTTGATGATATATCCCTGCCCGCTACCGCTCCGGTAGTCCAGCAAAGTTGCAAAGAAAATCCACCACTAGGACGAGGAATTTGAAGTACATCACCCAAGAGATAAAGATTAGGATAAAGTTTGGAAGTTAAATTTCTAAAATTAACTTCGCTTAAATCAATACCACCATCGGTAGCCACCGCATCAGAAAATCCCAAGGTACCAGTAATAGGAAAAGTTAAATGTTTTAATTTTTTAGTTAAATTTTTACGCTCTTCTTTGTTGATTGAGTTCGCCAGTCTCTCTGAAAGATTAACATCTGGTAAATTTAAAATTTCCAAACAGATATTTTTAAAAATCATTTCCGGTAGTACATTTTTTACCTTGCTGTTTTTATTTTTTTCTAATAATTTCAAAATCCTTTTATCTAACTCCGTTTCTGGTGTGTCTGGAAATAGATCAATGGAAGCCTCGACAGCTCCATTTTTAAGAAGTTTTTTTACTTCGCGGGCATTATTTAAGATTAACGGTCCAGAAACACCAAAATGGGTAAAAAGAATTTTACCAATTTTTTTCAGCTGAACTTTTTCATTTTGGATGAAGCTAATTTCCATAAAAGACCAATCCAATCCAGCCAGGTTATGCACCCAGGGCGCTGAGGTAGTAAGGGGGACGATGGAAGGCTCGGCTTGGGAAATGTTGTGCCCTAATTTTTTTAGAAATTTAAAGCCATCACCAGTGGAACCAGTTTGGGGGGCAGCCAGTCCACCAGTAGCTAGGACAAAATTTTTGGCAGTGATTTTTTCTCCCGAAGAAAGCGTTACAGAGGTAATTAAGCCTGCTTTTTTCTCCAAAGAAACAACCGCTGTATTATTTTTTATCGTCACGTTATTATTTTTCATGAAAGCTTTAAGCTTGTCGATGACATCTTGAGCGCTTTGTGATTTGGGAAAAGCTCTTTTGCGCGCTTCAACTACTAAAGGTAAACCAATGCTTTCAAAAAACTCAAAAGTATCCGTTACTCCAAACTTAGAGAAAGGGGAGTAAAGAAACTTTTTAGCCTCACTGAAATTGTCCAAGAGAGTTTCTTGGTCAAATTCCGCGTTAGTAATGTTGCAGCGTCCACCGCCAGTAAGCTTTAATTTCTCTCCTAAAAGATAATTTTTTTCCACGATTAAAACTTTCTTGCCCGTTTGCCCAGCAAAGCCAGCACAAATCATTCCTGAAGGACCACCGCCAATTACTACTGTATCAAATTCTTTATTATTTTCTTGAGTCATTGAGTTGAATTTTACTAAAGGCTAGCGACTTTGTCATTCCCATGAAAATGGGAATCTCGTTTTTATATTGGAGATCCCCGCATTCGCGAGGATGACAGAAGGAGGTAGATTAATTAGTTGTTAGTGTATTATCTTAATTAACAATATAATTATTAATTATAGCATAGAATAGGGAAAAAAGCAAGGGCAGATAAGGTGCCGTGTAGCTGTATTGTTAAATTGTTCTGATATATAGCAACTCTCCAATTATGTCATCTCGAGCGCAACGAATGTGGAGTCGAGAGATCTAAGTCTTTAACTTACTTGAGATTTCTCCACTTCCAAATATTTGAGTACAAAGATTTGTTCGGTCGAAATGACAAATCGAATGTTATTTCAAATAGCTCAATCATGTCATTTTGACTCGTCTTATTGAAGTTATTACGAAGCGGGCTAAATAAATCTTCAACTTTTAGCTTTTTTATTAGATAGGCTGCTTTATGAAACATGCCGTATGTTTTATGCTTACAGTTGTGTTATACTTAACCTACTAAAAGATATGAACTTACCAAAAAATTCATTTTTATTTTTGATGTTAATTGTTATTTTTGCTCTAACTATTTTTCTAGGAGGAGTGTTTTTTAATAATCCAAGTAAGTCTTTAAATAGTTTTATGCCAAAAAAAGAAAACACTAAAAATAAAGAAGTTGCTAACTCAGATAAGCAACTCTTGGGAGAGGCAAAAATATTGTTTGCTGGTGATTTAATGTTGGATCGTTACAATCGAAAAATTATGACAAATAAGGGGTTTCAATATTTTACCAAAGATATGGGAGAAATTTTTCAAACAGCTGATTTGAATGTTGTAAATTTGGAAGGGCCGGTGACAGATAATCAATCACTGGCTATTGATACGGAAATGGAAAACCCTGCTCATTTTAAGTTTACCTTTGATAAAGCGACTAAAAGCTTTCTTCTTTACAATCGGATAAATTTGGTGAATTTAGGTAATAATCATATTTTAAATTTTGGCGAGGAAGGTGCAACACAAACGGTGGATTTTTTGGCAGAAAATAAAATTGGATACATCGGCTCACCGCTAGATGAACACAATACTTACAGTGAGAGAGAAATTAACGGACTAAAGATTGCGCTAGTTAGCTATAATCGTTTTTATAAATTGGGCTCAGAAAATACTGCCGCCAAAATCAGGGAGGCAAAAAATAAAAATGATATTGTTATCGTCTATGCTCATTGGGGAAATGAATATGATTTAAATATGTCAGACGCGCAAAGAGATATCGCGCATAAATTTATCGATAGCGGAGCAGATATAATTATCGGTAGTCATCCTCATGTAGTTCAACCGATTGAAATTTATCAAAACAAAGCCATCTTTTATTCTTTGGGAAATTTTGTTTTTGATCAATATTTTTCTGAAAACGTAAAAGAGGAATTGATAGTAATGATTTCTTTAAAAAAGAATCGGTGGGATTTTTCTTTGGTGCCATTGCATCAGGCTGCTGGGGGAGAGTTGGCAATGAATGATAGCGCCTGGCGAGAAAAACTTTTAGGGAGATTATCCCAGGATTCATTGGTTAATGATTCAATTAAATCGCAGATAAAAGCGGGAAGTTTTTTCCTTGAAAATAGCCTCAAGAAATAGTGATAAAATAGCTGATTTTTTACTCCTTTATTTAATTTCCCCAGGATACTTGACACAATTTAAATCGTTTGCTATTATCTAATGGTGCTTAAGAAAGTTTATTATAATTTGTTTAAAATAATATAAATTAACTTGAGAAAAAAAGAAAAAAAAGTTGAATATAAAAACGGGTGAATCTAAAACAATTTTATAATTGTTGGTGATTTCTCGTCATAAAGGCGAGTTTTTTTATTCTATTTTTTATCTAAATCAAAGGTCATGCTGAAATATTTCTTTATTTTTTAAATAAAGTAAAAAAATACTTCCGCGTGATTCAGTCCATCTAAAGTGGGTGGATGAGAATAGCGAACTTTAAAAACTGAATAGACTTATATTTGGATGTTGATCTTACATTTTCGCGGATAAAAGATCGATGTTGGAGAAAGATATAAGCGTAGGTAAAAAAGCAATTTTATCAAAACAATCATCCTGTCGCCCTCGGGCGACTGGAATCAATCCTGTCACCTTTGGGTGATGGGAAAAAAGTTAGTAATCAACTTGTCTAGATGATTATTAACTGTTAACTCTCCTGTTGCCTTCGGGTGACAGGAAATAAAAAAAGAGAAAAGGTTACTTAAGCATATGGAGAATGCCTTGACTCGTATGAGCGATGAAGGACGTAGCAGGCTGCGATAAGCCTCGGGGAGTTGTCAAGCAAACTTTGATCCGGGGATTTCCGAATGGGGAAACCCTCCTGTTTTTTAGCAGGAATCATTATTTGAATTCATAAAATAATGAAGTCAACCTAGTGAACTGAAACATCTTAGTAGCTAGAGGAATATAAATCAATAGAGATTCCGTCAGTAGTGGCGAGCGAAAGCGGAACAGTCTAAACCAGGCCGTACCTCACTGTGTTCGGTGGGGAATTTAAAATTTCGAATTTAAAATTTCGAATCAAATTCTAATTTCTAATGTTTAAATTTAAAAAATATTTATTCATTTAGTCATTAAAAATTGATTAAAAATTAAGATTTAAAAATTAAAAATTCCATCCGAGCGTAGCGAGGTATGGCTTGGGGTTGCGAGATAATCATACTCGTTTGATCGGGATTGCTTTACATTTTTTAGTAGAACACTTTGGGAAGAGTGGCCATAGAAGGTAACAGCCCTGTACACGAAAAGAAATGTAAAGTGATGAGATTATTCTCAAGTAGGACGGGACCGGAGAAATCCTGTCTGAATCTGGGAGCACTAACTTCCAAGACTAAATATTATACGAGATCGATAGTGAACAAGTACCGTGAGGGAAAGGTGAAAAGTATCCCGATGAGGGAGATGAAATAGTATCTGAAACCATATACTAACGAAGAGTTGGAGCCGTTCGTGTCTCACTGCGTGAGACACTCAAGTTCAAAATGCAA
>JBAQFQ010000007.1:0-2699 GCA_049287345.1 Candidatus Moraniibacteriota bacterium
AAAAAACTGCCACACGTACTACTAAAATAAATAAATCTAACTCTCATCACTAAAACTTTGGGTTCCGCGTCCGCTCCATGACAAAGTTTCTTAACGCTCTTCTCGAGTTGATTTATTTTTATTTTATTCGTAAAGTGTGGACGAAAATGCATTAAATAAATACAAAATCTAAAAGCCCGCTTAAGACAGGCAGGGTAGAAGATACAAACATCATTCGTGGTTTTTATTTTTTAGAATTTATAAATTTAGAATTTTATTTTAAATTTGAAATTGGATATTTGAAATTCAATAATATTGTGGTATATTATATAGCGTGAAGTCAGTGGGCTATTCTTGTTTACCTGCCTTAAAAAAGAGGGCGAGGTGAAACGCTTAAATTAAAATAAATATTAAAAATCAAATACAGTCATGGCAATTATCAAATTTGAAAATGTTAAAAAAAGTTATCAAAATAAATTCTCGGCTTTGCGGGGAATTACTTTAACTATTGCTCCAGGAGAGTTCGTCTCAATAGTCGGCAGAAGTGGTGCGGGTAAGACTACCTTAGCAAAGATGATCTACGCAGAGGTCTTTCCTGATTCAGGTAAGGTTTTTTATGGCGAGCGAGCAACTGATGAAATCAGAAAAAAGTTGTTACCTTTTTATCGTAGAAATTTTGGTACAGTTTTTCAGGATTTTAAATTATTATCACAAAAGACAGTTTTTGAAAATGTGGCTTATGCGGCAGAAGTAATTGGTAAGACAAATGAAGAAATTGAAAAAGAAGTTCCCAAGATATTGGCTGTGTTTGGTCTTTTGGAAAAAGGTAGTAAATACCCAAATCAGTTAAGCGGTGGGGAGCAGCAAAGAGTTTCTCTAGCGCGAGCTTTGATTAATCGGCCAGACGTGATAATTGCTGATGAGCCGACCGGAAATCTTGACCCAGTTTCTAGCATGGAAATAATGAAATTACTTTTAAAGATTAATAGCTTAGGAACCACTGTAGTTTTGGCTACCCATGATAATGACATTGTAAACATGGCGCAAAAGCGGGTAATTACCCTGGAGGCTGGAAAAGTAATTAGTGACCAAAATCCTGGAAAATATTTAATCTAAGATTATTCAATTAAAGATTCTAAACCCCCTCTGTCTAACGACACATACCCCCTTGAATACAAAGAGAGAGCGGGAAAAAGAAAAATAAATTATGAAGTTTTTGAAATTTAAAAGAGCCTTTTTAGCCGGTTGGATTAGTTTCAGGAGAAATTCCTGGTTGACTGTAGCAACAGTGGGGGTTTTAGCATTGTCTTTGTTTGTAATCGGTAGCACCTTATTTATCGGAATGAGCGCGCATGCTTTGATTCGCAATATCGAAAAAAACGTTAACATTAGTGTTTATTTTAAAACTAGTGTAACGGAGGAAAAAATAACTGAAATAAAAAATACTCTTTTGGGCAAGACCGAAATTGCTACCGTTGAATACATTAGTCGGGAAGCGGCTTTGGAAAAGTTTTCCAAAGATAACGAGGGCAATGAATTGATCAAGGAGGCCTTAACTGAAATAGATGAAAACCCATTGTTTTCTTCTTTGGTGCTTACTGCCAAGGATCAATCTGCTTATGAGAGTTTAGTTAAATACGTAGAGGAAAGTTTTAAAAATGAAATTGATAGAATCAATTATGGGAAAAATAAACATGTTATTGATAGACTGGGCAAGGTAATTGGGACTATCCAAAAGGTGGGATTATCAGCGGGTTTAATTTTTATTGTGATTGCTACTTTAGTTACCTTTAGTGCAATTCGCATAAGTTTGTACGCGAGAAAAAAAGAGTTTGATATTATGCGACTAGTGGGAGCTTCGAATTTATATATAAAAATTCCTTCGATTTTTGAGGGAATGTTTTATGGATTGTTCGCTGCGTTGATCGCTATATTTTTTATTTTAGTAGTAGCTTATGCTGGCATTCCATTTATTCAAGAAGTGATTCCGAAAGAAGAAATGACTAGATTTTATTGGGTAAATTCATGGAAAGTGAGTGGCATAGTTTTGATTTCAGGTTTAATGATTGGGGTATTTAGCAGCATGATTTCTATTCGAAAATATTTGAAAGTTTAGTTTAAACTAGGATAATTTGATATAGAATTTTAAGCTCAAACCGGAGCTATTTTTTCAGTTTCCCAAAACACTTGACAGGAAAAAAATATCTTGCTAGTATAGGTAAGCGATTAAGGAAAGCAGCATTTCTTACTTGAAAATACGGGTGGATAAATATGCGTTTCTGAAATAAATTTTTTACTTTCGGAAATGCGTTTTTGTTTGTTTGTAAAACAAGCAATGTGAACTTTGACAACTGAATAGAATAGATAATTATGTAGTATA
The DNA here is from genome assembly GCA_049287345.1 of Candidatus Moraniibacteriota bacterium. Taxonomy (GTDB): domain Bacteria; phylum Patescibacteriota; class Minisyncoccia; order Moranbacterales; family UBA9337; genus UBA9337. The sequence continues at coordinate 2,360 of JBAQFQ010000007.1, forward strand.
AGAACTGTAATAATAAATTTCTTTCGAATGGATTTATTATTCAAATAATCACAATTTTTTGTGGTTCCCTATATTTAAAATTTTTAATTGTTTTTGTTTAAAAAACAATTGCTAATGTTCAGAGAGAGCTTTAAATGGATTTAAAAATCTTTTTATTTTACTAAGATTACTTTCGAGTAATTTTTTGGTGAGTTATATGGAAAAGTTTTTCTTAAAACTTTTCTTATTGAGAGTTTGATCCTGGCTCAGGATGAACGCTGGCGGCGTGGATAAGGCATGCAAGTCGAGTGGGTTTAGGCCCACGGCAAACGGGTTAGTAACGCGTAGGAATTTTCCCCAA
>JBAQFQ010000008.1:0-17038 GCA_049287345.1 Candidatus Moraniibacteriota bacterium
GAAACTTTGTTACGTAGCGGATGCGAAGTCTGAAGTTTTAGTGATGAGAGTTAGATTTATTTATTTTAGTAGTACGTGTGGCAGTTTTTTGTAACTTCTTTTGCTGCCAAAAAAGTTAGTAAAAAAATATTAGCAACAAAGTTTTATAATTCAAATGCACACACTAGCTAGAGCCGGTGGTTTGGCTAATTAATAAAAAAATGAAGCCCATCCAGGCTTCACTTTTTTATTTTTTAACCACGACTTTCAATGTCTTCCGCCTTACCCCACAAGCACTTAATTGTTGATTTTTTAAAATCATTAAATTCTTCTATTTTTAAATAATGACAGGCCAATAGAAAAAATGAAACTCCCAACCCGCCAGAAACCACCAACTGCAAGATTACCTCACCCAAAGTCTTTAACTGAATGAAATAAGCGAGCGTATGTCTAGCTAGGTAAATTGCAATTGCCGCAAAAGCTGAGGCGAGCAAAAATTTAACTACCGGCAAGAGAATGTCATTTTTCTTTGCAAAATCAACTTTTTTATTTAACCAGAAAAAAAGTAAACCCATATTAAAAATACTAGCCAAGGAAAATGCCATCGCCAAGCCCAACACTTGAAATTTATTGATTAACAAAATTAAGGCGAGGATATTTATTGATTCGCTTATTAGGGCGGCATAAAATGGAATTTTGGTATTTTCTAGAGCGTAAAAGCAACGCGTTAAAAGAGGAATAGTACTTTGAGCAAACAAACTTAAGGATAGAAATCCCAATACCCACAGAGTGGCAGTGGTGTCCTCCCAATCAAACTCTCCACCACCCAATACCGCTCGCACTATTTCGGCGCGTAAAGAAAAAATAATTACGCTAGAGGGAATTACAAAAAATAAAATTCGTTTAAAAGTTCTAGCAAAGACATAATTAAATTTATCCGTGTTTTCTCTAGCTGCCAAAGAGCTTAACTTTGGAAAGGCGGCAATAGAAAAAGAAATACCAAAAATTCCCAATGGTACACTTTGTAGATTATTAGCAAAATTAAAAATAGCCAAAGAGCCTGAAGCTAAAGTGGAAGCAAAAATAGTTACTACCAATAAATTAATTTGACTCACTCCCATTGCCATACTTCTGGGTATCATTAACTTTATCACCTTTCGGATATTAGTATCTGTGACAATATCTTTCAATTTCTTTAAATGATACTTAAATCCGATAAACTTAACTGCCCAATATTGCAAAATAAAATGCATCAACGCTCCCAACACCACACCCCAGGCCAAACCAACGATTCCCCAACTATCCACAAAAAATGTCGCCCCAATAATTATTCCGATGTTGTAGAAAATTGGAGCCATTGAATAAATAAGAAATCTCTTGAAGGAAACTAAAATTCCACCAAACACCGCACTAATTCCCAAAAACAAAGGACTCAAAAACATTATACGAGTAAGCATAGCCGCTTGATCAATTTTTTCTCCCGGAAAACCAGGTGTAATCAAATGCATCAAAAACGGAGCAAATAAAAAGAATAAAGCTGAGATTCCAATTATTGCAATTACTTGCAAAGTAACTAATCCCGAAGCCAAATCCCAAGCTTTAACCTTATTTTTTTTAGCTATTAAGCCTGCGAAAACTGGAATAAAAGCCGCACTCAATGCCCCCACGATCAAGAAATTATAAATCAAGTCTGGTACCCGAAAAGCCGCATAGTAAACATCCAATTCATCACCAGCACCAAAACGAGAAGCTAGAATTCTATCCCGCAATAATCCCAAAATCCTACTAAGAATCCCCGCAACAGAAACAATCAAAGCCGCCCCCGCTATAGTTTTAGTGGGGCCATTGTTGATGACGTTATTTTTTATAATTCTTTGAATCAAATTTTTGTAAATTAATGAATATGCCACTCGTCACCAGTTAAACTATTGCAAAATCTAACACAAAAAAGTTTAAAAATCAATGCAACTCCAATCTTTACTTGCTAAATACCAATCCCATAAATTTATCAGTTTTTAGATTATCAGCAAAACAAATACTACTAAACTCTTGATTCTCACCAACGCAACTACTCAATCCAGTATTTTGCCACTCCGCTTTCCATTCCTTGGGATAATTTAAAGCAATGTCCAGCCCACTACCCCAACTACCTGATTGTTTCTGAGTCAGCAAGGAATAAGCATTAACTTCACTAGTCTCATCTAATTTAAAGGGCAGTTTATATTTATATTTAATGGTCACCTCTTCTTGCGGACTAACATATACCCAGTTAGCAAAAACTGTTTTATCTAGCTCATTATAAATTCTCGTTCCAGTGCCCTCATCAATCTTCATTTGAGATTCTTCATTTTCCACATCAGTGTCTTTTTCAAAATTCAAAGAAGCATAATCAACCACATCCTCATTTATTTCCCTAGTTTGCCCATCCACTTGAAGTAAAACTGAGCCCCGAGGCACATAAACTCGCATATAATCAGCATTGACTTTGTTCCACCATTCAAACTGAGTATTACCACCCTTATGCTTTCGAGTAATGGAAACTGTTTTGGTAATTTCTCCATTTTTATCAATATCTATTTGCTGCTTAATTTTTTCATCCATCACTCCATCTGTTTTATAACCATTGATGTTAGTATTGATGACACTCAAGTAGTCACCCTCTGTTTGCATCACCTCACCAGACCAACCCAGATTATGAACCTTAGTTTGTAATTCCTTATTACTAAAATAAAATAACACATGCTTTTCACCCAAAGCTTCCCCAAAAACATTTATTACTCGACTCAAGGAGCTAGCATCTCGCATTTGCAAAACCTTATCTAAAACTAACGGAGCTAAATCAGCCAATATTTCTTTTGGACGATTTTTACTCTTATCATAACCCTCCTCTACTTCATATTGAATATTTTGGATAAAATTATCCTTAGTTAAAACTAAATCATATTTTTTCATTTCAATTGGACCACTGATATCCAACAATTTTTCCAAAACATTTGGTGTTAAAGTAATGACACCATCAACTGTCGGCCCGCCAGTTCTCTCATAAAAAAGCATCGCTTTTTTAGCAGAAGTTGGAAAATCAGGAAACCAATTGCTATCATGCAAACTCCAAGCAATGCTTACTTTTTGCACCGGCTTAGGGGGAACAATTTTATCTAACAACTGACCGTCCGGATTAAAAATCCCATCAATAAAAAAATTCCGCACATTTCCCTCGCCATCTATGTCTAAAACTCCATAGCTTCCAATAAAGCCACCCGTAGCTCGCATTTCTTGATTATTTTGAAATAAAAATAAATATTTCCTTGGACCATTTGCCCCCAAAAAGTCGGCAAATAAATGACTATTGTCAGAAAAGTCCTCTACTGTTTTAATTATTGTTGGTAATTTATTTTTCAAAGCAATAAATTCAACTTGATTTTCTTTAGGGATATCACCTATTTTAACTTTATCGATATTTTCCTGAGCTTTAATTAAATGTTTTTTTGTTGATTCAAGCTCTTCCTCAAAAGCAGTAAATATTTCCAATAACGACAAGCCATCCTTATTTATACTGGATTTATTATTTTTTAATTCATTTAAAGCACTAGCGATTTTACTAATTTCCTCACCCGCCAAAGACAATTCCTTTCCAGCCTCTGTCACTCCGTAACCAGAAGAAAGCTTGGAAACCCCAGGAATAAAACGTGAAATAGCAATTGCTCCCTTACCCATTTTTTCCAAAGATTTTGAGGCTTCGGAAAAATTTTCATAAGCCGCATTAAACTTACCCGAAGAAGTCAAAAAATCCTGACCTTTCATGCCATCAATTGCTAAGTTAATATTAGTATAGGCATCCTTAGACATTCCCAAAACCTCACGCTTTGCGTCCATGCCTCGCTGAAAATAAACTCCCGTAAAAAAAACCAACACAATAGTTGCCGGAACCAAGATCATCTTTTCTAAAAATAATCTCCTGAAAATAACCTTAACTGCCGCCAATAAAATAAGCCAATCGAGTCGACTATCATCACTCAATGAACGTTTAACAACAATTTTTCGACTATGATTATTTTTATTATTTTTAACATTAGCGGAGAATCCGACCAATTTATGACCCAGAGCTGTAATCTTATCCTTATTGAATAATTTCACTGACACTTTAGGAATTTTTATTTTTTCCTTAACTTTTTTCTCTTTTGCGAAAATAGCAGTCTCCACTTCTATCTCGGGCTCATTATTCAAAAGATTATCTGATATTGCAGGCTCAGCTACCAATTCCTTTTCCTCCGCTAGTCTAGTTGGAACGTCCTCAATTATTGGCTCCACTGGGATTTCTATTTTTTTAGCAACCTCATTAACAGTTGATTTGGCTTTAACATTATCTATGCTAAATGCCTCTTTTTTCTTAAATTTATCTGTTAAATATTGCTGAGTTTTCTCTAAAAAGATATTAGCTTTTTCCTTTTTAACATCCACTGCTGGCGCCACCTCTATCATAACCGGGTTTTCATCCACCTTGGCTTTATTGGCAGCCTCCACCGTCTGCCTGCTAGCCTCGCTAATAGTTAAAAATTCGCTCACCTCCTGGTAGATATCCTTACTTGGAACAAAATCCTCTCTATCTGAATTTTTTATAACCTCCACCAATCCAACATCCTCAATTGATGAATCGGCCAAATTAACATTAGTTAAAAAAGTATCATTACCAAATTGCTTATTGGCGTAATTCTTTTTTTCTTTTTTCAAACTAACCCTATCCCTTTTTTCTACTGGTCGTTTAGCGCCCAAAAGAAATCGATTGCCCTCCAAATTTTCATTTGTCAAAACCATTTCAAAATCATCTTCGCTAATTGACGCCGCTTTAGCAGCTTCACCTTCCTCCCGACAATTATCTTCTTCATTATTAGATGATATCTGATTACCTTTGGGAATAATCACGTCTTTTATTACTGGCTGGTTATTTTTTTCAACCGCAATTGATTGTTTTAAGCTCTCCGATTCAATTTCATTGGCTTCGATAACTTGTCCAAAAGCAAAAACCTGATATTGTATTTTATCAGCTGCATTCTCGTTATTTTGCTCTTGTTTTTTTATTTTTACCACATCCATAAAATCGAACTATTTATTTCTAAAATTGGCATTTCTGATACACGCCCAAAGTTTTTTTAGCCATTCGCTGCCAACTATATTTTAAAATTATTTTTTCACCAGCTTTCACTAAATCTTTTTTCAAATCATCATTTTTTAAAACCGTCAGAATTGCCTGCGCTATTGAATCTGCATTAGTTCCATCAAAATAATAAGCACCGTCTCTTAAAATTTCTCGCATACAGCCATGATTACTTGATATTACCGGCGTTTTCCAAGACATCGCCTCCAAAGGCGGTAGCCCAAAACCTTCATACAATGAAGGAAAAACATAAGCGGAGGAATTTTTGTAAATCACACCCAAGTCATCATCTGAGACAAATCCCACCAAGTTAATATTTTTCACTTTCAATTTTAAAATATAATCCGCCAATTTATCATAAAAATAATCTCGCTTTCCTACCAAAACTAAAATTGGATCTCTTTCTAATAGATTATCCTTTTGATTTTTTGCCAAAATTAATTTCCAGGCATCGGCTAATTTTTCTAAATTTTTATGCGGATAAGCATTTCCCACATACAATAAATACGGTTTAATTATACCATATTTATTTAAAATTTCCTCACTATCACGAAGTGTTTCACCACTCACTCTATCGCAAGCTTCATAAGCCACCATTACCTTTTTACTGGAAATTTTTGGATAATTTTTTAAAATATCTTTTTTACTAAAATTAGACACTGTAATTATTTTTTCTGCCCTCCGTATAGCACTGCCAATAATGAACTTATACCCCAAAAATTTAAACCAATAGAAAAGAGGATTTAACTTAGTGCCTTTTATTGTCGGGAAATTTAACAATATCAAGTCATGAATAGTAATGACAAACTTTTTCCGATAAAAAAATGGCACATTAAAATGAGGGAAATGTACCAAATCTAAATTATAGCGCTTTAGTAACTTGGGAATATTAATTTGTTCAGACAATGTGTACCAACGATAATTAGCCACTACTTTTTTAAAATTTTTATTTTTAGGCCTAAACTCATTAAAATTCTCTTCCAACAAAAAAATAAAATATTGATTTTCCTTATCAATTTTTTCTAAATTTTCTATTAATTTTTGCACGTATCTCCCTAATCCCTTACCGACACTCCCGTAAAATCTAGCATCAATACCTATTCTCATAGAATTGCTTTCTGCTTATTTTCTTAAATATTCTTGAATACTGTTAGCGGCGATGGCACCCTCAGAGGCAGCAGTGATAATTTGTTTAAATTTATTGGAACCAGTAGTGATATCTCCGGCCGCCCAAATTCCACTAAGGGAAGTTTTTCCATCTTTTTCAATTTTAATATAACCATCCTCATCAAGTTCAATCCCTAAATCTCTAACAATTTCCGTACTTGGAATAAATCCAATTTCCACAAAAAGACCATCTAATTTGAGATTATTTGCCCCTTGATAAATATTGTCTAATTCCACTTCTTCTAACTTAGTTGTCCCGTTTATTTTTTTAACATTAGTGTTATAAATTATTTCAATTTTTTTATTTTTCTCAGCCGCAACTATCCAAAAATTTTCTGCCCGCAATTTTTCTCCTCGATAAATCAAATAAACTTTTTTAGCAATATCCGCCATAAAAACAGCCGCCGAAACAGCGCTGTCACTACCACCAATAACACCCACCACTTTATCTCGATAAAAAAATCCATCACAGGTGGCACAATAAGAAACCCCCTTGCCAAGAAATTCCTTCTCACCTACTGCTCCAAGTTTACGATGTTTAGAGCCCGTAGCAATTAGGATTGTTTTTGTGGATAAACTACTCCCATTGGCTAACAAAATATCAAAAATATCACCTTCGGTTTTTTTTATTTCATCCACCAAAGAGTTGATTGGCTCCACTCCAAACTGCTTCACGTGGGCAGTCGTATTTTGGACAAAATTAAAACCCGAGATCGCCGGGGAACCTAGCCAATTACCGATTTCATGAATTTGAGAGGTCAAACCACCTGGTATTCCACCAATTATCGTATTTTTTATACCATACCGTGAAGCATAGAGTGAGGCATTGAGTCCAGCTGGACCAGCTCCAATAATAATTAAATCGTAAATATTTTTTACCATAATCTTTAAGAATAATTTTTCATAAAATCATTTAATAATAACATCAATTCCTTGGTTTTTTCGCCTATTTCTCCGCTACCGATAACTTGATCATCCACCTGCACTACTGGAATAATTTTTTTATAAGTTGCTGATAAAAAAACTTCATCCGCTTTAAAAAATTCTTCTTTGCTAATAGATCGTTCTTCTACCTTGATATCATTTTTCCTCGCTATAGCTAAAACTAAATTTCTTACTGTCCCCTGAAAAATATCGTCCTTGGGAGTTATCAATACCTCATCTTTTAGCATAAAAATATTACTGGTTGAGCATTCTAAGATATGGTCATCCTTGGTATATAATATTTCCTGAGCATCACTTTCTATTTTTTTATCTTGATTTTTTATTGGAAACAAATAATTGAGTGTTTTTATCTCTGGTAAAAATCTCTGATGCTCCAAGGAAATTATTTTCCAACCCTGCACGTAAGCATCATCACTCACCACCAAACTATTTAAATCATCAACTAAAATTAAAAATGTCGATTTATCTGATCGCAATAAACCTCTGGGTGGCACGCCTCCAGTTAAGATAGTTTTTATAGCTAATTCTTTCAAATTATTTCTCTCGCCTAATTCCAAAACTATTTTTTCAAACTCATCCTTGGTTATAGTTAAATTTAAACTCAACTCTTGGGCTGAATTCTCAAATTTATTCCAATGCTCGTCTAGGCAAAAAAGCTTACCATCAGCAGTCCGCATTGCATCAAAAATTCCATAGCCACGCATAAAACCTAAATCATAAGGATTTATTTTTACTGCATCAAACTCGACAATACTACCATTGAAGTAGCAATATTTTGCTAAACTCATATCAATATTACTTTTTTAATTTTTTTACAATATTTCTAAATTTATCCCCCCGATCAAACTCATTTTCAAATAAACCGAAACTAGCTGCTCCAGGAGAAAGTAGTGCCACATCCCCCTTGTCCGCTACCCGAGTAGCCTCTTCAATAGCCTTATCCATAGAGTCAAAAATTTCAAATCTTCGATGTTCCCGATCAGGAGTATTTTTACTTAATTTTTCTATTAATTTATCAGTCGCGTTACCTTTAAGAAAAATTATTCCTTTAACTTTTTGAGAAATTAAATTTGCAAAATCTGCAAAATCTAAATTTTTATCTGAACCACCCGCAATTAATATAATAGGTTCGTCAAAAGATTCAATGGCTGCCATAGCCGCATTAGGGATAGTAGCGGCGCTATCATTATAATATTTAATTCCCTTGATCTCATCGACAAACTCTAGCCGATGCTTAACTGGATTTATTTTTGATACTGATTTTCTAATTTTTTCAACTTCAATTCCCAAAGAAAAAGCCACGCCAATTGCTGATAATAGATTTGAAACATTGTGTTTATTGAATTTCTTTAATTGTTCTTGATTAACAATTTCTAAGATATCGATGCCATCATTAATAAAAATCTTACCGTCTTCATAAAAAACTGAGCGACCATCATTTTTTCTATTGAAAGAAAATTCTAATAATTGAGATCTAACTTTTTGAGAAATCTTTTTAATTATTTCATCATCTCCATTAAAAATACACCAATCATTTACCCCTTGGAATTTACAGATATTTTCTTTATCCTCAATGTATTCCTTCATTCCTTTATAATAATTGAGATGATCGGGGAATATATTTTTAAATACTGCCACCTGTGGACTTAAGCCAAATCTGCCCAATGCTGACAAACGCCAACTCGAAAGTTCAAATATCACAATAGAATTCTTTTTTAAATCTTCTAATTTATCCAAAACTGACTCCTGTCCGACGCCTACCATGATTGGATTCTTATCTGAGTTCTTTAACAAATCAAAAACCATTGATGAAGTAGTGGTTTTACCCTTGGTGCCCGTTATGCCCACAATCTTATTGTCACATAACTTAAAAAACAAACTTGAATCCATTTCTACTGGAATTTTTTTTGCTAAAGCCTCTTTGATATATTTATTATCCCAAGGAATTTGAGGATTCTTTATTACCATGTCCACCTTGGTAAAATCTTCGATACGATGATAACCCAAAACAAATTCCACATTTTTAAGTCCTTTTAATTTTTCGATACTTCTTTGCAATTCCGCCTTAGTCTTTATATCAGTAATAATTATTTTTTTTGCGCCATGTTTCGCGATAAATTTAACCACCCCTAGTCCTCCACCCAAAAGACCAAGTCCAAAAACTGTTATTTTCTTATTTTTAAAATAATTAGTATTCACTTTTTTAATTTTTAATTTTAATGCCGCTTAGCTAAAACTTGTCCATTTCTCACACTTATGTATTTACCTTCCTCAAGAGTAATCTTTCCATTAACCAAAACATAATCAATGCCCACTGCATATTGATAAGGCTTATTAATTGTTGAGAGATCACTGATTAACTCTGGGTCAAAAACTACAATATCAGCAAAATAACCCTCCTTAATTACTCCTCGCTTATGGATCCCAAACTTTGCAGCTGGCGCCCCCGTCATCTTATTAATCGCATTCTCCCAGGTAAAAAATCTCTTCTTTTTTACATATTGTGATAGCACCTTAGGAAAAGAACCAAAATCGCGAGGATGCACCAATTCACCAGTTCTTTTGTGCTCAAGGTTATAGCCAGATCCATTAGAAGATATCATACTTAAGGGATGTTGTATAGCTTTTTCCAGATTCTCCTCATTTAGAGCTTCGGTAATAGTAATAATTCTTCCGTTGCTAGCTATCAACAAATCAATCACTATTTCTTCGGGACTTTTACATTGTGATTGAGCAATATCCGCAATTATTCGATGAGTTAAAGTTTTTCCCAAAGAATAAATAGCCACGATTATCCGAGCGTAATCGATACTATCCAATCGCATCTCCTGAATAACTTTTTCTCTAAGCTGAGGATCCTTTAATCTAGTGATCATCATTTTTCTCCCTCCCTTGGAAACCCAATTAGGTAAAAAAGTATACAAAACCGAACCCGTTGCAGTATAGGGGAAAATATCAAAACTGATATTTACACCACTATTCTTTGCCTCATCTAGCTTGGTCAAAACTTTATCAATAAGCACCCAGTTTTTTTCTCCAATTATTTTTAGATGTGAGATATGCAAATTCTTATTCGAATTTTTTGCAACTCGAATAGCTTCATCTAAGGACTCTAATATATTATCAGCCTCATCACGAACATGAGTAGCATAAACACCTTCAAACTTTGCAACCACCCTATTTAATCTCTCTATTTCACTCTCGGAAGCTAATTTAGCATGTGAATAAATTAAACCCGTAGAAATTCCAAAAGCACCGTCCTGCATGGCTTTTTTTGTCATCTCCTCCATTACTCGCAATTCATCTTCTTTTAAATCCCTTGTAGCATCTCCGATAATACCACGCCTTATCGTGCTATGACCCACCATCGTTCCGAAGTTAACTGCTGGTTTTATTTTTTCCACTTCACTCAAAAAATCAGCTACGGAGACCCAATTAACATTAATATTATTAATATCAAACCATTTCCTAATAGATTTTATCATCTCTGAGTTGTGCAGCGGTGCCAAGGATGAGCCGCAATTTCCACCAATGATTGTGGTAATACCCTGGTGAATCAAGCTCTCTAAATCAGGATTAGAAAAAATTCTCCAACGCGTATCAGAATGATTATTCACATCAATAAAACCTGGAGCAATATATTTGTTCTTGGCATCAATAATTTTATCTGCCTTTTCGTTATGCAAATCACCCACCTCCGCTATTTTACCTTCCTTGATACCAATGTCCCCACGCTGCATAAAATTACCAGTCCCGTCAATGATAACTCCATTTTTAATGATAACTTCAAACATATTTTTTTCATCTAATACCCCTTGAAATATTTTTCACCTCCTATTGATTAAAGGATAATTAGATTTTTATTTTATTTTTTACGCCAACTTTACTAAATATCTAGCCATATCCACCAAGCGATTAGAATAACCCCACTCATTGTCATACCAACCAACCACTTTAACAAAATTACCACCCACCACTTTGGTTAATTCTTTTTGAATAATAGTTGAGTGTGGATCACCAATAATATCACAAGATACCAGCGCCTCATCAGTTACACGCATAATACCCTTTAGTCTGCCCGCTTCCGCCTCCATAAAGGCTTGATTAATTTCATCCTCAGTCACTTCTTTTTTTAAGATAGCGGTTAAATCCGAAGCAGAGCCAACAATGGTTGGAACACGAAATGCCATACCATCAAAGTTATCCTTTAAACTAGGAATCACTAGGGTTGTCGCAATAGCCGCTCCGGTTGTAGTAGGAATTACACTTTGCCCAGAAGCTCTTCCTCTGCGCTTATCTTTGCCAGTTGCAACATCAATAATTGTTTGAGTTGAGGTATAACTATGCACGGTTGTCATCATTGCCTTTTCTACCCCAAAAACGTCATTTAGTACTTTCATTATCGGGGCTAAGCAATTTGTAGTACAGGAAGCATTGGAAATAATATCATCTTGACTACTAAGCTCATCTTCGTTTACACCCAAAACAAAAGTTTTGATACTATCATCTTTAGCAGGTGCACTAATTACTACTTTTTTCGCCCCCGCATTAATATGTCCTCTAGCACCATCTCTAGTAATAAAAATTCCTGTACATTCAAGAACGACATCCACACCCAATTCTGCCCAAGGTAAATTATTTGGATCTTTCTCGCTAAAAACAGGAAATTCTTTTCCATCCACAATTATTTTTTTATCTGCTGCTTTAACTTCCTTATTATAAACTCCGTAAGCACTGTCGTATTTCAATAAATAAGCTAAACTCTCAGCTTCTGCCAAGTCATTAATCGCTACCACCTCCATATCCTCTCTTTCAAAAATTATCTTAAAAGAAGGACGACCAATCCGACCAAAACCATTTATTGCTACTTTTATCATATTTTTTATTTTTCTTTATTTTTTAATTACACCCGTATTTTAACACAAAAAAAATCTAAAATAAATACATTCACCTAACGTATCACCAATTCAACGCCTATTTTTTACTTATTTTCATAAGTAAATCCCCTGCTCAAAATTTGCGTCCAAGAGACTCTTTATTTTTTCAATAATAAACTACCGTATTTAACATTGATTATTAACGAAAAATGAAGTAAACTAACACATGCTATATTTATAATAAATGCTAAAGATATTCCATCCAAATAGAATGTTTAAATATTTTATCAAAACCTTTGGTTGTCAGATGAATTTCTCTGATTCTGAACGATTGGCCTCATTTTTAGAATCACACAACTTCCAACCGATAAAAGAAAATTCACAAGCGGACTTGTCCGCCGAAGCTTTAGCGAAGGCGGATTTGGTGATTTTTAATAGTTGCGGAATACGAAAAATGCCCGAAGATCGAGCTTTTGGACAAATTCATAATCTCAAAAAAAACAATCCCCAAATTAAAATTGCTCTCACTGGTTGCATCTCCCAGAGAAAAGATGTTCAAAGAGTTCTGGAAAAGAAAGTAGATTTATTTTTTGCAATCAAGGATACTCATCTTTTAGAAAAATTTATCCTTAAAAATTATTTGGAAATTTCAGCTCAAAAAAATAATCTAACTACCAACGAACAAATCCCCTATTTATCTATTACGCCTAAATTTACCAATAACTTTAGTGCCGCTGTACCAATTATGACTGGCTGCAACAATTTTTGCACTTATTGTGTAGTTCCCTATGCTCGAGGCAGAGAGGTCTCGCGCCCAGTGGAAGAAATTCTAACTGAAATTGGAAACCTTATCAAAAAAGGCTATAAGGAAATAACTCTTTTGGGACAAAATGTAAATAGCTACAACGGAAAATACCAAATACCAAATGTCAAATGTCAAATAAAATCCGAAAATTCAGAAAAAATAAATTTTTCAGATTTATTGAGAAAAATAGATAACATTCCGGGGAAATTTTGGATTCGTTTTCTCTCCTCGCATCCCAAGGATATGAGTGATGAATTAATTGAAACTGTTACTACTCTAAAAAAAGTCTGCGAATCAGTTCATCTACCCATTCAATCTGGTGATGATAAAATTTTAGAAAAAATGAATCGCAAATACACGCAAGCTCATTATTTAAAATTAATAGAAAAAATAAAGGAAAATTTCAAAAAAAATAAACCCCTTAAAATTTATTCTATATCTTCAGATATAATCGTTGGCTTTCCAGGTGAAACCAAAGCGCAGTTTGAAGCATCTGCCCAAATTATGCGACAAGTCCAATATGATATGGTTTACTTTGGACAATTTTCCCCTCGCCCCCAAACGGTTGCCTGGAAAATGAAAGACACTGTTACAAAAATTGAAAAAGAAAACCGAGAAAAATATCTCAATGAAATTCTCAAAAAAACTTCTTTTGATAACAATCAAAAATACCTAGGGAAAACTTTAGAAATCTTGGTTGATAATAAAAAGGGTCAATTTTACTTTGGCAAAACTCGCACCCTTAAAAATGTTAAGATAATCAGCCCCGTTATTTGTCATCCCGAGCTCACCAAGGAATCTCAAGATTTAATTGGAAAGTTTGTTAAAGTAAAAATTACTAAAGTTTCTATTTGGAACCTAGAAGCCACCTTCTATGAGAAATAATAAAATTATCATAATTCTCGGACCAACTGCCAGTGGAAAATCATCTGCGGCTATTAGACTTGCTAAAAAATTTAATGGCGAGATAATCTCTGCTGACAGTCGCCAGATTTATCGTGGCATGGACGTAGGAACTGGAAAAGTGACAGGCTCGATAGGAACTATCATCCCAAGCCTGCCGAAGAATCTCAACAAAAATACAGTCTTTGTTTCCGAGGGAGTTCCTCATTACATGATAGATATCGTTAGTCCCCGAACTGATTTTAGTGTAGCTAAATTCAAAAAAAGAGCCACCAGACATATCGAGGACATTTTAAAAAGAGGCAAAGTTCCTATTATTTGCGGCGGGACTGGTTTTTGGATTCAATCTATCGTTGATGACATAATTTATCCCCAAGTGAAACCTGATTGGAAACTACGCGAAAAACTAGAAAAACAAAGTTTGGAAAAATTACTAGAAAAATTAAAAAAACTTGATCCGCAAAGAGCCAAAACAGTAGACATTAAAAACAAAATCCGCTTGATTCGAGCGATTGAAATCTGCCAAGCGTTGGGAAATGTTCCAGCTATAAATCTTGGACCAAAAACAAAGACTTATGAATTCCTACAGCTTGGGATAGAAAGAGAAAAGGAAATTCTACATGAGAGAATAAAGTTAAATGTAACCCAGAGATTTAACAGCGGCATGATTAATGAAGTAGAAAATTTACATAACTCAGGATTAAGTTGGAAAAAAATAATGAGCTTTGGCTTGAGCTACAAACTTATTCCCCTATATTTAAAAGGTGAAATTTCATCCCAAGCAGATTTAATCGAAAAAATTTATTTAGCCGAAAAACAATACGCTAAACGTCAACTGACTTGGTTTAAGAAAGATAAACGTATTAAGTGGCTTACTGATTACAAAGAAATAGAACAAACAGTGGAAAACTTTATCCACCCCACTGCACTTCTAAAAAATAAATAATTTAAGGTGGTCAGCTATTTAGCTAACCACCTTCTTGGTTATTAGGGAGGGATTATATAATCAACTCCCAATAATAACCATTCCTACTGGAACCCCTGCTGCTTCAGAAGAGGAGCACTTTCCTCTGCAAGCGGCACAGCGAGCTTGCTGCCTAACCTTATCCATTGCTCTTTTTCTAGCAATGGTAGTCTTTCCAGGGATAACAGCTGCGACCATCATCCCATTTGCCATCCCCTTCATCCCTTCACGCCAAGTTTTTTCGATCATTTTTATTCTCCATCGTGAATTTTAGTTAGCGATCCTTGACTGGAAATTCAAAACCATGACACTTTGTGCACCTTGCCTTAGGAACTTTCTCTGGACAATTACCCACAAAATCTGGAATATTAGTCCAAAAACTTTCTCCCAGGTCATGTTCTTTGACCATGACCCGACCGCATCGACACTTTGCCAAAAAAACTGGCCTCTCTCCGCGCATACCTCCTCCCTTAGAAAAATTAATATTCTCCCCAGCCAACCTAAAAACATAGCACAAAAAAGACTTTCTGTCAATGTGCCAGAAAGTCTTTTTTACACTATTCTATCAATTTATTTTTAAGCATTTCCGTAATTACCTGAGGATTAGCTTTGCCTTTGGTTTCTTTCATAATTTGTCCCATCAGAAATTTAAAAGCATTTTCCTTTCCACTTCGATAATCAAGTACGGAAGCTTGATTTTCAGCCAATACTTTATCAACCGATTGGCCTAATTCCCCTAAATCATCAATTTGAGCTAAATTCTTATCCTCAATTATCTGTGACGGGTCTCCTCCACTTTTATACATTTCTTCCAAAACTACCTGGGCTGCAGTAGAGTTAATCTTCCCTTGCGCCAAGATACCAATAAGTTCAGCGTAGTTTTCGGGAGTAATTTTAATTTCACTAATTTTTTCTTGACCCTCTACGAGATGCTTGCGGATTTCAGTATTGAGATAATTAACAGTCAACTTGAATAATTTTTCCCGTTCAGTTTTTATTTCTCCAGCAGATATTTTTTCCTCCAACTCACTAATAGTTTTTTCAAAATAACTAGCCAGATCCCTCTCAGAGACCAAAAGCTCCGCCTCTTGTTTACCTAATCCATATTCCCTGATAAATCTTTCTAATTTATTTTGAGGAAGTTCTGGTAATTCTTTTTTTAAGGTTTTGATATAGCTATCATCAAATAACATTGGTGGAATGTCTGGCTCAGGGAAATAACGATAATCAGCCGCCGTTTCTTTAACTCGCTGCGAGACAGTAATATTTTTAACAGAATCCCAGCCTCTAGTTTCCTGAATTATTTTTTCTCCACCCTCTAGCGCCTCAACTTGTCTCTCAATTTCATATTCAATCGCCTTTCCGACAAAGCGAAAGGAATTTATATTTTTTACTTCCACTTTAGTGCCACTTAACTTATCCTCACCCTCTCGGTAGACGGAGATATTTGCTTCGCAGCGCATATGACCCTTTTCCATATCCGCATCGGAAATATTTAAATATCGACAAATTTGTTGTAATTTTTGACAAAACTCTCGAGCACCCTCACCAGAATCAAAATCTGGCTCAGTCACCAACTCCATCAACGGTACGCCCGCTCGATTAAAATCAACCAAAGAATAATTTGCCCCTTTTGGATGAGTTAATTTTCCAGTATCCTCTTCAAGATGAATTCTCGTTATGCCTAGTTTTTTTCCATCAATTTCCAAAAATCCGTTTTGACACAAAGGTTGATCATATTGAGAAATCTGATAACCCTTGGGAATATCGGGGTAAAAATAATTTTTTCTATCAAATTTAGTATCTTTAAGTAATTCACAATTCAAAGCCAAACCTGCCAATTGTACAAATCTAATGGCCTCTCTATTGGGCACAGGTAAGGTCCCCGGCTGAGCAGTACACACCTCACAAATATTGGCATTGGGAGATTTATCCAATTCCATATCATTTTTACAACTACAAAACATCTTGGACTTAGTTTTAAGTTCAACATGAATCTCCATTCCAATGGTGGCTAGATATTTGGGCATATTTTTTATCTATAATTATTCGCTTTTCCTATAATAGTATAAGTAAAGTGCTAAATCAAGGTTTTTCAGAAAAATTTTAAATTTCAAATTTTAAATTTTAAATGAATTTTCAATGATTTAATTTTGAAAAAATACATCTGCGTGTTATTTCAATAACTACATATTCTTCAAATAAGGATATAACAATGGGGCCCAACCCAGATACTCCACATTACC
>JBAQFQ010000009.1:0-10098 GCA_049287345.1 Candidatus Moraniibacteriota bacterium
AGTGTCACCAACAATGCTACCAACGCGATGAATTTTTACTATTCTTTCCAGAACATCCAAACTTACACTGGAGCCAACACAATTTTAGTTAATTATGAAGGAGCTTATGTGAGTGCTACCGCTTTAACTTACAACTTAGCAATTTACAATTTTAATTCTAGTGGTTGGGAGGATTTGCACACTGGGGCGATTACCGCCAGTGCTACCAGTACTGACCAGGTAAACTATTTTGCCAAAAACAACGTCACGCTCTCTAACTATATTTCTTCTGGTGAAGTCCGAATTAGAATTTATTCCACCGTCACCGGTACCCAAACTTTTCAAAGTGATATGATTGCCATCACCGTAGGCTCCACCAACACCGATGTCGCTCAAGCAGAAACTTCCTTTGGTCAAGAAGCTGGAGGAACCACTGCTGTAAATACTCGAGATATTGATGCCCCTCTCTTAACTACCGTAGGGACTACTTGGAATCATCTTACTTGTCTTAATAATGCCATTGCTGGATCTTGTACAGCCGTAACTTATCCTTATGCCACTGATTGGGCAGGAACTTGGGGAACTAATTACAGCGCTTCTTCGAATGTTTCGGTACCAATTACCGTACCTACCGATGCTTCAGTGACTGGAGTTAGATTTGCCGCTAGGTTTAGAAGTAATAGTACCACCAACACTGTTCAACTTGGGATTAGAGATTATTCCGGTCAATTTGCTGGTCCAACTGTTGCGGGAGGTTGGACAGCAGTAGGAGGTACCAATGCTTTAGCCACTAACTATACTTTTACTGATGGAATTTACCAAGTTAATCCTGAAGATTATATTGATACGGTTAATAATCGAGGCAGTCTTCGACTGCGAACTTCCGCTTCGACAGCGACAGCTACGGTTACGAGGGCTTGGGATTTTGCGTTTATGAGTATACGTTATACTTATTTAAATGGGGGAGTTACTCCAAGTATTACAGTGGGCACTACGGGCACACAAACAGCTACGATGAATATCCCTTCCACCAATCAATATGTAGGTGGAGCTTTTACAATGATTAGAAATTCCGGTTCAGCTAATGTGACTAACGTAACCATTACCGAAACTGGGACGGTAGCAGCTAATACTAATTTAGCTAATGTAAAACTTTATTATGACACCACTAATTGTACTTATGATGGAACAGAGTCTCTGTTTGGCACCGCCACTACTTTTAATGCTTCCGCCAAAGCCTCTTTTACTGGTTCAGTCGCGGTAGGGACTTCGCAGGTTTGTTTTTATGCGATGGTGGATGTGGGCTCAGGAGCAACGGGCGGGGAGACCTTAGAAATTCAAATTGCCGATCCTTCTACAGAGGTGACGGCTTCCGCGGGAACAATTACTCCCGCTTCGGCAGTATCAATTTCTGGTACCACTACTTTAAATGCGGGTTCTTTGGGCGGGGATATTGTGGATGGTAGTGGAAATCCAGTAGCTACTCCGTCAGTTTCTTTTTCTAGCGGACTGTATACTTGGAATAGTCAACAATCTACTGGAACTTTAGGAATTGCTACTCAAAAAATAAGAATCACTAATACTAGTGGAACCCCAAGCTGGACAGTTTCTTTGGCGGCTACAGCTAATACTAATGTTTGGACTAGCGGCGGAAACACTTATGATTTTAACGATAGTGCTGCTGCCGGCAGGCTCAACGTGGACCCAAGTGTGGCGACTATTACTCCTCAGGGCGGTTGTACAACTACCGGATTAAGCAAAGGAACTGCAACTTATTATGCGCAGGGTACTCAGGACTCAGTTAATTTGGTAGTGGCTGGTGGGACGGCGCAAACTGGGTGTTATTGGGACATTACCGGGATTAGTATGACACAAGATGTACCGGCTTCTCAGGTAGTGGGAAGCTATGGTTTAAATATGATTTTAACAGTAATTTGACTTTTGCCTCTAGATAGTGTATAATCAATATATGAAAATGTAGAAAGAGTAGCAAACGGGTGAAAATTCTTTTCCTCAAGGCCTTATTTATTAGGGAAGTGATGAAATGAATGTTCACCCTTTTTAGTTAAAATAAAAATAAAAAAAATTTATCAAATATGAAAACAAATTTAATTAATTTAATAGTAAGAAGATTAGGATTTACCTCCTTGATTATTTTAGGAGTATTGGCTATTCAAGCTTCTGCTAGCAATCAATCTCAATTGAATCAATCTATCAATGATGGAGTAAAATCAATCGACATTGTGGATGCTGGTGGTACTACCGTAGCAAGTCCAACTGTAGCTTTTTCGGCCGCTACCTTTTCTTTTAACACTCAAGATACTACGGGAACCTTAGGTGTGTCTGCTCAGAGAATTAGAGTTTCTAATCCTACCTCTACGGCTACCTGGACAGCTTCGATTGCTGGTAGTGCAACAACGGCTACTTGGACTACGGGAAGTCTTTATTACGATTTTAATGACGGCAGTGGTTATACAGATGGTGGTGATGCGGATTCTTATGGGGGACAATTAATGGTAGCCCCAGCAGGAGGTACGCTAGCAGGTGTCTCTGGTTGCGCTACAACTAATGTTTCCCTGGGAAGCAATAGTGGATTTAATCAAAGTACAGTGGATAGTATCACCATCGCTTCTGGAGCGGCGGGAGCTACTACTTATTGTCGTTGGGATATCACTAATATCGGTTTAACTCAACGCTTACCAGCTTCACAGGCCTCAGGCTCATATTCATTAAACCTAGTATTATCAGTAATATAAAAAATATTATCTCTACAAAAAAAGAGATACCAATATGAAAACAAAAATAAACAATTTAATAGTTAGAAAAGTAGGTATCGTTACTCTGATTTTATTGGGAATGCTTTCAATTAAGGTATCGGCCAATAATCAGTCGCAGTTAAGTCAGGCGATTAGTGATGCGGTAAAATCAATCGATATTGTGGATGCTGGTGGTACTACCGTAGCAAGTCCGACTGTCGCTTTTTCCGCCGCTACCTTTTCTTTTAACACTCAAGATACTACGGGAACTTTAGGTGTGTCTGCTCAGAGAATTCGAGTTTCTAATCCTACCTCTACGGCTACCTGGACAGCTTCGATTGCGGGTAGTGCCACAACGGCTACCTGGACAGCTGGCGCTAATTATTATGATTTTAATGATGCGAGTTCTGGTGGTTATGTGGATGGTGCAGGAGACGCTGATTTATATGGAGGTCAATTATTAGTAGCACCAACCGGCGGAAGTATTGTTGGGGTAAATAGTTGTTCTACTTCCAATGTTTCTTTGGGTGCTAATAGCTCTTTTAGTGAGGGAACTACTGATAGTATCACCCTAGCTTCAGGAGCGGCAGGAGCTGCTACTTATTGTCGTTGGGATGTTACCAACATTGGTTTGACTCAACGTTTACCAGCCTCTCAGGTTTCTGGATCCTACGCACTGAATTTAGTATTATCAGTTATTTAAATAGAAGAAATAAAATAATTTTTCAAATAACTTCTCGTTTTTTTTAGTCGTTCAACTTAATAGTTATTATTTTGCGCCTTTAATCGTTTGAACTAAATTTCTATATAAGTAAAGAATTAAGCGGCTTAAAATAAAAAACATTTTGATTAGTCAAAATGTTTTTTATTTTTTTATTTTTGTGTTATAATTTATTCAAATTAGTTTGGGAAATACTTTTAAAAAATAAAATTATAAAAATTAACCTCGTAAAATAAGTTTAATATTAAAGAGACGAGGTAAAAAATATGAAAATAAAAATATTGGGGAAAATCTTTTTAGCGGTGGCGTTGTTTGTCGTGCTTGCGGGGAAAGTTGAAGCTATTGAGTATGGACAAATGGGCGGTAAGCCCACTAATTTTGATCCAAATATTCCCGACAGTAAAGCTTGGTTTATTTATAATTTAGACCCAGGAGTTTCTAAAGAGGATTCTTTGACGGTAGCAAATTTATTTAATGAATCTTGGGTGGCAGTAATTTATGCAGCTGATAGCATTAAGAGTTCTAGTGGAGGATTTGCGTTAAAACAACTAACTGAACCAAAAGAAGCAGTGGGCAGTTGGGTTAAGTTTTATCCTGACGCAAAGCCTGATTTTACTAACAAACTTTTTGAAGAAAAAGTTACTATTGATGAAGTGTGTAAAGTTTCCACTGAGGATTTGGAAAAGAAATATGAATTAGATGCTGATAAAATTAGTATTTTAGCCGAGTGGTGTAAAGGCAAGGAAATGGTGGAGCTGGAACTAAAAGCAGGAGAGAAAAAGGAATTACTCTTTGTCATTAATATCCCCGCTGGAGCTGAAGTTGGTGAGCACACCGGAGGAATTTTGATTCAGAAAAAAGCTAAAGATGAAAGTGCTCAAAGTGATGGGTCTAAAGTAATGTTGACTACGCGAGTAGGAGTAAGAATTTATGAAACTGTTCCAGGGAGCATCATTAAAAAATTGTCTTTTGCTGATTTTTCTTTGGTAAAAAATTTCCAAGAATTTTATTTGCCTTGGGATAAAATGAAAAAAGAAAAGTTTAAGGAATATATTATTTCTTCAGTTATTAATAATAGTGGAAACGTAAGTACTAACTTTTCGGAAAATATAGTAATTAAAAACTTAATTACCAAAAAAGAGGAACGGATGGATAATCGAGAGTTTCAAGTATTAAGAGGCGATGTCTTTACTTCTTCTTTGGCTTGGAAAGCTCCACGTCTGGGTTATTTGTCTTTTCAAAAAGAATATATCTATAAGGATGCCGGAGACAACGAACAAAAAATTTCTACGGAAATTATCAAGCAGTGGTTTATTCCTTGGCGAGAAATAGTAATCACTCTTTTGGTGCTAACTTTACTGGGGGCAGTATATTATTTCTGGGCAAGATACCAAAAGAAAAATTTTGGTGGTATCGGTTGGGTTGATTATGAGGTGCGTGAGGGCGACACAGTGCAAAGCCTAGTACAGTCTTTGGGCTTGAATTGGAAGGTTTTTGTTAAAACTAATAAATTAAAAGCTCCATATCTATTAACCGCTGGTCAGATTGTTAAAATTCCAAAGGTGGATTCTGGGGATTTTTCAGAGGACAAAATAGTTAAAGAAGAGAAAGAAATAATTTTACCAGCCTCAGAAACATTAGAGTTAGAAGAAGATATTTTTGCTCCTGAGTTAACTGATGAAGATATTTTAAATAAAAAAGATGTTCCCGTAACAGTTGTTAGTGAAAGCCAGGAAAAAGAGATAGTGGTCGCTGATTCAGTAGCAGCTAAGGACGAACTAGCGAGCAATGATTTTGTCGATAGCTCTATGTTTTTTGAAGATGAAATAACTGATGGCCAAGAAGTGGCCGTAAAAACAACTGTCGTAAAGGAGGAAGTGGTGGCTCCGATTATTGATCAAATAAAGAGACCAGCCGCTAAGACGCAACCACTCAAGAAAAAAGCTGAGGTTTTGGAAGAGGTAATAGTGGCTGCGCCAGCTCCAGAGGAAAGTATTACTATCGAAGAGGGGACTGGTTTTCCTGCTGAAGACGAGATGCTAAGCATTCAGGGTGTTTCCGCGGATACGCAGAACAATAAATTTAAGTGGATTTTAGCTATTTTGGGAGTGCTTATTGTCGGATTATTAGCTGCGGTGGTATATTTATTATTGGATAAGAAAAGTAGTGCCCCTGTTGTGATAACTGCTCCGGTTGTTGAAAAAGTAGAGACTCCAGCAAGTGTAGTTAGCGAGCCTCAGGAGACAGCTGTTGCCCCAGAGGAGGTAAAAATTGATCCATTGAAACTGAAGATAGAAATTGCTAATGGTAGTGGCGTAGCTGGGGCAGCTGGAAAAGTTAAAGATTTTTTGGTGAGCAAACAATATGAGAATGTGGAGGCAAAAAATTATTCCGCCGAAGATATAACTGGTTCAACTATTTATTATAGTGAGGAGAAATTAGAAAAAGAGGCGAAGTGGATTGCGGACATGTTAAAGGATAAAAAAATTGTCGCAGAAATAAAATTGGCCACCAAGGACGAGGAAAAAACTGGAGATATCGTAATCGTCTTGGGTAAGTAAACTGAGGGTGAGTTTTTATAAAAAATAATTTTATAAAATAATTTTAAAAAAATGCGGGTGAGCTTTTTTTCAAAAATTTGGGTGGTGCTTTTGATACTGAGCATGCAAATTGTCACAACAGATAAGGCTGTGGCAGATGGTTTGAATTGCTCCCAAAGTATTTTGCCGGTTAAGTTTGTGTATATGACGGATCAAGGCAGTATTGATAATATTTGGAGCAATGTCGGGCAATGGGATGATTTGTATGTGATTAAATTTTTCAGCGCAAAAAAGACAGAGTTGCCCTTAGATAGCGAGTTATTGTCACGATATGCGCAAAGTACCACTAGAGACATCGTTGAACTAAACAGAACCCAAGAAACCAAGTTATTGACCATACAAGACAAAACAGAAGAGATAATTACGGTTGTCTAGATAAATGATTATTTAAAAAAACAAAAAACCATCCCTATTGAGTAGGGATGGTTTTTAAAATTGGCTTATTTCTCTTCTTTAACAAAGGTTACAAATAAAACTGGCACCAAAAATAAGGTTAGGAAAGAAGATAACACTAGGCCAAAGATTACCGCACTTCCCAAGGCTCTCCACATCTCATTGGATAGGGTGATGGGGATAATCCCAAAAATGGTACAGATGGAAGTTACAAAGATGGCCTCTAGTCTAGATTTACCAGCATCAATAACGGAGTTAAAAAATGGAATTTTACTTTCGATATTGAGATTTATTTTATCAATTAAGATAATGGCATTTTTTACAACAATTCCGAAAAGGGCCAATATTCCAATTAAACCAGGGAAACTCAAACTAATTCCAAAAATAGCTAAACCTAGAAAAGTTCCAATTAAAGCTAGGGGGAGAGTAACTAAAACAATCAAAGATTTACGGAAAGAATTAAATTGAATAATCATGGTAGAGAAAATCAAAATAGCCGCAATAATCATCGCTCTTAAAATGGAGGCCACGGATTCAGCATTCTGCTCATTTTCTCCGCCGTAGGTTATTTGATAGCCATCAGGTAGGGAATAGTTTTTGGCTAATTTATCCTGAAATTGGCTCAGGATCTGATTGGAATTTGTAGCTTTGCTTGCTCCGGCAGTTAAAAGCACTACTCTTTTTTGATCAATGCGATTAATTGTTTCAATGGAAGGCTTGAGCTCTATCTGGGCTACATCTTTTAGATAGACAGGCTGACCAAGGGTGTTTAAGATTTGCAGATTTTGAATTGAATCTAGAGTGGGTATTTTATTCTCATCAAACTTGGCGATAACGTCAATATCTTTATTGCCACGAATAACTGTAGAAATATCATTGCCGGAAATGGCCGTGCGCAAAGTCATGCCCACCAAGGAGGCGTTTAAATTGTAAAGCTCCATTTTAGCTGGATCCAATTTAAAGGTGTATTCAGCGGGAGATTCCTTAATAGAAATATCCGTATTGATGGTGCCTTCGATGGAGTCCAAGATTGATTTTAATTCGTTGGCAATTTGATCTAATTTTTGCAGATCATCTCCAGCTATTTGGGCCTGGAAAGCTGCGCCGGATGGTGGTCCACCAGAAGGGCTGCTAACTTTAATAGTGGCCTCTTGAATATCAGCTACATCTTTTCTTAATAATTCAGAGATTTCATAGGACTTACGATCACGTTTTTTCATCGGAGAAAGCTTGATAGTAATAGAGGCAGTATTAGAAGTATTTTGAGTGATACCGATGTCCCCACCTGAACCAGGGTTTCCGACCAAAGTAGAAAAATTAATTATCTCTGGATAGTGATAAAGTTTTTCTTCTACGCGTTGAATTATTTTTTCTGACTCATTTAGATTTAAACCAGAGGGTGCGCGCAGACTAATATAGATTTCCTCAGCGTCAGAAGCGGGAAAAAACTCTGTCTTAACAATACCTAAGACTGGTAGAGACATGGAAAAAATGAAAAGAATCACAATTACCCCAATAAAAGTTAAGCGAGATCTTCTCGTACAGATTACCTTTTTTAGATATTTTTCATAAATAGGTAAAACTCTATCAAAATGAATGATGCCATGGATTAATTTTTGATTAAAATCTTCGGATTGAGGATTACCTTGGGTATATAGTTTCTGTTTAATTAATTCATCATCCTTCCATTCCCTGGCGGCTAATTGCTCATTTTCTTTTAGAATAGGAGCTCCTTTCTTGAAATACCAAGCGAGCATCCAGATAGCAATCATAAAAAATATGCTGCTAAAGATATAGCCGTAAGCATTGTGCAGAGTAATGGTAAGTGCCCCCAGAGTGATTAAAATAGTAATAATCAAAAAGAAAAACCTTTTAGTCATGCGAATTCTCTCTAAAACAGCGGCAAGCGGATGGTTGATCATTAACGCAATAATTAAAGAAGAACCTAAGGTAACGGAGACAGTAATCGGAATAGACTTAATGTATTCGCCAATAATGCCACTAGCCATCAGTAGCGGTAAAAAGGCCCAAATGGTAGCCAGCGTAGTGGTTGTTAAAACAACTTTAAAATCTCGAAGTACTAATAAGACAGCTTCCTCGGGGGTGAACTTTCCAGTCTTCATGTATTGTTTGGTGGCGCTAACTACTACAATCGCATCGTCAACCAAGAGACCTAGCGCCAAAAGGAGAGAAAAGATAGACAAAAAATTCAAGGAAGTCCCCGTGGCTAACATTACTCCAAAGGTGGAAAAAAATACCAAGGGAATAGCTAGCCCTGCCACAAAAGCTTCTTTAAGGCCGACAATTAAAAACAAGACACCCACCACTAAAACTAAGGTAATAATAAAGTCATGAGCAAGTTGTTCAAAATCTTGTTTAATCAAATCTGCTTGATTAACAGTGGGTGCATAGTTTAGCCCTGGGGGGAATTTTTTCAATTCAGTCTGGATAGTTTTTTGCGCTTCATCTACTGTGTCTAAAATTGAACTACCAGTTCTTTTAATAATGGCAATACTGATTGAATTTTGGGGAGTTTGCCCATTTTGAGAAAAGCGAGAGATAATAGTTTTTTCAATGGCTTTTTCTTCGACTTTGGCAATGTCTTTCAGATAAACAACCGCGCCATTAGCTTGATGCATAACGGGAATTTTTTCCAACTCCTCGGCACTGTAAAACCGAGCATCCGTGCGAATAGGGTAATTATATTCTGTGCCTTCAAAATTTCCCGCTGGGATAGCTTGATTGGTTCTAGCAACCGCTCCATTGGCTTGATCGAGAGAAATATTAAAGAAGGATAACTTTTGCGGATCATAAGCTATTTCAAATTCATGCTGATCTCCTCCAGAAATTTTTACTTCTCGAATGCCAGATATTTTTTCTAATTCATCTTGAATTTTTTCGGCGTATTCTCTGAGCGCAAAACCATCAAAAGGTCCAGTTAACTCAAAAGTAATAATCGGTGTATCATCAAAGGATATTTCGGTTACTTGCGGATCATTGGCGTCAGTGGGGATATCATTGCGGATAGTGCCTAGCTTGTCGCGTAATTTTCTCACCGCATCATCGATGTCTTCGTTGGCGTTAAATTCAACGGTCACAGAAGAAAATGAATTGGTAGATTGTGAAGTTATCTTATCTATTCCAGAAACGCTGGCGATATTAGTTTCAATTTTTTTTGTCACTAGTTCCTCTACATCCGCTGGTGAAGCCCCTGGATAAACATCAGTGATTACCGCAATCGGAATTTTTACTTCAGGATTAGATTCGCGCGGTAGTTTAATATAGGCATAAATTCCCCAACCAGAAATTAAAAAAATCAATAAAATAACAACTCTAAAATTTACAACAAAAAAGTTTAGCCAACCTTTTTTGAGTTCAGGGTCGAATTTTAATTGCTCCAAATAAGCCAAATCGCTTGATTTGGCGGGATTTTCTTTAATTGGGTCGTTGGGACATGTTTTTTTATCTAACATAGTTTTTTATAAGGTAAGCAAATTTATTTAAGTCTTAAGTGAAAAATGATATTTTTTTAATTAGTTTCTATTTTTATTGGGCTAGCATCTTTAATTAATTTACTGCCATCAATAATAATTTCATCATTTGCAGTTAGAGAAGTTTTTATTTCTGCCATTTCTCCAAAGACCTCAAC
>JBAQFQ010000010.1:0-75644 GCA_049287345.1 Candidatus Moraniibacteriota bacterium
TCAGAAGATAGTCCGCAAGGAACTATCCCTGAAGTTGTTGTACTAGCTTGAATAAAATCAAAAGAAGAAAATAGTAGAAAGGATAATAGGAAAATGAAAAAAACTTTTTGAAATATTTTTTTATTTAGAAAGAAATTCATATTTTTTATTTTTGCCTTTAAGATAAATATCTCTGGAACTAAAAATCCTCACTTCACTATTCTCCATTAACCTGCTTAATACCATATTCAACTAAACGAAAAGCTTGTTCATTGGTAGCATTTCCGTTATTCACATCTTCGATGGCTTTAGCCCAAACATTCTCAATCATATTGGAATTTTTCTTATACCAAGATTTTGCTATCAAATTACCATAAGCAAAAGAACCCAAGATTGGATCATCTTTTTGCTTTTCAATTAAATCTCTTCTAGCCGCTGGCTTACTGGTTTTTTCCAAATACAAACTTGCAGGATCAATAGTGGCAATAAACTCTTTTTTATTTTTAGTTTTATAATTTATAATTGAGAATTTTCCGTCATTTTTAAAAGTTAAAAATTTCAAAAATTGCCAAGCCTCGTGCACTCTAATATCATTAGTAATTACAGGCTCTCCCTCTATTTGTTTTATTTGCTTATTTTTATTTACCACAAAGGACCAATAATTTGCATAATTAGCCGGCTTTTCACTAGAAATTTGAGGAATTGGCACGATACCAAAATCTAACTTAGCATTTTTATTTTTTATAGTATTAATATGCCAAGAATAATTAATCATCATTGACAAGTCACCTTCATAAAAAGAATCAATAGAATAATGCATCCGCTTATTCCAAGTATAAGCTGGGGAGCTGAATCGAGAAAATTGAGTGTAAAATTCCAACACATTTTTACCAATTGCATAATCTGGATTAAATTCTGGATTCATTTTATCCGGCATAGTCGCTCCATTTTGAAATAACAAGACATCGATGATATCAGTTGATCTGTTGATATTTTCCGCTGTACCCAAAGCTATACCTGATTTCTTTATCTCACCCACATCATCTACCTTGGTAATTTTCTTACTATCTGCCAAAACTTCACTCCAAGTAGTTGGTGGGGCACTGATACCCGCGGTATTAAACATTTCCTTATTGTAATACAAAGCCAAGGAATCCACACTTAGTGGCGTGCCATAAACCTCCTTTTGCTTACCAATAAAATCAGCAGAAACGACATCCACAAAATTAGCTTGAAATTCTTTTTCATTAATCACGTACTCAGGCGCTGGAGAAACCTTATCCTCATATCTAGGCATCCAAGCATTGTTTACCAAAAAGATGTCTGGACCATTTCCAGACGCCATCGCATTAATAAGCTCACTCTCATAACTATCAATCGGAACTTTTTTATAAATAATATCTCCAATAAATGGATTGATTTTTTTATACTCACTGATAATCTCCGAAAAATCATCATTATCATCAAAACTCCCCCATATCTCTAGCTCCGCTTTATAGGTTGCACTTTTTTGAGTACCACACCCGCCCATAAATAATGGCAGCATAACAAATACTAAAAAAGAAGCCACCCCTCTGTGCAAATTAATTTTATATTTTTTTTTGTTTTTAAACATAATTTAAATTTAATCCTAAAAAATTATCTAAACTTTACTCACAATCATAACATAATGATAATCCCCAGCGTTGATTTGTTTTTTAAAAATAAATCCTTCGTTGTATATTATTTCTGCTAATTTTGACTGAGCAATTCGTGAATCCTTATTTGGACCAATGAAAATATTTTCATTCCACTCCATTATCAAAACCCGTCCCCCACTTTTTAAGATTCTCTTTGCTTCCGATAAAATAACGTTTTTATCTTTATTTTGAAATAATACATCTTTAATTATTACCCAATCCACACTCTCATCTGCAAGTCCCGTAGCTCTCTCTTTTTCTAGATTAACTCTCTTGGTAATGACATTATCAATATTTTTTATTCGAACATGACTTTCTAGCGCCTCAATGGCCGCTGGCAAAACATCAAAAGCATACACTACGCCACCCTCTCCTACCGAGGCAGAAGCTGGCAAGGAAAAATAACCGGGGCCACACCCAAAATCAGCCACCTTGTCACCTATTTTTATCCCTGCCACAGCAATCACTTCTTTTGGATCAACAAAAGATTTTTTATCCTCCAACCTAACCTCATTTTCAATCACCTCTTCTTTGTTTTGATTTTGATTTTGCATATGTATATTTTAAGAAATTCATATCCAATAAATAACTAGACTCTTTTCCTATATTTTACAACAAAATTCAAAAAGCATCAAATTTCAATTACGTTAGGTAACACCATCGGTCGCCTTTCAGTTTTCTTGAAAAGAAATTTACCCACCTCTTCCCTGATTTCATTATTAATCAGCACCCAGTTAATTTTAGATTTATCATCCTTATTGGTATTTTTTGCTACCACCCTTTTGACCACTTCTTTAGTAGCGTTAACTAAATCGAAGTTTTCTTTGACATAAATAAATCCACGAGAAGTTATCTGGATACCACCAGAGATCTTTTTGGTTTTGCTATCAATAATTACTGTAATCACAAACATCCCATCTTGAGCCAACACTTGTCGATCGCGCAACACCAATTGTCCGATATCACCGACACCCAATCCATCGATAAAAACGTAATCCGTCTTGGCTTTCTCTTTAATTATTTCTGCTTTATTATTATTTACTTGTAGAATATTTCCATTATCCAAAACAAAAATATTTTCCTTTTTAAACCCAATCTCTACTGCCAATTTAGCTGCTTCCTTTAAAAAGAAATGATTCGCATAAACGGGTAAATAATAATCTGGCTTAACCTGTTGGATCACAGTTTGGATATCTGAAGCACTACAATGTCCACTAATGTGCACATCCATTATGTCAGTATGAATCACGTTATCACATTTGCGATAAAGATTGTCTTTTAATCTTTGAATAGTTCTTTCGTTACCAGGAATAACTGAAGAAGAAAAAACGATACTATCATGTTTATTGATTTTTATCTGGCGATGGTTTCCATTAACAATTCTTGCCAACACAGCATTGTCCTCACCCTGAGCACCAGTACAAATTATCACCTGCTTATTTTCTGGGTATTTATTAATATCCTTCATGTCAATCAGGACATCTTTTGCTGGTTTAATATATCCTAGTTGCCTAGCAATCTCAATATTGGTTTTCATACTGTAACCATCAAGGGCTACTTTTTTTCCAGCACGTTGGCAAATTTCCAATATCTTACCAATTCGCTCCACCTGAGAAGAAAAGGTGGCAATAATAACTTTTCCAGTCGGCGTTGTGATAATTTTTTCCAAATTTTCATATATCTTACTATCTGGAGTATGTTTATCGTCCTTATGCAGGGCACCCAAACTCTCCAACATCAAAACTATCGGACGAGGAAATTTGGAAAGATATTCATAAGAAACCGTTCTTTTTCCCTCATCATCCCGACCAATAGTCCAATCACCAGGATGGATAGCTGTTCCGCTAGGTGTTTCCAAAACTACCCCTACGGCATCCATCACAGAATGCTCCACCTTGAAAAAACTAATCTTAAAAACCCCTAGGCTTATTTTTTGATCAATATCCTTTATGTTGATAATCTTTAATCTACCAATGGAATCTTTTTCATAATCTTCCATCTTCTTTTTGATTAAAGCTAAGGTAAAGTCCCTTCCCACAATCGATGGGTAATCTAATTGTTTAAGTAAAATTGGCGCTGCTCCAATATGATCCAAATGACCATGACTGAAAATAACCCCTCTAATTCTATCCTCTTTTCCCTTTAGATAAGAAATGTCTGGGATAATATAATCTACTCCCGGCATATCCTCTTCTGGAAACTGGATTCCCATATCCAAAATTACGATATCATTACCGTATTCGAAGACAGTCATATTTCTACCAACCTCTTCTTGTCCACCCAAGGGAATAATTCTTAACCCCTTTATTTTTGAAGGAATACTAATAACCTCATTTTGGTTATTTTTATTTTTTCTAAAAAAATTACTATTTTTAATAATCTTTTTGCCTTCATTTTTGTTAGCTCGGCTGCTCTGTATTTTTTGGCCCAATAATTTTATGGCCAAAGTTTTGTTCGACTCTTTGTTGTTCATAGTTCTAATTCTAAAAATCTCAAGCAGTGAAAAAAATCACTACCAAAAGTTTTATGTTTAATATCTGTGTTTCTTAAATAAAACCCAAATAATTTTTTATTAATTTAAAAGATAGTAGCTTTATTGTTTAGCTTAGGTACTTAAATTTTAAGTTGGATTGATTAACCAAGTTGCGTTTTTATATTTTTAAAAAATAACTAAAAACATTTTCACCCTTCTAACAAATCTTCCTTTCAACCAAAGCACTCCAAAGAACAATGCACCTACTTTATCAGTTGCTTAAACTCCTCCACCATATCTACCGGCGTTGGATCTGTATTGTACTCCAAGGCTAGATAATAAGATGTCCAATCACCTAAATACAAAGAAGAAAAGACTTTTTCAAAAATATTTTTACCTTGTATCTCTATAATCTCGGTTCCCATTCCTCTTTTTTCCATGATATCTCGCATAACCTCGAAACGCTTTCGGTTTTGAGGTTGCTCCTCGCTATCACGCAACATCACAAAGAAAAATTCAGCTTGAGGATTAGTAAATCCCACCATTTCATTATGATTTAATTCCGGAAAATAATTCCAAAATGCCGGCGTCTTGGCATTTTCATTGATTTTTATTTTCCAAATATTAGCTACTGCCTTGAAATGCACTCCTGAATAAATAACTGGAGTTTTTCCTACTAATTTTTTAGCTAAATTCTTACCTTGCTCTTCCAATTCCTCTGTCATCTTTTTTAAATTAAGTGAAACTTCATCCAATTCACCCAAATCAAACTCAATTAAACCTAAATTAATTAATAACTGAAAGATTGAAAATACAAAATATCCAGTAGCCATTCTTGGTTGGAAACTCTCAAAAGGATAAGGGATTTCAATGTGAGCAATATTATTTTCTTCACACATTTCTTTAATCCTCCCTCCATGAGAAATTCCAACACAAGGTAAATTATTCTTTAAACATTCCTCAAAAGAAGCAATAGTTTCTTCGGTATTCCCTGAATAGGAACAAATAATATTTAAGGAATTTTTATAAGCTTCCACTGGCAAAGCATAATATCTATTTTGAAAAACTTGTAATCTGGGCTTAGTTGAATTTTTAAAGGTATTGTTGATAAAAATTCTCAACACATTTCCTGGCAAAGCTGAGCCACCCATACCAGAGATAGTTATTGATTCAAACTTCTGATCAAATTTAATATCCCCAACCAAATTTAAACCATCTTTGATTTGAGTATATTCCTCCTGAATTACTTTTTTCAAATTATACTTGTCCACACTCATAGCTTATAATATTAAATATTTTTCAATATTTATTTTAATTAATTTTTTAGATTTTAAGTTAGCTTTATTTTAACACCTCAATATTATCCTATTACAAAAAAACAATCATTCTGCACATCACTATAAAAATTTTCCATCCTTTTTTTGGATAACAGAAACCCTCTTTAAAAAAAGATCAGATCTCCGCCTCTCAAACTCTCAAATTTTTAAAATTTATTTTTTGACTCTTTTTGTTTTAATGTACCATTTGTCTATATTAGAAAAGCGATATTGAGCTGAGTTTATTTTTTCAATTTCAACTCCCTTAATTCTGCTATCTAAAACATAAAGATAATACGGAGAAAATAAAAATACTGCCGGCACTTGATTTTTTATAATTTCTTGAAATTTGTGATAATTAGTAACTCGCTTATCTCTATTAGATTCAGATCTTGCCTCCTCAATTATTTTATCTGCCTCATCATCACCAAACAAAGCTAAATTTAACCCCGGATCCTTTTTCTGAGTAGAATGCCAAAAGGAGTAAGGATCAACATTGAAACTAGAATCCTGACCTACCAAAATTGCATCGTACTCTCGAGGCTTAATATAATTTTGTTGGATATCAGAAAATGTCAGAGCATTTATTTCTACGTCTGCACCTACTTTCAACCACTGATCTTTTAGTATTTCAGCTGTTTTTATCAAATCAGGAGAATCAATAGTTAACAATGAAAATTTAAGTTGCACGCCATCCTTAGCTCTTATTCCATCATCTCCCTTTACCCATTTGCCCTCATCCAATACTTGATTAGCTTTTTCTAAATTAAAACTATTCTTTTCTAAGCCAGCATTATATTCAGGTGAATCTGGAAAAAATGGTGAATCCAACTCCATGGCTTTACCCAAAAGAGCTTCGTTGATTATTTGCTGCTTATCCGTAGCTAAATCCAACGCCAAACGAATCTCCTTATTGGCCAAGGCAACACTCTTATTTCTATTAAAAAATACTGAAAACGACCAAGGAATTTTTAATTCATACAATGAAGTATTTTTTCTAAACGTGCTTAAATCTCCATTTTTAGAAGAAACCCCGCTCACTCCACTAATCTTTTTTCTATTATAAGCATCCAATAAATCCTGCTCATTAGCATAAAAATTAAAATTAATTTCTGCCAAATAAGGTTTATCCCCAAAATAATTCTTAAAATCCTCTAATTTAAAATCTAATATATTTCCCTCTGAATCTTTGTGATAATTAACAAAGTGATAAGATCCGCTACCGATAGGCTCTAGGTTATATTTAGCCAAGTGAAATTTGTCTGCGTCAATGTTTCCCCAAATATGTTCAGGCATTATTCCTAGGGTTAAATTTTCCAAAAATCCAAAATAAGGACTTTCTAAAACAAATTTAATTGTATAATCATCAATTTTTTCAATTTTTACCCCCTGCCAATCCTGACGCAATGAACTTTTGAAAGTTGGGTCAGTTAGAGTATTAACTGTAAAAATGACATCTTTAGCTGTCAACTCCTGATCATCATGCCACTTCACACCTTTTTTTAAATAAAAGGTATATTCCTTACTATCTTCAGAAACTTCATATTTATCTGCCAAGTCCACTACCAAATTTCCGCTTTTGTCATTTTTTAGTAATCCCCGATAAATTATGCTAGCAATCGCCGCATCTACTTCATTACTTTGCGCTAGCAAGGGATTAATGTAAGCTGGTTGACCAATTATGCCCTCAGAATAAACTCCACCAAAATCCGGTACCTCCTTGGTCATAAAAATAAACACTTTTCCTATCCAAAAAACTAAAGCGCCAATAGCTATTGCCAATAAAAATAAAATTAAAAGCTTTTCTTTAAAATTTAAAGCTTTTAAAACAAAACGCCATTTTTTTTCTGATAAAAGACTATTTTCGTTACTAATAAGAGTTTCTTTAATTATTAAAAATATTAGACAATGCTAGCAATATAAACAAGGCTGCTAGTCCAGTAGAAAAATAAAGTAAAAACTTTTCAAATCCTCTTTTGGCATAGTATCCACCCGTATCGCCACCAAAAGCAGCTCCCAGTCCAGATCCTTTACTTTGAAGTAAAATGGAAATTATCAATAGAACAGAGACTACTATTTGTAATATATGAATAAACTTCATAGTATAATTTTTTTAAACAATTGTCAATTAAATCCGCCTGAGCAAGTGAGCGGAATCGAACCGCCATCTCATCCTTGGCAAGGACGTGTAATAACCACTATACGACACCTGCATTTTCTTCAATGAATACCCAAAATCCAATAAAACCTATTCAAATATCATTATATCATGATTCTTAATAAAAAACAAACCTATATACAAGTGGGACCAGGGGGATTTTTACCCAGTCAGTTGCACCTAGGAAAATCTTGGACTGCCACATTAACCTCATCTGCATCATTAAAATACCTCAATACAAAAATAATACAAGTGGGACCAGAGGGATTCGAACCCCCGACCAAGCGATTATGAGTCGCCTGCTCTACCACTGAGCTATGGTCCCGGGACACATAGCACATAACACACAACATTTAACAAATGACAGACATTCACACTCTGCATCGATATTTCATGTTTTATATTCTATGTTTTATGTTTCGTGTTCTATGTGAATTGTGCCTAGGGTGAGAATTGAACTCACGACACAAGGATTTTCAGTCCTTTGCTCTACCACTGAGCTACCCAGGCATTTGTAAATAAATTCCAAATAACAAGCACCAATTTCCAAATAAATTTAAAAAAAATTAAATTTAAATTTGGTTATTAGTTATTGATTATTGTTTGTTTCTTGTTTTTTGGAATTTGTTTTTTAAATGTACTCATTTTTCTGTGGGCATACCAAGATTCGAACTTGGGACCTCGTCATTATCAGTGACGCGCTCTAACCAACTGAGCTATACGCCCTCCTACTAATCAAACCACTTTATAAAATACTTTGTTTACTTGCCGTGACCTTGTCATTACTCGCCGCGGCGAGCGTCCTCTAACCAACTGAGCTATACGCCCTCCTACTAATCAAACCACTTTATAAAATACTTTGTTTACTTGCCGTGACCTTGTCATTACTCGTGACTGGCGAGCGTCCTCAACCAACTGAGCTATACGCCCTCCTGGAATAACAAATTTAAAATAATTTAGACAATATTGAAAATTATTAAATTCCTAGATTCTCAGATTCCTAAATCTGGTGGACGATACTGGACTCGAACCAGTGACCCCTTCTTTGTAAGAGAAGTGCTCTAACCAACTGAGCTAATCGTCCTCATTTATTACTTCAAAAAAACAATAATCCCCAATTCATGCAAGATAAGATTCTTTGAGTAAACCCTTCTGCGTCCCAGTTCCTATACAACTATCTTGCGAACAGAAACATTTTTCTCAAAACTTATTACCGCATGATGTGCCGCGAGTGGGACTTCCCTGCGGGCCTGGGTTCTTTGAGCAAACCCTTCTGCGTCCCAGTTCCTATACAACTATCTTGCGAACAGAAACATTTTTCTCAAAACTTATTACCGCATGATGTGCCGCGAGTGGGACTTGAACCCACACACCCTTACGAGCACCAGCACCTCAAGCTGGCCTGTATACCAATTTCAGCACCGCGGCCCGCCCAGCTACCTTATTTGTTTTTTATAATAACCAATCTATTTTTTAAAATCACCTAAACATTATAACGCAAAAAATAAAAAAACGAAACACCCAAATTATTTTTCTGCATCCTTTGGAGCTTTTTCTACTACTTCAGCCTCTACTGCTTGAACCTCTACTACCTCAGCAACCGGCATTTCTTCTGCTACTTTTTCCGCTTCAACGGCTACTTCCTCAGCTTTCACATCTTCGACTGAAGCAAATTTAGCTATATCCTTATATTTTAATCTCAAAGATTTAGCAGATTTATCTCTAATATAATATAATTTTGATCTTCTAACTTTAGCACGTTTAACAACCTCGATCTTATCAATTGAAGGAGAGTAAATAGGTAAAACCAATTCCACACCTACACCGCTAGAAACTTTTCTTACTGTTATCATTGGAGAGCTACTTTGACCTCCTTTTTTAGCAATTATCATACCCTCAAAAACCTGCACTCTTTCTTTACCACCTTCCTTAATTCTGCGATAAACTTTAACGATATCGCCAGTTTGAAAATTAGGCATCTCCTTAGTTGTGCGTTGATTTAAATTGAATTCTACTAATTTATTGTTCATTTTTTTATAATAACAAACCAAAAACCGAAGATTTACTCCTCGACCCTTAATTTCATAAATTATCTGTTAAATAAGTCTAGAGAATATTTAAAATCTCATGTCTGAATAAAATGTTCAGATTACGAGCGAAAAACGTGAGAGTTGAGGAGGGGCTATCAACATAACCCAACGATACTTGAACGTTTTGCAGCCGTAATCTGGATATTTTGGCAGACAAGCGAATATTTGTTTTATTTTTGAGCGATGAGATGTTAAATAAGCTCTTACATGAGAATACACTTTTATTTTATTTTAGTCAAGCCAAGCGAGCTTAAATGCTCAATATTCAATGCTCAATATTCATTTAATACTAGAGCCTACAAATTTCCAATGAAATTTATTATATTAAAAAATCCCTATCTGCCAACAGGCAGGTGTTGAATATTAGCTGTTGTTCATTGAATATTGGGACTTATTTCTTCCCAATTACCACGATATTTCCCTTTATTCTTCGACATGCTCTTACCCCAAATCCACCTTGCGATAAGAGTTTTTTGATTCCACCCCTAGTAAAAGCATGATGAAATCGATTAAATTTTTGCCCCTGGTTATCTGTAAAGCTGATAAAACAGTCATTGAATTCCAACGCACTTCTTCCCAATAACTTATCCTTCCAGTTTTTAAAAATATTTTTCCGATACTTAGGTTGCCATAAATCCCAAACAGTTACTACTAAATAGCCACCCGGCTTCAATAATCGATACAATTCCGAGATAATTTCTTTGTGCTGCTTAGTTCCAGGTAAATGATGGAAAACAGCAATGCTATAAATAGTATCAAAGAATTCCGAAGGAAAAGGCAATTTTTTGAAATCATTCTCAATTTTTAAAAATTGAATCCTTCTGGACTCTCTAATTCCTGCTAAGTTTTTTTTACCCAAATTAATTAGATTTTGAGAAACGTCCACCCCCACATAATTAATCTTTTTATCAATTAAGATTTCCAACAATCGCCCATTTCCACAGCCAAAATCCAAAACTCTTCCCTCTGGGGGTGCGAATTTCTTAATAAATTCCAACTCTCCCCAAAATCTATTTCGGGTCTGCGAGAACTTTTCGGCAATCAAATCATAACCATTCTCCGTATCTTGTAATATTTTTTTTACCAATGCTTCTTCCATAATTTTATGTTCTAAATGTTCTAGCTGTTCTAATGTCAAAAATGTGATAAATGCTTTTCTTTAACTTAAATTAAATAAAAATAATAATTGTTGCAATATATACAACAATTCCAACATTTAGAACACTCCTACGCTCTGGACTCTTGTCCATTATCATACTACTATTAGATGAGATAATCAATAAGTTAAACCGTTTATGGAATATAATCAAAATCATTTAGAATTAATTATTCAAGCTGCCAAATTACCTTTTAAAAATCCAGAAAAATTCCTAGATTTTAAAAAGAAATTTTGCGGTGAGCACAAAATTCCCCAACCAACTAACGCTGATTTGCGAGAAATTTATAATATATTGGTCTTGAATAAAAAAATTAAAAATAGCCCCATCCTAGAAAAAGCGATGCTTTCTAGAGCGATTCGTACTCAGTCAGGTGTAGCAGTGGTAGCTGTCCTCACTAAGCCATCTACTTGTCCAGGAAAGTGCATCTTTTGTCCAACTGAAAAAGACATGCCCAAAAGCTATCTTTCCAATGAGCCGGCTGTTATGCGAGCCATCATGAATAAATTTGATGCTTACAATCAGGTACAAAGTCGCTTAAATGCCCTGGAGCTAAATGGACATTCTACTGAAAAAATTGAGCTCATTGTAATGGGCGGAACCTTTTCCTATTTCCCCAAAGCTTATCAAAAAAAATTCATCACTGACTGTTTTCGCGGTGCCAATGATTATCCTAGACATGAAAAAAAGAGCTCTCGGGATGTCATCTCGAGCGTAGCGAATGCGGAGTCGAGAGATCTAAGGTTATCAACAGAACAAAAGAAAAATGAAACTGCCAAACATCGAATTGTCGGTTTAACTTTGGAAACTCGACCTGACTATATAGATGAAAAAGAAATTATAAATTTTAGAAATCTGGGATGTACGCGGGTAGAATTAGGAGTGCAATCCATTTATGACGATGTTTTAATTAAAAATAATCGTGGACATCTCGTAGATAAAACCATTATTGCCACTAAATTGCTTAAAGATGCTGGTTTTAAAATTAACTACCATATGATGCCGGGACTCCTTGGCTCAACACTTACCAAGGATTTTAAAATGTTTCAAGAACTTTTTACTAACTCAAACTTTCAACCGGATATGCTAAAAATATATCCTACGGTCGTCACTAAAAACTCACAACTCTATACTATCTGGAAAAATGGCCAGTACAAAGCCCTTACCGATAAAGAATTCGCTAAATTAATCATTAAAATAAAAAATGAAACCATTGTCCCCTACACTCGCATTCAAAGACTCATTCGAGATGTACCGATGCCCTCCATTGAGGCTGGACC
Organism: Candidatus Moraniibacteriota bacterium; assembly: GCA_049287345.1. Lineage (GTDB taxonomy): Bacteria > Patescibacteriota > Minisyncoccia > Moranbacterales > UBA9337 > UBA9337. Next base: position 12,133 of record JBAQFQ010000010.1, read on the forward strand.
GACGGTTTCTAATTTAAGGCAGATAATTGAAAAAGAAACTACTTGCCCATGTATTCGCTGTAGAGAAATTAAAGGTGAATATAAACTTGATGACGAGATAATCCTCGATAGAATTAACTATGACGCTTCAGATGGCAAAGAAATTTTCCTTCAATTCATCTCCCCTGATAAGAAAAAATTATACTCCCTTTTGCGACTACGCATCCCATCCTCAGTTTGTCATCTCGAGCGCAGCGAATGCGGAGTCGAGAGATCTAAAATAAAAAAAATAGAAATGATCCCTGCCCTTAAAAACTCCGCCATTATCCGAGAAGTGCACACTTACGGAAAGCTCACCAACATCAATCAAATAGACAAAAGCTCCGCTCAGCATATCGGCCTTGGCAAAAAACTTATCCTCGAAGCTGAAAAAATTGCTCGCGATGAATTTGGGCTTAAAAAAATTGCCGTTATTTCTGGTGTAGGAGTGAGAAATTATTATCGAAAAAATGGATATAGACTGAGGGATAGCTATATGGTGAAAAATTTATAATCGTAGAAACAGGGCACTGCCCTGCTCTCCAGCTAACAAAAAATGTCAAAATTCCAATTTCAAATACCAAATAAATTTTAAATTTCTAAATGACTAAATAAAAGACTGTCATTGCGAGGAGGTACTCCGACGTGGCAATCTCCTTTATTGCACTCAAAGCTCGCGATTTGTCATTTCGACTAAATAAATTTCTGTACTCGGAAATTTACGCATGGAGAAATCTCAAATACTTATAATAAAAAATAACAAATCTACAAAAACCATTATGCCGCATCTCCGCGATAGCAGAAATGCAAAACAATGATAAAGATAAAATTTAAAACCACCGAAAAGCGCTGCTCCGCTCTCGGTGGGTTTTTTAGAAACTATTTCTATTTTTGTTGAGATACATGGGGACGCATTAACATGCACTGCAATTGAGTATTTATCATTGCAGCCACAATTTTCATACGACACTGTTCATTGTGATTCTTGAAGTTGCCATCGATAGAATCAATGGAGGACCATGAAGGTAGCGAATTTCTTACCGACAAAACGAGCGCCAAATCCTGAGCATCTTTAAATTTATATTCAAGACCTTGGAAGTTTTGCACATTTCCCGCTCTCCAAATTCTAACATCATTGGAGTAATAATCGGCGCTTCTAATGTTGGTCTTATCCAAGTTTTCTCCGTGTGTTATGCGAGCATAAACAGGTATTCCGCAATAATCACCAACACGGAATTCTTTCCGACCGCTTTCTTTGTAGGCACCAATAATTCCATCAGTCACTTCACCTTTTCCATTAATAGTAATATCTGGCAATGATATTTTTAGCTGATCAATCATGTGAGAAAAATCAATTATTTGATCATTGCTGTTACTTTCACATCTGCCCGAAAGAGGTATCCAAGATGATATAGATTCCATGAAAAGTTGAGGGAGAAGCATGCTATCCAGATTAGCTCTCATGGATTCTATGGCAAACATCCCGCTTTTATGTTCACCCTCTAGTTTTATCCCGAGACTATCTCCAATTTTCATAATATTGAAGACTGATTTATTGGCGGACACTTCAAATGTTGCTCTATCTTTTTTTAAAACAATTATGGAAAAGATATCACTCTTTGAAATATCGCCCGATATCGAGCTCAACTTCCACAAAAAATCATCCTCATCTTTTACCCCACCCTTCTCTTTCCGCATATATTTAAACCATTCTACTAAATACTTCGCGGTAAATATCGTTAGAGTAATTTCAAAATCACTCCTTCTTTCTCCCTCACTTTTCCGACTATCGCCTAAGAAAAAATTAGGAATATAGAAAGGGTACCTTCTCTCTGCCGTAGCTTTAAAACCAACCCTGGCGAACGTTGAATCTAGAGAGAAAAAATTTGGCTCTTTTGATAATAATTCAGATTTGTTCATGGTAACCTCCAAATAAAAAGAACTTGTTTTTGATAGCTCGTAAGCTATTCCGCCAGACGTATCCGGCAGGACAAAGCAGGGATATCCCACCTTACCTCTTGATGTACATTAATATATGCACCATAAGCTAGGCATGATATTTGATTATTAAATTTATACCCGAAGACACTAAAAGTCAAATAAAATCTAGCTAAATTAGATTAGTTTATGTTAAAATATAATTAATAAGGTAATCTATCATCAGCAATCAAACATTAACTAAATAAAAATTAATCTCAACTCTATGCAAAAAATAATCATTGCCTCCGGGCCGGTTATCATCGAGGATAACAAAATATTATTAGATATATCAGGAGATGACAATTTCTGGAAATTTTGCGGAGGAAAAATGAAAGATCTAGAAAACCTTCGAGAAACCGCAACTAGGAGAGCTCAGGAGGAACTAGGAATCAAAATTGAAATTTTAGATGAAAATCCTTTCCTACTCTACACTATCAAAGAAGCTCCCGAGGGCAATATTGATGTCGTCTTAGTTCATTATTTAGCTAAAAGAATTGGGAAGATAGTTCCTGGTGAAGATATTCAAGAGTGGAAATGGATTGCCATCGAAAATCTAAAAAACGAAAATCTCGCCCCTAATATAATGCCGACATTGACTCATTTTAATTTTATAAAAAAATAATCTTCCAAAAAAATCAACTTCAGAAGACATAAATAAAACACTTCAATATATCGATATATTGAAGTGTTTTAAATTTAATTATTAAATATTGAATGAGAATTGAGTATTGGATATTGGAAATTAAAGTATAAATTAAGGATAACATCTCCAGAGAAACCCACTCTTTCTATCACTTAACGGATACTGTCGAAAAATAACGCTTATTATTTTTCTTGCCATAAACCCCCTATTCTGCTAAACTAATGGTAACTTGTTCGTGCATCTTTTCGTTTAACTAATAAATAAGTTTAGTACGCGGTCGAAACAAGATAGTAAAATACAATCAATTGATTATTCGTAAATAATATTTATAAATAATCAAAGAAAATTTAGTATTATGGCAAAGAAATTATATGTAGGAAATCTTCCTTATTCTCTAAAAGATGGGGACCTAAATCAACTTTTTACTCAAGCTGGAGCTGTTGAGTCTGCTACTATCATCAATGATAAAGCAACTGGAAGAAGCAAAGGTTTTGGTTTTGTTGAAATGTCTGCTGATGATGAGGCTCAAAAAGCTATCGAAATGTTTGATGGTCAAGAGTTAGAAGGTAGAAAACTTACAGTCAACGAAGCTCGTCCAATGCAACCACGAGAAGACCGCGGTGGTTTCAGAGGGGGAAATAGATTCTAATTTATCATGTCACTCAACCTGTCGTTCGCGAACGACAGGTCTCATGAGTGACTTGATTTATTTTAGAAACTTTTTAAAAAGCATCTCGCAAGAGATGCTTTTTTATTTGACTAATTTTCAATTTTCATACTATCATAGCGATAGTTCTTGATAACCACACAGGTTGTGTATCTATCCATTATATTTAAAAAAGGAGAAATTTTCCATGTCCAGAGGCTATAATATTGATCTCTCTAATACCCAGGGAATAATTATCGCCATGGGTGAGATTGAAGAATTTGTAAGAATTCTAAAGACCAACTTAATTCTAACCATGGTAGATGAGTTGATAGCTAGAGAACGCTTTGGTTTTAGTTTTAAAATAGTGAATATTCAAGCACGGACAGCTATCGCTAACTTCAATTTAGAAAATTTTTTAACCCTTCTCAATAAAAGAATTTCTCTAGAGATGGCAATTGAAAGATCTAAAAAAAATCTCGATCTCCTTTCTTATCAGTTAATTTATTTAAGGAAGTAAGTTTGTTTCTCATTCTCGGAGCTGCCAATGCAGACTCCGAGATTTTTAATAAAATATATTTTCCAGATGTTTAATCTCCAAGATATCCGTCCCGCTAGTATCAAACAAGATACATATCGCATCAAATCGATAATTCTTATCCCAAAAATCATGCTCCTTAATGTAAATTTGAGCAATTTTTTGTAATTTATGTAGCTTATCCCTGGTAATATTCTCCTCCGGCAAAACAGTCTCCCCTATTTTGGCGACTCTGGATTTAACCTCTACGAAAACAATTTCATCTTTAAATCTAGTCACAATGTCAATTTCTCCCAATCTTTTGCCCTTAGTGTTTTGATAGTTAAATTGAAGAATTTTGAATCCTTTTTTCTTTAGATATTTTCCTGCTATCTTTTCGCCAAGATTGCCTATGCTTTTAGTCTTGTTTTTATTTCTATTCCAGAACATAAAAAATAGATTTAAGATGAAAGATGTAAGATTTATGAATGAATTTTATAAATACCCAAAAAGATTTTTATCAAACACGCATTTATTGAGGCAACAAACCTTTAATTTAAATTAATTTGCTTAAAAGATTGATACTCTTATATCTTAAATCGTAAATCTTAAATCAAACAAATCTACTTCTCCAATTCTCTTAATTCACTAATCAGCTCTTTTTCTCGACGGCTTATTTTTTTTGGCACGATTACTCTAATTTTTACTAAATGATGACCTCTATCATTTTCTCTCAAAAATGGCACGCCCAGATGACGAATTCTAAAAATCTCACCGTTTTGAGTACCGGCTGGGATTTTCATCGTCATTGGACCCTCGACTGTTTCAATCTCTATCTTGTCACCCAATGTAGCCTGAGCAAAAGAAATCCCCTCCTCTGAGACAATATTATTTTCCTCATCTCGATTAAATTTAGCGTGCTTTTTCACATGAACATTGATAAACAAATCACCGCTGGGAGCACCCTGTTTACCTGCCTCACCTTCACCTCTAAGAGAAATTGTTTGTCCATCACTTATTCCCGCAGGAATATCAATTGGAATCTTTTTCTCATTTTTATAGATACCTTCTCCCTTGCAGTGACGACATTTTTGAGTGTAAATACTTCCCTGACCCTTACATTTATCACAAACTGCTTCTTGGGCAATAGTGCCTAAAATTGTTCGAATTGATTTTCTTATTTTACCCGTGCCATGACAATCACTACAGGTTTCTTTTTTTGAGCCTCTCTCGCCCCCCTCTCCGCCGCAATGATCGCAAACTACATTTTTATACAAACTAATTTCTTTTCTAGTTCCTGTTACCATTTCAAAAAAACTTATTTCAATATCTACCTGAATATCCCTACCCACCTCCTGATGATAACCACTTCTCCCACCACCAAAAATATCAGAAAAAACATCTTCCCAACCACTGGCACCAGAAAATCCACCAAATCCACCCTGCCCAAAACCAGAAAACCCCTCAAACCCACCAGAAAACCCACCCCCTCCAGCTCCTGAGCCGTTAAAAGTTTGACCGAATTGATCATATTGCGATCGCTTAGCTTTATCTGATAAAACCTGATAAGCCTCGTTAATTTCCTTGAACTTATCTTCATTACCGCCAGCTTTGTCGGGATGATGTTGATGTGCCAGCTTACGATAAGCTTTTTTAATCTCGTCTTCAGAGGCACCTTTTTCCACTCCTAATATTTTATAATAATCAGCCATACAATTAAGTTTAAAATCTATTTTTACTTTAATAATTTAGCATAAAATAAAAAAATTAGCAATCATCAAGAGTGAGTGCTAAAATATAAATTCACTACTAAATACTGCTAAAAGGTATTAGCCCCGGAGCAAGCCCTGGAATCTACTTTCAGCAAGCTGCGGAGAATTTACTCAAAACGAGCTCGTCTACCGAAGCCTGGGCGTAAGTAGACTAAATATTTCCTCGATTAATTAACGGCACAAAGGTAAAACCCGGGTACTCCTCTTCATAAAAATCATTTTCTCCTCTTTTTTCTAAATAATGGAGATAATTATAGACTGGTATAACCATCTTGCCACCTATTCTTAACTGATCCTTGAGCTCCTGAGGAACCTCTGTCGCTGAAGCGGACACTAAAATTCTATCATAAGGAGCCCTAGCAGCGTAACCCAGACTTCCATCCATATTATAAAACTCTGCCACCTCCTTATTAATTTTTTTAATTTTACGTAAATTTTTTCTCCCCAAATCACACAATTCTTTAACTCTCTCAATGGACATAACTTTACCCTTTTCTCCAACGATATAAGCCAACAGGGCCGTGGTCCATCCAGAGCCACTACCAATATCCAGGATTTTTTGATTTTCCTGCGGATCAAGTAATTCCAACATGATTGCCACGGTGGTAGGCTGAGAAATTAGCTGCCCATAACCAATTGGCAAAGGAATATCAGCACCGGCACTTAATTCTAAATCTGAAGTAACAAAATCAACCCTATCAACATTAGCAAAGGATTCTATAATATGACTAGATCTCAAATAGCCATCTCGCATTAAATCATTGGTTAATCTATTCATGTCCAAAAATAAAAAAACTAAAAATAAATCAAATTCCCATCACCTGCACAATCACATCTCGCTTACGCCCTCCATCAAATTCAATTACAAAAATATTTTGCCTATCACCCAACATGATATTTCCCTTAGCTATTGGCACTACTTCGCTAGTCCCCAATAAAATAGACTTTGCATGTGAATGTCCATTACTGCGACCATCTGAGCGAACAGCGGTGTTTCTAAGTTCAAATAAATCATGTGAATATTGATCCTCCACTGGCACCAATCGATATAAGACTCGCATAAAATCTTGCATTAGCATAGCCTCATTATGATTAATAGCTAATCCCATAGTAGTATGTGGACAAAAAATTGTCACTTGCCCATCGCGAATACCTGAATTAGTTATTATCTCTCGAACCTTATCAGTAATATCCATAAACTCAATTTGAGTTCTACTTTCTAAGTCTATTTTTACGTTGTGTATTTTCATATTTTTATTTAGTTAAATTAGTTAAACTATCTTGCAAAGATTTAGCGGCCACTTCTGGTTGAATCATGGAGATTTCAATACCTGTCTCCAATTCAAAACCTGCCCAAGTCGAAGTGTGTGGCAAAATTTCAATATGCCAATGATAACGACGGTAATCTTTTCCGTCACAAGGTGAAGTGTGAATATAAAAATTATAAGGAGGATTGTTAACGGTGTGCTTGATAGCTAGCATAGCATCTTTAAAAACCGCCGCCAATTTGATTTTTTCTTCGTCAGTAATTCTTTCAAAATAAGGATTATGTTTTTTGGGCATTATCCAAATTTCAAAAGCACTCCGACTAGCAAAAGGACAAAAAGCTATAAAGCTATCATTTTCAGAAATAACTCTTTTTTTGTGCTGACTCTCATATTCGAGCATTTCACAGTAGACACATTTTCGTAAACTTTTAAAATACAATTCCGCCCCGTCTATTTCCTGCTTAATATAAGGAGAAATCACGGGTATCGCCATCAGCTGTGAATGCGGATGAGAAATAGATGCTCCGGCTTCCTTACCAAAGTTGTGAAAAATTGTTATATAATTAACACTCTTTTTCCTCATTAATTCTAAATATCTATCTTGAAATGCATCAAAAACTTCGGCTATTTCAAAAATATCCAAATCGGGCAGATGTTTAAAATGATCCTTAGTTACAATTACCTCATGATAACCTGTACCAGTCATAGCAAAATATGGACCTTCCTCTAAAGAACGAGGAACTTTACCTCGAGAAAAAGCTGGGTATTTATTAGGAAAAACTCTTAACGTCCAATCCCCATTACTCTTAGAATAAATTAACACGTCTTTCTCCTGATTGGTTTTAGCTGGATCACAAAACAAACACGAGTCGATATCAGCTTCATCGATTAGTTTATGAGTACTATATTCCATCTTGGAGAAATCCTCTGGTCGCTTAGCTCGACCCACCGCAATAACCACCCAATCACCCGTAACGATATCCTGCCTTAATTCTGATTGAGCTAATTGCTTATTTTCGTCCAAAACAGCTTTATTTTTTTCGACTTTTTTTTCCCCTTCTTGGGAAATGTTTATTTGCATTTTTATTTTTTTGTTTATCCCCGATTAAATATTTTAATTACAGGTTATCAACCCCAGGGGCTTGCCCCGAGCCCTACTTTCAACAAGCTGCAGGGAATTTACTCAAAACGAGCTCGTCTGCCGAAGCTTGGGCGTAGGTAGATTTAACTTGGTTTTTATTTTTTTTGCAATTCTTCCACTTTTTTATCTAATTGATAAATTCCTCTTAGCATATTAAACTTTACGCTAAATAAATCTTTAAATGTACTGATGTATCCGCTAATACCCACCGTGCTATCTCCACTATCAATCCACTCTACTGGCACTTCCACTATTTTATATCCCAATTTTTTTCCAATCATCAACAATTCAAAATCCAAACCCCAACGATTAACTGTTGTTCGAGGAATTATATCCGCTGTGGCTTCTTTAGTAAAAGCTTTAAATCCACATTGAGTATCTTTCATTCCCCAAAGTCCACCTACCATTTGAATTAATAAATTTCCACCATTTCCCAAAAATTCCTTCCAAATTGGTTGATGCACCTTAACCTCGGATTCTTGCATATCTCTGGAACCGATAACAATATCATAATTTTCATCTTTAAATTTTGGCAGAAATTTATCCAACATCTTAATTGGAGTAGCTCCATCCATATCAGTGAATAATACAATTTCTCCCTTGGCCTCCATCATTGCTTCTCTTAAAGTGAAACCCTTTCCCTTATTTTCTTTTCTATTTAAAACTCTAACACCCTCCAACTGTGAGGCGTACTCCGACGCTAATTGAGGTGTATCATCAGTTGGTCCATCTAGCGCAATTAGCACTTCGTAGCTTAATGATTTATTTTTAAAATATTGGACGATTGATTCCAGGTGAGCTTTCATTTTATCTTTTCGTACTGCTTCATTATAAGTAGGTATCACGATTGATACGTAAGGATTGTTGTTTTCCATTTCTTTTTTATTAAAAATTAAAACTAAAAAATTATATAATAACTTAATTAAATTATACTACAAACTCATATCACACACAATATTATTTTTTTAATTTCAAGAATGCCTGAATAAATTCATCAATTTCTCCATTTAAAACTGCCTCCGGATTAGTACTTTCAAAATCAGTCCGATGATCCTTAACTAGTTTATAGGGATGAACCACGTAGGATCGAATTTGACTTCCCCACTGAGCACTTTGATGCTCTCCCTTTAGCTCCTTCTTTAAAGCAAGTTGCTCTTCTAAAAATTTCTTATGCAACTTAGCTAGTAAAAGCTTCATTGCCCGCTCCTTATTTTGCAACTGGGAACGCTCTGTTTGACAAGCGGCGACAATGTTAGTTGGTAAGTGAGTTATCCTCACTGCACTATCAGTAGTGTTAACACTTTGTCCGCCAGCTCCCGAAGAGCGAAAAGTATCAATTTTTAAATCATCACTTTTTATCACAACTTCCTTTAGATTTTCAATCACTGGCAAAACCTCCACCAAGGCAAAAGAAGTTTGTCTTAAATTATCCGAATTAAAAGGAGATAATCTTACTAGTCGATGAGTCCCCACCTCTCCTTGCAAAAGACCATAAGCATAAAGACCATTTACTTCAAAAGTTACACTTTTAATTCCAGCTTCCTGACCCCGAGACTCATCCATTATCTTTGTTTTAAAATTATTTTTTTCAGCAAAGCGTAGATACATTCTAAAAAGCATCTCTGCCCAATCCTGAGCATCTACCCCGCCCGCCCCAGCATACACAGAAATAATCACATTATTTTTATCATATTCTCCACCCAGAAAAGTTTCCAATTCCAACTGCTGAAATTCTTTCTCTAATAATAAAATCTGTGCTCTCAAATCATTTTGCTCCGCCTCGTCTTCTGCAATCGCAATAACTTCTAATAAATAATCAATTTGTTCTTTTATTTTTTCTATTTTTATAATAATCTGCTTAAGCTCCTCCAATTCTCTCATTACCAAACCTGCCGCCTCATGATTATCCCAAAAATTAGCTTGATTTATCAATAATTCCAACTCTCCAATTCTGACCTCTTTATTTTTTAAGTCAAAGGCATTCCCGCAAAGACGGGAGCTTACTTTTTAAATCTTCTAATTTCTTTCTAGATTCTATCATTAAATTTATTCACCACCCATAGCAGCTCTTAACTCCTCCTGAGCTGATTTCATTGTAAGTTTAAAATTATCAATAGCAGTCTCAACGGCTACTTTTCTTGTTTCTCGCAAAGCTTGCAAGGTAGTTTGAACTTTCTTAACTTCTTGAACTTTAGCCTTGTGAGCTACTTGAATTCCTTTGATATCTGCCTTTAACTTATCTAACATAGTTTTCAATTCTTCGCTAGTGGCAGAATCACTACAAGCGTTTTCTGTTTTATTCACAGCAGCCTCAATATTGTTTTTTAATTCATTTCTCAAAGTTTGCATATTTGTTTCTCGCGCATCGATAGCTTGGTCGATTCCAATGTTCATATTTTTTCGAGCTTGGTCAATTGCTCTTCTGCGAACTTTGATAGCCTCCTCTACGGAAGCCGTAAACTCTTCCACTGCCGCTTTCTTAGCTGCATCGTCACCAGCCTTAAGTATTAATTCATTGTAAAATTCTTCTCGTGTTTGATCTCGCTCAGTTCTCCTTGATTCTAATTCAGCATCTCTATTGATTCTGTTTTCTTCCATTTCCTGAACTCTATTTTGCTCACGCTCCCTTAGCTGACCCTCATCACTACCTAATCGCGCCACCAAACGAGTACCTACCTTTGCAAATCTATCGCAAAGTTTTTCTGTTTTTTTATCCTCTATGGCTGCCTTACGATCCTCAATTTTATCAGCTCGGTCCTGATTAATCGCCTGGGCGCCGGTTGAAACCATACCCAAAAATCCAACTGCTAAAAAAAATCCCAATAATTTAATTTCAATTTTCATATTTATTTTTTCTCTCGTTAAATTATTTTAATTTAACTTGAGCTTAATTTTAAAAGATTAACTAACAGAATTAAATTAATAAACCTCATTTTCAAATGAATCCACATTAAGCTCCTCATCGAATTGGTTATCATCTACTAAACCATCTGATAAATCATCGGCGTCCTCCTCAAAATCAATATTCTCGACAGTCAAATCCTTTGTCGGCTGATTATTCTGAGCAGGCGAATTATTGTTTGTTTTTTTAAGCTGACCACTTTCAGAAATATTCCTTTGACCGCTATTTAAATCACCACCCAAATTATTGGCGATTGCCCAAATTAATCCCCCTAAAACAATAGCTACTCCAATGAATATCCATAAATACAAATTTTTTTTCATACTCCTTTGCTCAGCAGCTCGCGAAAAATCGCAGATACTACTTAAGTTTTATTTTAATTATTTTGCTTTTCTATATTATACCATTTTTTCCATCAATTACAAGAACAGTTTGACTTAAGCCGCCAATAGAGATAGAATTTACTTGAGTTTAAAGCTCATTCAAAGCAGCTAATTTCCGCATTTAAAATCAACTTATGTTTAATCAAATTAAAAATATCCAAAAAGAATATCAAGAATTAACCGAACAGTTAAATTCCCCGACTATTACCTCTGACTCTTCTCAGATGGCCAAAGTTGGTAAAAGAAAATCTGAGTTAGAAAAGATAATTATTCTCATCAATCAATTAGAATCAATCACCAATGAAATCAAGGAAAATGGTGAAATTATTAATTCCCAAGAAGATGAAGAAATGACCACTATGGCCATTGAGGCTAATGCTCAATTAGCTAAAGAAAAGGAAGAATTAGAAAGGAAGTTAGAATTTGAACTATTACCTAAAGATCCCAATGATGGGAAAAACTCCATTGTTGAAATCCGAGCTGGTGCAGGTGGCGATGAAGCAGCTCTTTTTGCTGGCACTCTTTTTAAGATGTATTCTCGCTATGCCGAAGCTAATCGTTGGTCAATTTCTGTCCTTAATTCTCATCCAACGGGAATCGGCGGCTACAAAGAAATAGTTTTCACGCTTTCCTCTATGGATAATGAAAATTCTGTTTTCAAAAAAATGAAATATGAATCAGGCGTGCATCGTGTCCAGAGAATTCCTGAAACAGAAAAATCTGGCAGAATTCATACCTCTACTGCTACAGTGGCGGTTTTGCCAGAGGTAGAAGAAATTGATATTAAAATAGATGCTAAAGATTTACGCATTGATACTTTTGCCTCCTCTGGCCCGGGTGGTCAAAGTGTTAACACCACCATGAGTGCAGTACGCATCACTCATCTTCCTACTGGCATAGTGGCTTCCTGTCAGGACGCCAAATCTCAACATAAAAATAAAGATCAAGCCATGAAAGTTCTCCGTTCTCGAATTGTTCAAATTCAGAGAGATGAAGAAGCAAAAAAATTAGGTGATGCGCGACTTAGCCAAATAGGTACTGGTGATCGCAGTGAAAAAATTAGAACTTATAATTTTCCTCAAGATAGAATTACTGACCATCGCATCAAAGTTTCTTGGAGTAATATCGAGGGCATCTTAAATGGCAACTTAGCGGAGATTATTAAAACCTTGCAAGAGGAGGATATTAAGAAAAAACTGAATCAAAAATAAATATTCAATATTAAAATACTGAACAAATTGCAAACCCGCTCCCACATAGCATTACTCGTAGGAACAGGGCACTGCCCTGTTCGATAAAAAACATTACCCTGTTCTCTATTTTTCCAATTTTAAAACCCCAAGCAGATTGTTCCCTGCCTGGGGTTTTATTCTTCCTCACTTAGACAGAATCATTCAAGCTCTTATCAGGAAATAATTCCAGAGCCTTCTTAATTCTTGTCTTTCTCCTTTCAAACACAAATCCTTCGCCCGTTCTACTGCAACCATACCTTTTCTCGATAAATGGCGAATTCACAGCATCTCGAAGTTGAGTTGCGGCTTCTTTCCAGTCGGTAATATATTTCCTCAAAGCTTTGAGCTCAGCTTCATGATCTTCAATGAGCCTGCATTTTTCTTCTTTCCATCCATATTCATTGATTGTAGACAATTCAATTTCCTCATAAAGAACTGCCTTGTTTGCCTCTAACTGGCTATTCACTTCTTGCAAATATTTAGCTTCCTGCTCCAGATGTGCACATCTTCCCTGGATATCAATTTGCTTCTGAGTTTCCTGGGCAGCTAACATCAATTCCTCAAGGTCAATGTGCCCGACAAGAAATTTACAGCAAGCATTCGCATCGCCGACGAAAAATACTCCGTCGCTAGCATTAGGATCAGTTGAAAAAAGTTTTCCTTGAGTTTTCATCTCGATATATCCATCGGGATTAATGATTCCCAATCGATCTCCAGAAGGAATCCAATTTCTCTGTGCGTCAAAAGAAATCTTATCTTCTTTCCATTGAAGATAAATAAATGTGTAGGAGCCGGCAATTTTTACCGCCAACAATTCATCTCTTTCGTTGGAAAAATTAACCACAAATGAACTTGATCCCTCTTCTCCGCCAAGCACATCTTCAACTGAACATCCCAAGAGCCTAATAACATAGTTGAATTTCCCGTCAATAAGAACAGTTTTTCCATTTATTGTAACTGCAATATTCTGACTCCATAACATAATTACACCTCCATGATGTTTAAATTTTCCGACCCATCGGCCGCGAAGAACAATCGACCCCAGGCAGACCTGGCGATCTAGAGCGTTTTTTTATTAATCCTCGCCCCTACTAGGATTTTCTGCTTAAGTGTGGTATAAAAATAGCACACTGTTCAGACTGATAATTTAAACATATTTTATGAAAAATGTCAAGAATACAATTGAGGATATAAAATTAAAATATCTCGGAAAGTTAGATTCTCTTGATCTAGATCTTTTAATTTCTTTTGTATTAAAGAAAGAGCGGGAATTCATCCTCGCTCATCCAGAATACCTATTAACCAGTAAGCAGCAGTCAACAATCGATAAGGTGATGGCCAGACGCCTTAAAAATGAACCCCTTTCCTACATCCTGGGAGAGAAAGAGTTTTATGGCTTAAATTTCAAAGTTAATCAACACACCCTTATTCCCCGTCCAGAGACAGAATTGATGGTAGAATTAGCATTGGAGGAAATACTCAAGGCTCAATATCCAATACTCAATACTATTGATATCGGTACTGGTAGTGGAAATATCATCATTTCACTTGCTCATCAATTAAAAAATACTAGCTACCAGTTACCAGTTACTAATTACCTTGCTATCGATATTTCCAAAGAAGCTATCAAAATTGCCAAGCAAAACGCCAAATTTCATAATCTGAATAAACAGATAAAATTCCTCCATGGAAACCTCTTGGAGCCCATCGTTAAATCTAAAATCATAAATCATAAATCTTCCCTGTTGATTCTGGCAAATCTTCCCTATCTCTCCAAAGACATCTACAACGCTTGTGCTGAGAACGTTAAAAAATACGAACCCCGAACTGCGCTCTACTCAGCTACCTATGGTCTTGCTCATTATGAAGAACTTTTGGGTCAAATAAAATTGCTAATCGATACTCACCAACAAGCTATTGTCCTGCTAATAGAAATAAGCCCTGAGCAAAAAAAATTATTGCCCCCGCTAATCAAAAAATACTTTCCCCAAGCACAATTAACATTCATAAAAGATTTGACTCAGCGCTGGAGATTTTGCAAAATAATTTTAAAATAAAAAAGTATATACCTAGGTATATACTTTTTTTATTGAAACTTTTTTAAATACTAGGAATTATTCCTCAACTACCTCAGTAGTTTCCGTTGAAGAAACAGGCTTTCCAGTTAAAATAGCATCGATTGAATCTCGCAATTCTTTTCCATCTACAGCTCCATTTTTAAATTGATCATTGATAAAAATAGCAGGGGTACCAGAAATTCCAAATTCATTAGCCTCAGCCAAATCACTCTCTATCTTGCTCTTGTATTTTTCATCATTAAGACATTGAGTAAATTGAGCCGTGTTTAACTTTAAGTTGGCAGCATAGTTAATGAAAGATTTATTATCTTTTTCAGCTCCCCAAATTTTTTGATTTACAAACAATTTATCTGAATATTCCAAAAATTTCCCTTGCTCATGAGCACATTCACCAGCCATTGCCGCTGTCATTGCTCGAGGATGAATAGACTCCAATGGTAGGTTTTTGAAAACAAATTGAACCTTGTCTCCATACTCCTTCACTATTGAATCCATAGTTTTTTGGAATTGTTGACAATAAGGACATTGAAAATCAGAAAACTCTATCAATTTAACCTTAGCATCGTCTGGTCCAAATTTTATGGCGTTTTCACCAACTTTAGGAGTTTCTAGATATTTCCCTACTGGTAATCCAGCTTTGGTTGAATCCATTAAATATTTACCATTCTTTTCAACAAAAATTGCTTTGGCTTGTCCAAAAATTTCAGTATCCTCAATCTCTTTTCCAAAAATAAAGGCAGGTAAAGTTTTGATCTTGAAATCCTCAAGCATTTTTTGACCCTCAGGAGAATTAAAAGATACTTTATTAGAAAGCATAGTTGGCATCACCTTTCTTAAAGAAAGTACTACTTCATCAGTATTACAAGCCTCACAAGTCTCATCATTTATCACAGTTACATCAATAATTGGATCACTATACGCTACCCAAGTTTTTCCATCTAATTGGAAAAGGTCCTTATTGTTTAAAACTTTTTGAGAAATTCCACCACCTTTAATCAATTGGGAAAAATCCACAAAAAGACTTCCCACAAAAAGACCAGCTAATAAAATAACCAAAGAAGTTAAATTTTTGATTTTTTTATTACTCTCTTCCACTACTCCACCAATAACCTCATTATCCTCATCTATTTCTGTTTTATTTTCTTCGTTCATAGATTTTTACTTTTACCCAAGCGCCTTATTTTGATACTCGCCTAGGCAATATTAATTTAATTATATATTTATATTTCTATTTATTCATTTTCACCAGCCGCTGGATTAGCTGCTTGATTGGCTTCCTCTTTAGCCTTTTTGCTTTCCTCAAGTAACCGCTTTTCAATCTCCGCCAAATCATAACCTTGGGTGCCGCCACTTACTTTATAATCACTGAAGCCGATGCTTAATTTCTTTAGAGATTCAGCTTTAATCATCACCCCTAGCAACAGACCAATAATCAAAATCAAAATAACTTCTGTTCGATAATTTTTCCTTAACGCATCCCTCTCCTCAATCACCTCTTCGATTTGAGCATCTTGCACATCATTTTTTTCTTGATCTTCCATATTTTTTATATTAACAATTTACTCCTTTAAAAATATATTTGAAATAAAAATATTTTTTAACAAATACACAGCCCCGATGTTTAAATTACTGCAGTCTCAGTTTATGAAAAATAATATTCAGATACGTAAGCCCTAAAATATTCCAATAACAAAATTTAATCGGATGTAAGTCTTTTAAGTATAACAACTATCAAAAATCTAGCAATATTGACAAATTTAAACTTTATTGCGTTGACCGTTAATCATCATCAATTTACAATCTTCATCCAGGCAACTTTTTTTATTTTTTTATTTTTCATTGACAAAAAGCTTTAAATATGCAACTATTAGATTAATCAGATCAGAACTGTAAGAGAAGCAAAGTCGACTTTTATCAAACAGTATTCTGTATTTGAATATTAATCAACAAGCTTATCTTACAAAAAAACGATGAACAAAGGAAAAATTGCTCGTCTTACTGATAGAGGATTTGGCTTTATATCTCAAGATGGTGAAGAGAAAGATCTTTTCTTCCATGCATCTGAATTACAAGGTATGGAGTTCAATGAACTTAAAGAAGGAGACGCTGTAACATTTGAAGTGAAAGATGGTCCTAAGGGTCCTAACGCTGTGAATGTTAACAGAGCTTAAATACAACAAAAAACACCTCTATTATGGAGGTGTTTTTTATTTGGCTATT
This sequence comes from Candidatus Moraniibacteriota bacterium, assembly GCA_049287345.1. Lineage (GTDB taxonomy): Bacteria > Patescibacteriota > Minisyncoccia > Moranbacterales > UBA9337 > UBA9337. Next base: position 28,933 of record JBAQFQ010000010.1, read on the forward strand.
TCTGACAAAATACCGATAAATCGTTTGGCTGACCTAGTCCAGGAAAATTTCTGCAGCTGCTTAATTCTTTTTACAACTAACTGGGCTTGCAATTCTTTGTCCAATAATAGATTTCTCAAAGCTAGGGCAATTTCATCTGGGCGATCAGCATCTACCAAGAGCCCCGCCTCGCCCACTGTCTCAATTAAGGACGAGTTGTTGGAAGCTACCACTGGTAGTCCACATTTCAAGGCTTCCAAGGGTGGGATACCAAAGCCCTCAAAAAAGGAGGGATAGACAAAGGCACTCGCTAAATTATAGACAAAGACTTTGTCTTCATTTTCAATAAAATTAACAACCTGAATAGATTTTCTATATTTTGATTTTCTAATACTTTTTCTAATTTCCATAGATTTCCAACCCTCTGAACCAGCGATTACTAAACTATACTTATTTAAATCTCTATGCTGTTCATCTCTCAATAATTCATAAGCCCTTACGATTCCGACAATATTTTTTCTAGGCTCAAAAGTGCCCAGAAATAAAATAAAATTAAAAGGTAGCTTATATTTATCTTTTACAACTAAAAGCTGTGGGTTATTTCTATCCACTCGCATAAATTCATCCGACACACCATTATAAACAACATCAATTTTAGCCGGATTAATTTTATAAAAATTTACCAAATCCTCCTTAGTAGATTGAGAAACCGCCATAATTCTATCCGCTTGCTGACTTAATTTTCTCGGATTAACAAAGGTATGCCAAAGCCGACGCTTAAAGGAAAAGGTCTCTGGATAGTATTCAAAAGAAAGATCATGCATTGTTAAAATTAAACGACTATCCCCAGAAAGCGCCACAAAATTTAAATTGGGCATAAAAAAAATGTCTACCCCACCTAAAAGTTTATCTAGCTTTGGCCAATTAAGATACCACAAAGATAGGTTAAGCAATTTATTAGGAAAATGAAAAAACTTTATTTTGACATTTTTATACTGCTTTAACCATTGGATATCTATGGATGATTTTCTCCAAGAATTCAAAAAAAGAATATACTCATTTTTTGCATCCTCCCTAAAAACCTTATCTAAAAAATTAACCACATATTCCTCCACTCCAGTTCTGCGACCCTCAGATAAACATCGTATGTCTATTCCTATTCTCATATTCGTAAAATTACTCCCAATTAAAAGGTATTGACCACTGGGCAAGCCCTAGGCTCTACATGCGGCAAGCTGCAAAGAATTTACCCAAGGGGAAATAATTATTCCATCCAAGACCGGTCATTAAATAGGTTATACTACAAACCCAAATGAACATATTGCCACCTCTTCAATATCCAACAGTTTAAGGCCTTTTGAAATTTTTAGCAAAGAATAAATTTAATCCTTCAAATAGTGCCGAATAAGCACCGCCCAGACTCCCAAAAAAATCCCCCCACTCAACCAAGCCAATATTAAGTTAGTTAGACCTATTCCAGCTTGACTTGCAATTGGATAACTCACTAACACTCTAAACCATTGTGGGTTTTTTTGTTCCAAATTTAATTCCGAAATCTTGGTATTAATCACTGTATCAATTGCGCTAGCTACTGACTGCGACCATTCTTTATTTGCTACGACAAAAGAAACTCTTATCATCTGGGAGGATAATCTCTCCGCCTTAAGTTTTTCAAACTGAGCCGTTCCTATTTTTTTGTTAATTTCATTTTTAATTACCTCCGAACCCAACCAACGCACTACTGTATCGGCAAACCTTTCATCCGCCTGAAGACGATAAAATTCATCATAACGATATTCATTAGTTTCCTTTTGATAGCCAGTCCTGGTTACATTGAGATCTAACTCTACTTTATATTTATTTACTCGCAATAGTTGCCCAACACTCCCCACCAAACAAACCAAACCCAAAGTAATTAAAAATACTTTATAATTTTCCTTAAATATTTTTATATACTCTCTCAATTCCATACTTTAAATTAATTTTTAATTATTGATTTTAAATTTTTAGTCAATTTTATAAATAATAAATTTTTAATGTTTTCATACAATATATTTCTAAACATCCCATAAGATTTTAGCCATTAAATCATTTGATATTGATTTGAAATTTAAAATTTGAAATTTAAAATTTTTCAATATACTACTTATCTTTCGGGGTTACCCAAAACTCAGTAAAATATTTTTTAATCAAAATTCTAGTCTGAGAATCAATCGCTGGCATCGCTCCCAATGTCGGAGCGATTATCGGTATTAGTAACCACTGAAAAAACATATTAAGATACTTCCAGCGAGAATATTTAGCTGGTCGCTCCGGCATCAAAATAAAACTCAGTGACATAGAAATAATCAAACCAAACATCGCCAAGCTCATTAATCCTCTAGTAATAAAAGGCAAGTTATGAGCTAAAACACTTTCATTAAACTCACTCCCCCCAAAAATAAGAGGCATCCAACCCAAAAAGGCTAGAATAAAAGGAGCAGTCGCCCAAGAATGGTGACCTTCTAGCATCTCAAAAGCAATGTGCAATTTTCTACTTAACTTTATTGATTTATTTTTCCAAATAGCCCTCATAATAATTGGAAAATTTTCTATCCCATATGCCCAACGCCTTTTCTGAAAATATTGATTTTTTATAGTTTGCCAATATGTTTTAGCCAACACCGCATCCAATGAAATTGGTAAATATATAGGAGTCACCTGATAATCTCCATTATAAAAAGCAAAACACTTCCAATAAATAATTGAATCTTCACTGATCATATTTACTGGCCAGAAATCTACATTTACCAACGTTGCAAACGGCTCACTATGCGAAGAAAAGGTAACCATCTCCTTTCTAGTGCTTTGAAACATATGCCAAAAAGAAGAACTCGTAACAATCACCCGCACGAAAGCATTCGTATCCCATAAGTTGTTATGATACATCGGGATTGGCTGATATGAGCGCTGTAGGCGCTTGGGATCAATAATATAGTTATAAGTGAGGGCAGCGAAGTATTCTCGATGACAGACACTATCACAATCAAAATTAGAAAATAAGACTTTTTCAAAATCGACATCTCGCTCTTTCAGATATTTCATCAGCTCCTTAGCAGCAAAAGTAGCATTAGAAGCCTTACATTTCATCTCACCATCCGCCACAATATGCGTAGTCACTAAAAAATCCCGAAAGACACCACTGAATTTATCTTTCAGGTAATTAACTTTTTTTAACCGCTGCTCGGCGTTTTCACGTTCCTCTGTGGCTAAAAGAATTATTATTTGTTTATTAGGAAAATTACTTTGGGCAATTGCTTCGATAGTGGGCTCAATTACCTCCGCTGGCTCACCAGCGGTAGGGAGCATCACCACATGAACAATTTTTCGCCAATCCCAAATCTCTGCTTCTTTGCCCTTAAATTTAGAAACTTCTCGGCATTCTGTCTTTAAAAAACTAATTTCTTTTCTTATTTTTCTCTTTTGACTAAAGGAAAGTCTTTCCTTTAATACATTTTTCAAATCACCAATTCTCGTTGTCAGCATATCCACATAAGCTTCAGGATTTCCAATATTTTGACATCTCTCCCACCAATTGGTATTTTTTCCGCGGACCAATCGCCGATAAGCAGTCACCGAGTAAGTAGAGATAAAAATAGTTCGATGAATCCAATAAATATCAAACATTATAATAAATACTGAAACCCACACTGGTAGCAAAAATGACAACAGCGGCATCCCAATAAGCGTTGACCAGGTCAAAATTCCTGGAATTACTTCCAGAGCTCTTTGCACTTTTTTATCAGTTGGATCTTGAGGATAAGGACTTGGAAAGTTAAACATATACAATATTTTTGATTATTCTTTTTTTAAATTAATTTATCACCACCCATTTGCTTAAAAATAATTCACTAAAATTAAAGCCCCACTTGCTACACTTATTCCCAGCTGAATAATTAAAGTAGTTAAAGATAAGATGTGAGAAAGCATTCGTTCTTTTTTCGAAAAAAAATAAATAGCTAAAATTAAGTTAATCACCGCAAAAAAAGCACCAATGGCTGGCACTAGAAATAATTGTGTACTTTTACCCATCAGATCCACCCCCAAATAAACGTTGTAATGTAAAATAATTAAATTATTTAGCTCTCTGACAAAATAAAATAAAAAAACAAAGTTTAAAATATTAATCAAAAAAGATATCCCAAATATGGTTATCAGTAGATTATTTTTAAAAAATTCTTTAATATCCGCTATCATATAGACTTATTTCTTTAAAACTGAAACTATCTGCTTTATCTTTGGAACCTTACTAAAAACTATTTCATGAGGCTCTTTAAAAGTATTGATCAAAAATCTATCCAGCATATTGAGACGATAATTCAACTCTTCACCAGTTAAAACCATATATCGAATCTCTTTGCCCACCTCCGCCTCTAAATGATTAATCAATGTCTTTAATTTAACACGGCTAATATTATCCACCACCAAAAGCAAATCCAATTTGCCCTTAGCATAATTCATAAAAACACCCGTAGTCAAAACCAACTTTACATCCCCCACCTTTTTGATATTTGCCAAACTACTACATTGAGGAAAAATATCTGATTTAATTACCAATCTCTCCAATTCTTGATAAAAAGGGAAATTAGTATTTGTTTGATAAAATTTCTTTCCCTTTCTGGTTTTTTCCCTGATAAAATCAGCCTTTCTGAAAGACTTCAATTCTTTACGCGCCTCAGCTGAATTTAAGATATTTTTACTAATAATATCTGAAAAGGAATAATCCTGACTATTATTCAAAATAAAAAAACGCATCATTCGAGCCCTCGATTTTGAACCAAATAATATTTCTAAAACTTGAACTGCAGACATACTTTATATAGAGTTAATTAATAATTAAAATTCCTCAAAAGAAACTATGCATTCTTTGATGTTTTCGGTAATTATTTTGAACTCAAATTTTACCGTTATTCTTAAAGGTATTTGGCAAGACCTATTTCAAGGGCATTTCCAAACCAGTTCTTTCTAAGACTTAGTTTAATACCAAAAAAACAAAAAGTAAATATTTACCATTCTGGGAAAAATGGGATAATATAAGCCAAGCAACTCCTAAATTTATCCGACTCGCTTAAACAGTCATGATATCCTGCTCTTTCTTTTCTCTCAATTCATCTACTTTTTTATTATAATCATTGATCACTTCTTGCAATCTCTCCTTACCTCTAAACTTATCATCCTCAGCAATTTCTCCTGATTTTTGTGCCTCCTGAATTTCCTGCCAAGTTTCCTCTCGCACATTTCTAATAGAAATTCTCGCTTCTTCCGCTTTTTTATTTAAAACTTTTACCAATTCCATTCTGCGTTCTTCATTTAAGGCTGGAATATTGATGCGAATAACTTCCCCATCATTGTTAGGAGTTAAATTTAAATCAGACGTTTTAATCGCCGCCTCAATGCTTGCCAAACTATCCCTGCTCCAAGGTTGGATAAGCAAAGTTCTTGGCTCAGGCACATTAATGTTGGCCATTTGTCGAATAGGGGTACGTACTCCGTAATAATCCACCATCAAATCTTCCAAAATAGTAGGATTGGCTCGACCAGTTCTTATTTTTGTCATCTCATTTTTAAAATGTTCCATCGCCCCATCCAAATCACTTTTTTTATCCTCTATAATTTTCTTGTACATATTTTTATAAAATAAAAAATTACTTAATTGGTTTTATTATTGAAAACTTCTCAAACTAGCGTAGATTGTATTAACATCACTCGGGTTAAAAATAATTTTTGAAATTAATTTTCCAGTGTTTAGTTGAAAGGTGGACCAATTTTTCCCACCATCTACTGATCGATAAATAGCTTGTGCCGCACTATAAACTATCTCTTCTGAATTTTGTGGATTAATTGCCAACGAACGAATCGGAAAACTCTTGGCTGTAGCTAAAACATTTATCTCCGCAAAAGTTTCTCCTGCATTGCTACTTTTAAAAATTCCATTATTAGTTCCCACATAAATCCAACCACTATCATTATCGCTTACCGCCAAAGAATACGGTTTGCCCAACTCGCTACTCGCTGCTCCCAAGTTATTGCCCACTATTTTAAAATTATCCCCAGCCGCTCCGGAAACTAAAACCTGACTTTCATAAACTAAATAATAAATATGACTATCAGCACCTCCACCTATGATTATTTTGCTAATTGGACCAGCGGCCGTATAGATACTGCGCCAAGTTTCGCCGCCATCCACTGTTTTTAATATAATCCCATTTGAAGTTCCCACATACAAAACAGCTGGGTCATTTTTATCCATGGCCATAGAAATAATCATTGTTCCGTCAGCCGGCTCAGTATAAACCTCTTGCCATTCTTCTCCATAATCGCTAGTTTTATAAATTTTTCCCCGCTCGCCTAGCACACCACTAGCGTAAATCTCGCTCGGTTTAGAATAATTAACCGCCAAAGTATAAACTTTATTAGCGGGAAATTTTATTTTTTTCCAAGTTTCCGCTCCGTCCTCAGAAAAAACTATACCTTTATCTTTGGTACCCAAATAAATTCTATCATTATCAAGCGGATCAATTACCATCTCCAGGGCATCTACCTTTGCTAAAGTTTGTTTTTCATCTACTTTCCTTTTAAGCTCCCAACTGACTCCAGAATCTGAAGTTTTCAAGACACCCCCAGTTTCCCCACTTGAGCTACCACTCAAAGAGCAACCCGTTATCAAAAAAATAATACTAGAAAAACAAATACCCAAAAATAACTTATTCATAATTTGTTAAAAATAAAGTTTAATTCTATCCTACTGGCTATTATATAGGGAAAATCAAAAAAAATCCAACAACAAAAAATACCCTGGATAAAATATTAATCCCCACGCTTGCGAACTATTTCACCTCTCGAATTTCAGCGCTTACTGGGCAAGCTGGCATTTGGCAAGTTGTTATAGTCTCCTGATTTGTACAATTTGTTCTGATTAAACCATCAGTTTTATGCCCCCGTCCACATTGAACATCACAAACACCCACCTTGGTATAAGCGTTGCAATTTACATAAGTAGTTGCCACCGCACTACCCGTACTATTTGTAGTATCTTTTTTTGTACAACTAGCCTTAAAAGAATTAATTCCATTAGTGCCATATGTCGCTATCGTAACAGAGGCCTGATGGCTAGTTACATCACCCGAATTAAACATTTTTGGCGATGAAGTGATACCAGGGCCAGTAAGTATACATTCGCAACCCTTGCTATCACTGCCACAACTTCCTGATGCTAAATTAGTTATATTCCAGTTCAGAGTTATATTTTGTGGATTATTTAATGTTATACTATCGGGCGTATTTAATTTAAGTCTTGCTCCTGAAGTAGATGGAGGGGTAGCTGTTAGGGTTACTGTTGGCACCGGCACGTAAGGTGCACTACAGCTATCATTTGTCGCCGCACCTCGACAAGTCCAAACCCACTTATTTCCACTCTTTACTGGGGTTGTACTGCTAGTACTAAAATAGCAACGCTTATCTGCCGCAGGTGCAGCTCCGGTGGCGATGGCCTCAGTCTCGGCATTGCAAACTCCACAAACCCTCGGGTTAGGAACATCCGAACAAACTGGTCCTTCAATTTTTTCTGAACCAAATTCTTTACCAGTGGAAATATCGCACGTAGTCCATTTTTTGTAACCAGTAATTCCTGTGCAGGTGCACTTATCTGGTTGAGCCACACAAGTAGTAACATCTCTGCCGCATGTCCCAATAGTATGACAACCACCAATGTCATCACAATTAATTGAACCAGGTCCGCAATTATCACAATAAGCATCAACATGCTTAGCGGGGAGGCAATGTTGATCCCATGGGGGACCAAAACAAAGTTCAGGAAGATCTACGGCACCATGGCAACTATCATAATTTGTGTTACTTGGATTGCAAAGATCCGGATTCCAGCAAACAAAACTTGTCGTACATTTATCTGGTTGAGGCGTACAAGTCACACTATAAGCTACCGCGAGATCAATATGCCCAAAAAACAAAAAACCTCCGCCAACCAAAAAACTCAGCATTAAGGTAAGAAAATTATGTTTCATATTTTAAATTTAATTAATTATCTTTTATTTTAATAATTCTAATATCTTATTAGCTTGCTGGCGAATCTCCTCGTTTTCACTACTGGCTGCTCTTTCACAATTTTTCTTAGCCTGGGAATTATTTTCTTTTTTAAAATATAAATCACATAAGTAAGAAGCTGTCGCAATCTCGTTGGTGCTATTTTTATTAGCCTTTTCTAAATCATTGATAGCTTCATCATATTTATTTAATTTAGTATAAGTTATGGCTCGATTAATGTACCCACCCTCATTATCTCCCAGTTCAATACTCCTAGTGTAATATTTTAACGCTGCCTCATCCTCATTTTTTAACCTAGCTAAATCACCCAGCACCAGTTGAACCCTGGCATTATTTGGATTGAATTTTTCCAGCTCCTGAGCTAAAGTTACTAAATTATCAATGTCACCCAGACTTTTACTTCGCAAGTCCGCATCACTCCGGTAGAGAATAATATTTTTCATAATCAAATCCAAATTACTTTGGACATAATTAGCATCCACATTTCTTTTCTCCACCTCCGCCTGAGTCAAAACCTTAGCATCAGGATTTTCTTTTCTTAGTTTATCCATCTGCGCCAAACTATCCCTGACTACCAACAAGCACTCCTCCTTCACAACAGTTGATTTTATCTGCTCACAATTTTCCGCGTTATAGTCCTTGAGAGCTTGTTGATAAAATTTGATATCATTAGCATAATTACTGCAATGCTCCAATTTATCAACACCCTTGTCTTTTAAACATTGGCAATAATTCTTACCACCATTTTCATAAATTTTTGTATAAATTTCATTGTCTGCAGTAAATTCACATTTTATCTCTTCAACCTCAACCTTTTCTTCCTTATTTCCAGCTAGCCATGAATCATTATTAAATATTTTTTTCACCTGAAAAAAATAAAAAACAACGAAAAAAACAACTGCAATAAAAATCGCACCCAAAATTAAATTTTTTTTGTTTTGCATATTTATTTTTAAAAATTTACTTGTAAATATTATACCACTTTTTTGTCAATTACAAAATTTAGTATAAATATTTTTAACTAAAATAAATTTTTTATTTTATCCACTAATTCAAATTGGATAAAATCATGAAAAGTAACCAAGACCATTAAAAATAATAGCAACATAAAGCCTATGGAGTTAGCCATATTTTCAAATTTTTGATTTATCGGAGAGCCTTTAATTTTTTCGATTAAAATAAAAAATATTCTCCCACCGTCCAGTGCTGGGAAAGGTAAAATATTTATAATCGCCAAGTTGATACTAAGCATGGCGGCAAATTGCAAAACATAAGTTATCCCCAAGGCGGTTACTTGCTTGGTCATAATAGCGATACCAATTGGACCAGCTACATCCATCGTCGGTTTTGTGCCAGAAAAAAGTTTCAACAAAAGCACTCCCAAGGTTGAAATAATTAACCAGGTAATCTCTGCTACCGCCTTCAAACCCTTGCCAATCGCCTCATACCAAGGATATTGCATCAAGGCGGTGCGAGCCAAACTAACCCCCAATGCCCCCTGTCCCTCTGGAGGGTTTAAACGTGGCACCCCTTTTAATTCGAGAGTTTCCTCACCTCGTACAATTGTTAAAGTTACTTCTCTACCTTTATATTTATCAATATTATTTTTTAATTCCTCCACTTTGTCCACCGCCTGACAGCTATTTTTATCTCCACAAATTTTCAATACCTGATCACCAACTGCCAATCCCATTTCCTTGGCTGGAGTACCATCCATTATTTGAGAAATTTGCACCTTAGCATTTTTAACTTTTTGCTGATCATCAATTGCCTCAGGGGCGCCCAAGAAAAATACAATAGCCAGCAAAAACCAAGCTAAAATAAAATTCATTGTTACTCCCGCCGCCAAAACTTTAATTCTTACCCAGGCGGATTTTGTCACAAAACTATCTGCATCATTTTTTCCACTACCATTTTCCCCCTTAATGTTCACAAAGCCACCCAGGGGAATCCAATTCAAAGAAAAAACAGTATTTTTTGATTTGATTTCTTTGTTTCCCCAAATGATTTCGTACTTTTTAGTTTTATCGTTTTTTACAGCCCCCACAATTCTTGGAGGAAAACCGAAACCGAACTCATCAGCCTTAATTCCATTTCTTATCGCCAACAAAAAATGGCCCAATTCATGCACAAAAATTAAAACTCCTAAAATCAAACCAAAGACTATTATTGTCATCCACATAAATTTTTAAAAAATATAAAATCTTAAACCTGCCTTTTGATTATAAAGCAAATCAATCAATAAGCCAACTATTGACTTTTTTGCCATTTTGGTGTATAATTAAAAATCGTAGCCAAAAACACCCAAAACAAGGTCTTTTCTTGTTTTTTTTGATTTTAGCGCAAATTAATCACTATGATTATTATAATTGCCAAAGCTAACCGATACCAAAAGAATACTTTATAGCTATAATTTTCCACAAACTTAATCAGATATTTTATCGCTAGATAACCACTGATGGCAGAAAAAATCACCCCCCAAATTAATCCACTATTTATCCCCTCATTTATTAAATCAGGCATTTGGCTCAGCGTTGCACCCAAAATTATCGGAGTGGAAAGTAAAAATGAAAACCTAGCCGCACTCACGCGAGTAAGTCCCAACGCCAATCCGGCTGAGATGGTGGCGCCTGAACGTGAAACACCTGGAATAATTGCCACTGCTTGAGCTAGTCCGATAATTAAAACATCTTTTAAATTAATTTTTTCCAAATCTCTTTTTTGCTGAGCATACTTATCCAATAAATATAAAATCAAACCAAATACAGACAAAGTAAGCGCAATTAAATAAGGACTACGAAAAGCGCTATCGACAAATTTTTCTAAAGAAAGTCCAATTACAACACCCGGTATTGTACCGATAATCAAAAGCCACAAAATATTTTTATTATACCTATGAGAACCGAGCGACGCCCCGCCCCTACCCTCACGCCACAAGGCAATTTTAAAAATCTCCAACCAATCTCGCCAAAAATAAATTATTACCGCAAACAATGTGCCCGCGTGCATTGCCACATCAAAAGCCAAACCAGGATCTTGCCAACCAGTAAAATATGGCACCAATATAAGATGGGCGGTAGATGAAATTGGCAAAAATTCTCCCAACCCCTGCACGATTCCTAATGTAATTGATTGTAATATGTCCATGATATTAGTTCTTTGTTACTAGTTACTAGTTATTAGACTCTTAAAAAAAATATTTAAAATTATAAAATTCTTAAATTCAATTCAAATTCTAATTTCTTAATTTTTCAAACATTTAAAATTTATTTTCTGAATTATTTTTTAACATTATAATTTTAATCATTAAAAATTCATTTGAAATTCAAAATTTGAAATTTGAAATTCAGATATAAATTTTTACTTTACAAACCTTATAACTTTATAAACCTTAAAAACTATCCCCTAATACACCACCACCTTTGTTCCAATCTCCGCCCAATTATACACAGTTTCCGCGGAATTGACACCTAGGCGCATGCAGCCATGAGAAACAGGGATACCCAGATGATTCTGCCCTTCTTTATATCCACTGGGCCATTCAGGAAGTTCGTGAATTCCATACTTACCATCAGCGGTAATCGCCATCCAAAAAGGCATATATAAACCATATTGTTTTGACCAAGGTCGTGGATTTTTATTATAAATTTGATGATCCCCCTTGGGCGTATCCATGCCCCTTTTCCCCGAAGAAATCAGAAATGAGTTTAATGCCAATCCATTTTCAAAAATTGTCATCACTTGCGTAGACAAATTGACATCGATATACTTACCCACTTCAATCCTAGGTACAGTAAATCTCTTAGCCTCCACAATCCGCTGAGCTAGATCTTGCGACCAAGTTTTGGGTTTAGGTGGCAAAGTAGTAAAAGAAGTTTCATAAATTTGCTGATAAGTTTCATCCTTGGCTTGTTTTGCTTTGATAAAAATCTTTAAATTATATTGCTTTCCTGGCTGTAATAAATCCTTACTCAAAATACTAAATTGCTTTTTTTCTTGATCATTTTGATATTGAGGATTTGCCTCTGGCGTTAAACGAAAATCTACAAAAAAACCTTCTGTTGATTTATCAAATTGCACCACAATTGGCTCTTCGATATCCAGACTTACATCAACCGCTCCGTTTTCTGGCTTTACCGCCAAAACCTTTGGATAGTCGGTTGTTTTGAACTTAAAGGAACTTGCTTTTATTTGTAAATAATTTTTTGTCCGACCTTCTGGTAAAAAAATTTCGTATTGAGTACTTACTCTCCAAGCCGTTTTAGGTTTAATAATAATTTCATCTAAGTTTTCATTAATCACCGCCTGCATGGAGGCCTCTGGGCTTATTTTAATTTTATCTTTGTAATAATTTACATCGATTGATTTATCAAATACTATTTTTAGTTCACCGCTAGGCAAAAGCTCCTCAGTAAAACCAACGGCCTGTGGCGACAATACAAAATAAGGTGAAAAAGCGTAAACATAAACACCCCCAGAAGTAATACCTAAAATAAACAATAAAAAAATTATTAATTTATATATTTTTTTCATAAAAATAAAAAGACGACCAGCTCTCCCATTATATTATCTAAAATAAAAAGAAGCAAAAAATTTAAAATTATCATCAAAAGATAGATTTATGATTTAAGATTTACGAATTACGAATTTTTTCAATATCTCATTTTCTTAAATCTTAAATCATAAATCTTAAATCCAATCATTCAAAATTTATTAATCCGTTAACTCATTAACTACACAATAATCAATGCCAAAAAGCTACCCGCTATTTCAAAGGATCATATCCGCCATCATTCCAGGGATTGCAACGGACTATTCGTTTTAATCCTAACCAAGTCCCTTTAAAAATTCCGTATTTATCAATAGCTTCATAGGTATATTGGGAGCAGCTTGGATGAAAACGACAAAATCTCTCCGAAAAAAAATAGCTTAAAAATCCCTGATCGGGAGAAAGAAAGCGCTGATAAAATCTAATTAACATTAGGGCTATTTTTTTCATTTTAATTTAACTTTTAATTTTGCCAATAATTGAAATAAGTTATATAATGATGATATATGTTTTTCTAAAAAATAACAATTATAAAAACATATTTTTCAATGAAGGTGCCCTATCTCCATGATAGCTAACTGCGTTGAATTATTCAAATTTAAAAAACAAAAATGAAAAAAATTTCCTTTAAAAATACTACTTGGATAGATTTCGAAAATCCGGATAGCTCCACTACTCGCTATTTACAAGAAAACTTTAATATCCATCCATTGGCTATTGAAGAATTTATCACCCCCACTATCCGACCCAAAGCTACGATTTATCACAATTGTATTTTTCTCACGCTGCATATTCCCCTATTTGATAATATCGAACGCACCACCTATCCAGGAGAACTCGATATTGTAATTACCAAAAATCACCTAATCACCGGACACAATCATAAGATTTTTCAACTTACTGATTTTTTTGAAAAATTAGAAAGCAGTGAGGGTCGCAAAAGACTTTATATGAACGCTACCCCAGCTCACTTGCTATATCACCTAATTGAAACATTGATTGAATCCTGTTTTCCACGGTTAGACCATATCCACAAAAATATAGACATCATTGAAAATCACGTTTTTAATGGCGATGAAAAGGAAATGGTGCGTGAAATATCTATTGCCAAAAGAGATGTCTTGAATTTCAGAAGAGCTCTAAAACCACAACGCTCCATCCTTGAATCCCTCTCTCAAATGGAAACCTCCCTGATTAGCAGTGAATTAAAAATTTATTATCAAGGCTTGGTGGGCACCAATATTAGACTTTGGAGCTCATTAGAAAGCGCCAAGGAAACTATCGAATCTCTGGAGGAAACTAATAATTCACTCCTCTCCAATAAACTAAACTTAACCATGAAAGTTTTGACAATTTTTTCCGCTGTGATGCTACCAATGACTGTTTACTCAAATATCTTAGCCATGAGTGCTGGTATTCCCTTTGGTAATCATCCTTACGGATTTTGGATTCATATGGGGATAATGATCATGCTTTCATTTTTCACTATCTTAGCCTTTAAATTCAAAAAATGGCTTTAATTTATTAACTCCGGCATTTACTACACATGAAATTATATACTCAAAAAATAAAATTCATCCCTTTACTATTAATTCTTTCTTTATTCTTTAGCTGCCTACCATTAGCTTCGATCGCTGATGAAGCTGCTTATAGTAGCAGTGAGGAACTTGAGCGGGATTTAGATCTCTACGAAAAATATGAAAACTACGAGAAATACGAGAAATATCAAGATTACAAAGATTACAAGGAGGCTAAGGACAAATATGGATTTAAAAGCTCTGCCGATAGACTAGCCGCTAAAAAGGCTTACGAGCTATACAAGGAAACTAAAAACGAAAAATATTATAAAGATTATAAAAAATACAAAGGTTACAAAAACAAATATAAACCACTAGCCAAATATGCTAAGTATGGAAAATATTCCAAATATAATGAAAAGGAATATAAAAATTATGGCTCCGGTGAATATAAGGATGGGTACAATCGTTATAAAAATTATTTAGCTAGTACCAATACAGTTAGCGGTGACTTGGGTGAAGCTAATCTTGGCGGTGGCGCTCTAGGGCCAGAAATTACCATTGGACTTTGGAACTATACTCGAGACAACCTAAGAGATTCTCCATTTAAATTAGAAGCTAATAGAAATTACAATATAAAAAATGGGGATGGAACAATTATTGGCCAAGTAGCTGCAGGAACCACCACTCGCGTAACTTATGACACTGATGGGAATTTAAAAGTCTACGGCTCAATTACTGACACCCTTTCTGCTAGAGAAGTATTTTTTGAAGACACTGCCGGAGATAACTCTGCGATTATTTTTGATATTCATCGTCCAGATTCTGATTTTGACCAATATCGTGGCAAGGTAAAATTACGCTACAATTCATCCAGCAAATTAACTTGGGTAATTAATGCCCTACCAATGGAACATTATGTCTGGGGCATGGGAGAAATTACCGGCACAGGAGAAACTGAATATAACCGAGTGATGACCACTTCTTTTAGAACTTATGGTTATTGGAAATTAAAATTCAGCACAAAATATGCAGCCGATGGATTTAAGGTCAATGCCACCCCTGGTAATCAACTTTATTACGGTTATGATTGGGAAACTGGACACACCCGCATTCATGATGCAGCGATAGATACTCAAGGAAAAATTGTGATGTATAAAAAACAAATTGCCATTACACCTTATAGTTCTTGGACTGACGGACGTACCCGAAGCTTTGAAGATCGCTGGGGTTCAGATGATTATCCATGGTGTCAATCAGTTAGTGATCCTTATGGTAAACATCCGACCAAAAGTACCGCTACGCTAGAAGCGGAAGGAAATCACATGGTAGGACTATCTGCGCATGGAGCTTTAAACCTTGCTGGAGATGATTACGATTGGGGTTGGGAAAAAATCCTCAAATATTACTATGATGATATTGATATTAAAAAAGTTTATTAAAAATATCTATGAAAATTAAGATAATCTCAATATTTTTCCTGGCTCTTTTGGGTGGAGTTTCCTATTTTGCTTATCCACTAATAAGAAGTCGCTATTTCCAATCAACTGATGACTTGGCTATTCCTGGCAATGAGAAGGGTTCCAAGCTAGTTAATCCCACAGATAAAGATAGTAACTATGCAAAAGATGAATTGGATGATATACCTGATGAGTCCACAGTTGCCGATGATGTTTTTATAGAAATAGATACGGAGGATTGTGAAAATAATTGTGAGCAATTTGAGGACGAAGAAGATAAAAAATACTGCCAAGAATACTGTGGACTAACGCCCAGCACTTCAACTACTGATGATTGTGAAAAATTAGCTGACTTAGAAAAGGATTATTGCTTTAAAAATAAAGCCCTTAAAGAAAAAAGCTTTACTTTGTGCAAAAAAATAACTGACAAAAAATTACTTGAATCTTGTAAAAATCAACTCACTGAAAATCTAATGAACAACTCCAACTCTCTGGATAACTAAAAAATACAAAAAAAACAATCATCCCAAAGATGATTGTTTTTATTTTATTGACTTTATATATTTTAAAAAAACCTACAAACCCTTTTTCTCTTTCAGCAAGTCTCGAATCTCTATTAATAATTGAACCTCCTTGGTAGGTTTTTTTATTCGAGCCTCTTCTTTTTTCTTAAATCTCTCCAATTGCTTAATCGCCAAAAAGATAGAAAAAGATATAATTAAAAAGTCGGTTACTGCATTAAAAAACATCCCATAATTCATAGTCACCGCTGCCGATGTCTCACTTGCAGCTTTAAGGGTAAGCGATAAGTCAGAAAAATCAACTCCACCGGTCAATACACCGATAGGCGGCATAATGATGTCACTCACGAAAGAACTCACAATCTTTCCAAAAGCCGTTCCAATTACCACACCCACAGCTAGATCCACCACATTGCCACGCATGGCAAATTTTTTAAATTCTTTAAACATAACTATTTTTCATAAATTAAACATTATTCTTTAGCCTCAGTTACACATGTCTCATAAAACATTGAACCTTTGATTCCCTCGCATAATTCTGGCTTCTTGTGTTTTTTAGCCACAGAAGAGTAGCAGCTATCCACCATCATATCATTTTCATTATCCGAGATATTCTCACAATATTTAGTCTCTCCTGTTTCTTCGGCTATATTTAAATAACAAGCCATTCTGGGTAGTCCATTATCCTTGGCGATTTTTTCCTCACAAATTTTAGCATCTTTCTTTTCCTTGGCCTCAGCTGCCCAACAGCTCCCCTGACAAGTTTCCTTAGTTACAATTGCCCCATTTAACATATCACATCCTTTAAGGCACTCATCCACTGGGGTATAATCGCTATTGCCACTATCCATACTAAAAACCTCATTCTTTTCTTTTGAATTTTCTCCCCCGGAAGTTAATTTATTTTCCCCGCCACAACCGCCTAATACAAATACAATACTCAAAAATACAACTAGTTTTTTCATTTTGTTATTTTATTAATAAATTAAATTAGCAATTAATCTTAAAATACAAATAAATATTCCGCCTATTCAATAATTCATTGTGCTATAATTTTAACATAAAAAAATAGAAAACAAAAATACTAGCTTTATTACAAATAATTAACTTGCTTAAAATAACTAAAAAAAGCGATCTTCTTGAAATCGCTTTTTTCTATATCTAAAACTCTGCCGTCTTTTTAATCGGCTGCGTTTAACTGGCTCTTCTTTTATTTTTCGATAAATTGCCACAATTAGCGCTTGGCTAAAAAACATAAATACTAATACTGCTAGCAAAAAGGTGATCGATTCATCCAGATAGCTACTGCTCGCCAACCAAGTGCCGCCAGTACCAACTGCACTTAAAGATTCGCCAATAACACCCAATAATCCATTTTCCGAAACTACATCCGCTTGAAAAACTTTTATCGCCAAGGCGATACTCACCACTAGCTCCACAATGGCTAAAGAAAAACTTAAGGTTGAGCGGATGGATTTAATCATCTTTGTCATAGATTTTATTTAATAGTTAGAATTTGATTTCTTTTCTATTTTTATCTATCTACGCCTTTTTGTTTTTGTACCTTAAAATACCACTGTTTAACTACCGTGTCAAGCAATTAATTCTACAAATAAAAAATCCCCAACGTGGGGACTTCTTATTATCTAAAAACTTTGAATATTATTTAACTTTTTTCTTAGTTTCCTTTTTAACTACCTCATCAGCAGTTTCTATCTTTCCACCCATTTTTCCAATCGCCTCAACTGCAGCCCCAGAAACTAAAATGTCTTTAGCAATCACAACTTTATTCTTAAACTCTCCACTAGCTAAAATCTTTACTCCATTTTTAATTTCACTTTTTCTGAAAATTCCCTTTTCCACCAAAGTTTTTTGACTAATCACTTCGTCATTAGCAAAAAATTTATCAATTTGACCCAATTTAAAAATGTTTTTCTTTGGAGTAATAGCTTTAAAACCACGCACCTTCTTTAATCTTTCCAATAAAGAAGTGCTTCCTCCTTGAAACAATGGATCAACATTACCGCCAGATCTGGCTTTTTGTCCCTTGTTACCTTTACCAGAATAAGTACCGCGCTTACCACCTCGCCCAATTCGTTTGCGATTCTTTTTCGGTTTTACTTTTAATTCATGTATTTGCATACCTTTAAATTTATAGTTATTAGGCTTGAGCTTTAATCTCAAATTCTTTCAAAGCCTTAATTGTAGCCCTAGCTACATTTAATTTATTAGATGTTCCCAATGATTTAGAAACAATATCCTTAATTCCAGCTAAATCTACTACTGCTCGCACAGCTCCACCAGCAACAATTCCTCTTCCTTCTTTTGCTGGCTTTACCATGATCTTAGCACTTCCCATTTTTACACTCATATCATAAGCGATTGTTCCTTTGCTAATATCAATAGTAATCATGGATTTCTTAGCATCATTAACTGCCTTACCGATAGCATTAGAAACATCCGGTCCCTTTCCTACTCCTACACCCACACGACCTTTTCTATCACCGATAACCATTGTTGCTCTAAAGCTAAAACGACGACCACCTTTAACCACACGAGTTACTCGAGCTAAGTCCAAAAGCTTCTGCTCAAATTCAGGTTTTTCTCGCTTCTTTTTATCTGATCTAAATTTTTTTGATTTGTCATCATTCATAATTTTTTGTAGTCTCCAAATATTTTAACAAAAATGTAAATTAAAATTTAAGACCCTCTTCTCTCATTGCATCCGCTAGAGCCTTTACCTTACCATGATATCTATATCCACTTCTATCGAAAACAATTTGTCCAATTTTTAATTCCTTACACTTATCAGCCATTGCTTTTCCAACCTTCTTAGCGCCCTCAACAGTTGCGCCTGCTTTTAAAGATTTAGCACTAGCGGCAGCCAAGGTCATCCCTCGCTCATCATCAATTAACTGAGCATAGACATCACTTAAACTTCTAAAAATCGCTAAACGAGGACAGGTAGCTGTACCTGAAACTTTAGCTCTTATTCGTCTCTTTCTGTGCAATCGTTTGTTGTTTCTACTAATAATCATATAATAATTTTATCTAAATAATTTCTTTATTGAAAATATCTTTGATTCATTTTAATTTTCCTCCTTAGGAAGAAGCTTTCTTACCTTCTTTTCTTCTAACAATTTCTCCAGCATATCTAAATCCTTTACCCTTATAAGGTTCTACTGGTTTTAGAGCACGAATTTCTGAAGCAAACTGACCAACTACCTGCTTATCAATACCTGAAATAGTAAGTGTATTATTTTCCACTTTCGCCTCTAAGCCTTCTATTATCTCCACTTCTACTGGATGAGAAAAACCTAATGCTAGTTTGATCTTTTTTCCAACAACTTCCATTCTAAATCCCACACCATTCAATTCTAGAATCTTTGAAAAACCATTGGAAACACCCTCCACCATATTACCAATCAGACGATTAGTAGTTCCCCACATAGCACTAGCTTTCTTACTACTGTTATTTCTATCCACAGCAATAAGATTATCCTTTATCTCCACTTTTACATCATGAAGAATCACTAGTTCTAATTTTCCCTTAGGACCAGAAACAACAATTTTGTTGTCCACCATTTCTACGGTTACGCCCTGAGGTATTTCAACTGGTTTTTTACCTATTCTACTCATTTAATCATGAAACATACGCCATGGAACACAAAACATTTCTGTCGATATTCCACATACCTATGTGTGTATTATATAATTTTTATCAACTCCTTATTCTAAACTATTTTTCCATACTTAGCAACCCCACCCGCATTAATCTATCCGTGTCATTTGCATCGTATGTTTACCAAACTTCACAAATCAATTCTCCACCCACTCCATTTTTTCGAGCTTCTTCTCCAGTAACAACACCCTTAGAAGTCGATAAAATTGCGATACCCATGCCATTCTTTACTCTGCGAATATCTTCCTTACTTACATAGATTCTCTGACCTTCCTTGCTAACTCGCTTAATTGATCGAATAGCTGGAACTACATCTTTGGTTCCCTCTTTACTGTAATATTTCAAATCAACCTTGATTACATCAAATTTTCCATCCTTTAACTCAGTCACTTGCTTAACGAATTCACTTTTCAATAACACACTCGCAATAGCTTTTTTAAGTTTTGAACTAGAAAAAACAACCTCGCTGTGTCCAGCCATCTGTGCATTTCTTATTCTAGTTAACATTTCACTAATTGGATCTAACATATACTTCGTTTAATTAAAGTTAATTCAATAATTATATTTATACTTATTTATCTCTCAAATTTTATTCCTACCAACTACTCTTTCTTACACCCGGGATTTCTCCATTACTCGCTAATTCACGAAAACAAATTCGGCAAATATCAAATTTACGCATATAGCCTCTTTTTCTTCCACACTTCCAACAACGTCGCACTTCTCGAGTGGAAAATTTTGGAGTCTTTTTGGATTTAGCAATTACTGATTTTTTTGCCATATTATTATTTATCTAAATTATCTTATAATAAAAAATTAATTAATATCTATATTTAAATTATTTCTTCTCCTGCAAAGGAAATCCCAACAATCTAAATAACATATCTCCCTCTGCTTGAGTCTTTGCATTAGTCGCCACATTAACCTGTAGACCAAAAATGAATTTTGCATCTTCAGCGGAAATTTCCGGAAAAACGATGTGCTCTTTGATTCCCAAATTCAAATCCCCCTCTTTGCTAACACTACTAGCCTTAACACCTTGGAAATCTCGAGTTCGAGGATAAACAACATTATTTAATCTATCAATAAAATCCCACATTCTTGGACCTCTTAGAGTTACCTTTATACCAACCTCTGCACCTTCCCTAACCTTAAAACCAGAAATAGATTTCTTAGCCTTGGTCATAAGTGGGTTTTGTCCGGTAATCACGCGCATTGTTTCCACCATATCATTGATTTTTTCCTTTTCTTTTCCTAGCTTACCGATACCAATATTAACTACCACTTTCTTAATCACTGGGATTGATAGCTTATTTTTATAGCCAAAAGCCTCCTTAAGTTTTGGTGCAACAATTTCTTGATATTTAGTTTTAGAACTAATAATTTTCATAATGATATGGACCCTCTAATCTAAACTAATCTTCTTAACTAATTAGCTTTAAATTTGATTTATAACTTAACTTATATATTTTTCTTACATTTTTTACAAACTCTGCTTTTTTCACCGCTCTCATCAATCGCATAACCCACTCGAGTCTCTTTACCACATTTAGGACAAATCAACATCGCATTAGAGACATCAATCGGCACAGCAATCTCCACTCTTTGTCCCTTTTCTCCATCTTTCTTAGGGCGCACATGCTTTTTGATTATATTAATACCCTCTACCACAATCTTGCCATCTGATTTAATAATATTCAAAACTTTGCCATTCTTTCCAGCATCTTTTCCGGCAATAATTTTTACTTTGTCATTTTTTTTAATTCTCATGTTATTCTGTACTAATTACTAATTTTTTACTAATATACTAATCATCATCCATTTTTTTCCTACCACATTCGTATATTCGTATTTTATTCGTAATTCGTAAATATTAATTTACAATACCTCTGGTGCTAATGAAGCAATTTTATTAAATCCTCGCTCCTTAACTTCTCTAGCAATTGGGCCAAAAATTCTACTTCCTTTAGGCTCAGTTCCATCTACTATCACAGCAGCATTTTCATCAAAGCGGATATATGAACCATCTTTTCGCTTCAAACTCTTTACCTGACGCACAATTACAGCCTTTACCTTATCACCCTTCTTAACTGAACCTCTTGGCTCAGAAGATTTAACAGAGGCTACAATAATATCGCCCACGTAGGCATATCTCTTTCGAGAACCGCCCAATACCTTGAAACATTCGATTATTTTAGCGCCGGTATTGTCAGCTACTCTTAATTTTGATTCTGATTGTATCATAATTATATAAAACTCTAGTCTACACTAATTATCTTGAATTTATTCGTGATTATTAGTGGGTAAATTCGAGCCTGCTTTGTGATTTAAATCATTTTATAAGACTTGGAATGTCTTATTCTTACTTATCGGCTTAGTACTAAAAAATTCTACCTTATCTCCAATCTTATACTTATTCGTCTCATCATGCACGTGATATTTTTTAGTTGATCTATATTTTTTCAGATATTTTGGGTCTGTCTTGAAGGTCTCTACAGCCACAACAATGGTTTTATCCATTTTGTCACTCACTACCACCCCAACAATAGTCTTTTTCAATTTTTCTACTTTTTTCTCTGTCATAATTGCTTTAATTATATATTATTTTTCTCTCTTATCACTGTTAAAATTCTAGCTACTTCCCGTTTGGCATTTCTTAATTCTCGATGATTCTTTGCCTGCTTTACAGAGACATCAAACATTAAGCTTTGAGTTAAGGATCTCTTTTCACTAAGATCTTTCCCCAATTCATTAATATTTTTTTCTCTTAATTCTTTAGTCTTCATAATTATATAAATTTATCTTTTTTTCTAAATAAGTTTTTTACCTGGAAATCTAGCTATTTCAATTAATTCTTTTCAATAAACTTGGTTTTAATGCCTAGCTTATGAGCAGCTAACTGCATCGCCTTTTTTGCCAACTCCTTATCCACACCATCCATCTCAAACATTACTTTCCCGGGTCTAATTTTGGCAACATAATGGTCAACTGATCCTTTACCTTTACCCATCGGCACTTCATCTCCTTTTTTAGTCATCGGTTTATCAGAAAAAATTCTAATCCAAATTTTACCACCTCTTTGAATATGTCGAGTCATCGCCCGTCTAGCTGATTCAATTTGTCTAGCGGAGATCAATCCACCCTCCATAGCTTTTAGTCCATAAGTACCAAAACTAACTTTACTACCTCTAGTAGTTTCACCTTTAATTGGACCACCACGGTGGATTTTTCTATGCTTAACTTTTCTCGGCATTAATAACATATATTTACAAAAATTTTAAATTTTAAATTTCAAATTTTAAACTTACTCAAATACTTCTCCCTTATAAATCCAGACCTTTACACCAATAGCTCCATAGGTAGTTCGAGCTGTTGCTCGAGAAAAATCTATATCAGCTCTCAATGTTTGAAGAGGGATTGTTCCTTTGGATAACCATTCTTTTCTAGACATTTCTGCTCCACCCAATCTACCGGAAACTTCAACCTTTATACCTTTTACAATCTTATTTTTTTCAGATTGTTCCAAAGTTGTTTTCAAAATTCTTCGAAAGGGAACTCTTTTTTCTAATTGCTCAGCTACTTGTTGAGCAACGATTGAGGCATTTGCATCAAAATCTTTAACCTCGCGAATATCAATCTTAATCACCAATCGACTACCTGAAAAAAATTCTTTCTTAACTGCTCGACTGATATCTTCAATACCACTACCGCCTCTACCAATTAAAACCCCAGGGCGAGAAGTTAATATTATTATTTTCATGTCATTCTCAGATCTTTCAATCTCAACATCTGAAATAGAAGCTTGCTTCCATTTCTTCATAATAAAACCTCTAACACTCACATCCTCTCTTAAATTTCTAGCAGAATTCTTTCCACCAAACCATCTAGAGCGCCATGTTGTTGTGATTCCGATTCTGAAACCCCTTGGATTAACTTTTTGTCCCATAAATATATAATTCTCCAATCTCCACTAATTTTTCTCTAATTATCTCTAATGACTTCGTGATTATTAGTGAATAGATTCGAGGTTTGATTTGCGACTTAAATCATTAT
Source organism: Candidatus Moraniibacteriota bacterium (assembly GCA_049287345.1). GTDB lineage: Bacteria > Patescibacteriota > Minisyncoccia > Moranbacterales > UBA9337 > UBA9337. The sequence continues at coordinate 52,794 of JBAQFQ010000010.1, forward strand.
TTCTTAATTCTTCTTTTTACAATAAATTTATTACTATATTTCTTCTTCTTTCTGGTCTTTTTCCCTAAGGCAATCTTTCCCCAAGGAGTCTTTGGATATTTCAATCCAACCCCTTGTTTTCCTTCTCCACCTCCATGTGGATGATCAACTGGATTCATAGCACTACCTCTAACAGCTGGGCGTTTACCTAACCAGCGTCCTCTTCCAGCTTTACCAATTTTTTCTACACCATGCTCGAAATTACTTACCTGACCAATCGTAGCATAACATTCACTATTAACTAATCTAATTTCGCCAGAAGACATTTTCAATTGAGCTTTCTTACCATCTAGACCCATCAACAATACTCTCGCACCAGCACTTCTAGCCATTTGCCCACCTTTTCCAATAGTCAATTCTATATTACATAATGTTGTGCCTACTGGAATATTTTTCATCTGCATTCGGTTTCCATTATCAAAGCTAGCTATCGTATCAGCGACAATGGTTTTTCCAACCATCATTCCCTCGGAAGCTATAATATATCTTTTTTCTCCGTCAGCATAAGATATCAAAGCTAGTAAAGCTGAACGATTAGGATCTTTTTCAATTGCAACAATTTTTCCCAATACACCCAATTTATCCTGCTTAAAATCAACGATTCGGTATTTTCTTTTATGTCCGCCTCCTTTATGACGTACAGATATTTTACCAGCTGATCTTCCTGATTTCTTACTCAAACCAACCAGCAAAGATTTCTCTGGTTTTTTCTTGGTAACGCCCTCAGGTTTTATCACGGACATATTTCTTCGTCCGGCTGCGTTTCTTTTGTAAACTTTGATTGCCATAATGATATAAATCTCTAATCTACACTAATTACTTTACTAATATTCTCTAATGTTATTCCATTTGCGACTACTTGCGCCCTATGTCAGATTATACTGATTTTCTTTTAAACATTTTCTTACCCCAGCCCTTCTCACGACTTTCCTTTTTCTTGGCTTCTACTTTATAGTGAGCTCGCTTATTAGCTCCACCTATTGTCTTTTTAGTTTCTTTAACTTTTTCCACAGTCTCCTCACTGCCCTCAGTTTTGTCCACAGCTTCTACTTTCTTAACTGATTTACTTTTCTTTGCAACTTTTCCAGTAACTGCTTCCCCTTCTAAGGTTATATAAACATGTGAACTTCTTTTTAATATCTCCGCCGCCCGTCCGTAAGCTCTTGGCATCCATCTCTTCATAGTGATTCCTTCTCCTACCTGAATATCAGAAATTACCAATGAATTCTTATCTAGATTGAAGTTATTTTGAGCATTATTAACAGCACTCAATAACATTTTCTTTATAGGCTCATTAGATTTCTTTACAGTATTATCCAATCTAAAAATTGCTTCTTCAATTTTACAACCTCTAATAATATCAGCTGAAATTCTGACCTTTCTTGGTGATATTCTTAAATTCTTTAATTTTGCTTTAACCTTCATATGCTATAAAATCTAATAAACTTTTATTATAAACCTCCTTAAGCTTTTTTAGCGGCCTTAGCTGCATCCATTTCCTTTTGTTTAGCAGCCTGCTCCAAATCTTTTTGAATCTTTCCTCCATGTCGGAAAAATGTCCGCGTAAAGGAAAATTCCCCTAGTTTATGACCTACCATTTCTTCCACTACATAAACATTTATAAATTTTCTCCCATTATAAACTCCAAAAGTATAGCCAACCATCTCAGGAACAATAGTTGAAGATCTTGACCAGGTTTTGATCACATCCTTATCTCCAGCTTTCTTGTTCTTTATCTTATTTAATAGCTTTTCATCTATATATGGACCTTTTTTTAAACTTCTTGACATATTTTCTGGTAACTAGCAACTGGTGATCAGTAACTAGTAAATTTCCTATTTATACTATTAAAATTATTGAATATTTATTCGTAAATTCTCATAAATTACTCGAAAACCTCAATCTTATCTCCTTTTTTCAATGTTACGATAGCTTTCCGAATAGCAGACTTTTTTCCAGTGTATCTACCAAACTTTCTCACCTTTTGAGGAATATTAATGATATTTACTCCAGCTACTCTAACATTATATAATTTTTCCACCGCAACCTTTGCTTCTCGCTTGGTGGTCTTGGCTCTCAATCTAAAAATATATTTACTACTATTCATCAATTCCTGAGCTTTCTCGGTTATCCATGGTCGAACAATAAATTTATAGGCCATTTGTCCATCTCCAGCTGGTTGACTCTTCTCTTCTTTTAAATCAACCTTCTTGGTTGTTTTCTTGGAAACATTTTTTTTCTTAGTCACCAAAGCATCAGTCATCTCAGCGACTGGCTTTTCCTCAATGTTTTCTTCTTCTTTTTTCTTATTAAATAAACCCATAAAAATAAATTCTAATTATACTTTTTTTCTAAATATGCGATTGACTCTTCACTTATAACCAAACTCTTATAATTTAAAATATCCAAAACATTCAAATTATCAATTGGGGTACATTTTAAATTAGCAATATTCTTTGTGTATAGGTAAGTCTCCTTTTCTCCTTGAGCTAAATTAATCAAAATAGATCCCTTTAATTTCAAAGCTTCCAATCCTTTAACAATATCCTTAGTTTTTTTGTTGGCTGCTTCAATTTTTTCCACCACAATCAATTTTTCACTGCGGATCTTTTCACTTAAAGCCATTAGGATTGCCTTGGCGTTAGCTTTTTTATTGATCTTCTTTTTGAAATTTCTATCCTTAGTTGGTCCAAAAACGATTCCGCCACCTCTCCAAATTGGACTTCTTACTGATCCCGCTCGCGCTCTACCAGTTCCTTTTTGTTTCCAAGGCTTTTTTCCACTACCGGCTACTTCACCTCTACCCTTAGTATGAGCAATGGCGACTCTTTGGTTAGCATCCATAGAAACATAAACCTCATGTAATAGCTCCTTATTCAAAGGAACATTAAAAACATTTTCAGATAATTCAATATCCTTAACTTTTTTGCCCTCAAAATTGTATACGTTAGTTTTCATCTTTTTAATAATTCCCAATAATAAAACTTAGCAATTCACTTTTTTTAATTAAACTAGGCAAATCTGAACCATTCTTCCTACTACTCCAGGCACAGCCCCCTTAAGTCCAATTAAATTCTTATCTTTATCAATATATACTACTTTCAAATTTTTAACACTAAAATTATTTCCACCCATTCTTCCAGCCATCTTCTTTCCCTTTAATACATGTTCAGGAAAAGCGGAACCGATAGAACCTGGGGCCCGATGATCATGTCTGTGACCATGACTAGCTGGAGAACCAGCAAATCCATGTCTTTTTACCACACCTTGATATCCCTTACCCTTGGTTGTCCCCCTAACTATAACTTTCTCATCTATCGCAAAAGTATCCACCAAAACTTCTTTTCCTACTTCAAAGCTAGCTTTATCAGATTCTTTAATTCTAAATTCTCGAGAGACACTCTTGTCTTTCTTATTCTTAAAGCTAAGACAAACAGCATTATAGCCATCTTTTTCCTCATTTTTCAAAGACTCTATCTTGTTGGGAGTACATTCAACTAAAGTAATGTTTAAAGCACCCTTCTCATTATCATAAATGGTTGTCATTCCCACTTTTTTTCCTAATATAAACTTTGCCATCTTAATTTTCTTAAAATTCTTAAAATATTTTACCAAACAAAAAAACTGGTCTTCACGAGCCAGTAAAAACTAAATTTTTATTAGTTTTTAAATTTTCTGGCTAGTTGAGTATCTCACGTTTTATTAAATAACGCAAGACTTTAACTAGTTGTCTATTACATTTTTACTTCAATATCTACTCCTGCAGGTAAATCCAAATTAGTCAAATCATCAATTGTCTTAGTCTTAGGATTCAAAATGTCAATCAATCGCTTGTGTACTCGCATCTCATATTGATCACGTGCATCTTTATGGACAAAAGTAGACTTATTTACAGTTACCTTATGAATCTCGGTAGGTAGTGGTACTGGACCAGCTATCTGAGCACCGGATCTTAGGGCTGTTTCTATAATCTTCTTAGCTGATTGATCTATGACCTTATTGTCATAAGCTTTAATCTTGATTCTAATTCTAGATTGTACTTCTTCTTTTTTATTCATTATAGTAATAAACTCTAACACTATTAATTTATTCCCTTTTTAAGAGAACTATTCCCCGTCCGTCCGCCGAGGCGGACGAGACAGGGTGAAGTTCACTCAAATATATGTAATTATTTGATAATTTTTGTTGCAATACCAGCACCTACAGTTCTTCCACCTTCTCGAATTGCAAATCTCATTCCCTCTTCCATCGCTACATTAGATGAAAGTTTGATTTTTAGATTTACAGTATCTCCAGGCATAACCATTTCAGTTCCTTCTGGAAGCTCTACTTCTCCAGTTACATCAGTAGTTCGAATATAGAACTGAGGTTTGTAACCCTTGAAGAAAGGAGTATGTCTTCCACCTTCTTCTTTAGTAAGAACGTAGATTTCTCCTTCAAATTCGCTATGAGGAGTAATAGATCCAGGAGCTGCCAAAACTTGACCTCTCTCTACATCTTCTTTCTTAGTTCCTCGAATAAGAATTCCAGCATTGTCTCCAGCTTGACCCTTATCTAATTGCTTATTAAACATCTCAATTCCAGTAACTGTTGTTTTTTGAGTGTCTCTTAAACCAATAATCTCTACTTCATCACCAATTTTTACTGTTCCTCTTTCGATTCTTCCAGTAATAACGGTTCCTCTACCTTCGATAGAGAAGATATCTTCGATTGGCATCAATAAAGGTTTTTCAGTATCTCTAACTGGTTCTGGAATTTTCTCATCCAATGCAGCTAGTAAATCCCAAATTGGCTTAGCTTTTTCATCATCAGGATCAGTTACATTCAAAGCTTGAACAGCTGAACCACGAATAATTGCAGCATTTTCACCATCGAATTGATATTTTGAAAGAAGCTCTCTAATTTCTTCCTCAACTAAGTCGATTAATTCAGGATCATCCACCATATCAATCTTGTTAACGAAAACAACGATATTGGAAACACCTACTTGATTAGCCAAAAGAATGTGCTCTCTAGTTTGTGGCATAGGACCGTCAGTAGCACTTACTACGATAATCGCTCCGTCCATTTGAGCAGCACCAGTAATCATGTTTTTGATATAGTCAGCATGACCAGGACAGTCAACATGAGCATAATGTCTTTTTTCTGATTCATATTCACAATGAGCAGTAGCGATAGTAATACCTCGCTCTCTTTCCTCAGGAGCCTTATCGATTTCTGAGATATTTTTTGCTTTTGCCATTCCTTTTAGGCTTAGCACATGTAAAATAGCCGCTGTTAAAGTGGTTTTACCATGGTCAACATGACCGATTGTTCCCACATTAACATGGGGTTTGGTTCTTTCAAATTTTTCTGCCATAAAACTTTACGCTGCGAAAGAAAATCCACCTTCGCATTTTTTATATTTTATTAATTATTATTTTTTAAAAATAAATTCTTTTTCTTTGTAAAAAATAACGCAACACAAAAATAACATTCCGCTTTTCTTTGTGATACCCAATAATAATAGCACTCTTATTTTTTTTGTCAATAGGAAAGTCTCTACTAATTACGAATCTGTACGAATATACAAAAAAAGTCACAAATTTCTTTATCTATAGGGCAAATGACCATTTTTTAATTCTCAATTTTCAATCAATCTTCAATGATTTAATATCCAGAAAATTCAATCCTCCACTTCTTAAAATAAATTAAATTTATCATTTCAAAAATACACCCAATTTTACATGGTCTTCCGTACAGACGAGGCACTGCCTCGTCTCTACAATCTATTTTTTCGCCTCCCTAAAACCTATTACTTTCAACTCTTTATCTTTGGGGTCAGTCATCATTAGTCTGTTGATAATTTTAAATATAATCTTGAAATTAGATTCATTTTTCTTTTCCATTTTTTCTATTTTATCACGTAGTTCTTTGTGAGTTGAAAGTATTTTTCTCATCCCAATAAACGCTCGCATTATTTGAATATTCACTTGGATAGCTCGATCGCTTTTAAGAACGCTCGAAAGCATAGCAATGCCTGGTTCGGTAAAAACGTATGGCAGATATTTTATATTTTGACCCCTGTTCAAGGTCACAATTTGTGACCTTGAAAATTTATCATTTCTTGAAGTCACAATTTGTGACCTTGAGTTTTCATCACTTGAGGTGCCAAATTGGAACCCTGAGAAGATATCTGCTTCTTTTTTATTAAGCTGAAACATAAAATCTTCCGGAAATCTTTTTATGTTTCTTTTAACTGCTTGATTGAGAACTTTTGTTTCTACGCCATAAAGCAACGCAAGATCTTTATCAAATATTACCTTCTCACCTCTGATATAGTAAATCTTTCCGATAATTCTTTCATCAGGAATAATAACTATTGATTTTTTGTTTTTAGCTTCGGACATTTTGTTTTATGAAGATTTTACTATGCCTTAATTTTATCACGAAATCACCCCATCATACAAACAAAAATTAAAAAATACCAATATCGAGACGAGGCAGTGCCTAGTCTGTACACAAAACAAAAACCTCGACATAGTGTCGAGGTTTTTTTATCTATCTATAAAAGATTCTAATCTCTATTTTTTGTCTCCACTGATTATCTCTTGCGCAATATTGGATGGAACTTCAGCATATCTGGCAAATTCCATTACTGATGATGCTCGACCCTGAGTCATGCTGCGAAGCTGAGTAGTGTAACCAAACATCGCGGAAAGCGGAACTTCTGTTTCAATTTCTTTAATAATCGCTGTTCCCTCACCCTTGTCGTTAATTTCCTTAATTATTCCCCGACGAGAATTGATATCACCTACTACGTCTCCCATATATTGCTCTGGAGCACTTATTACAACTTTCATGATTGGTTCAAGTATAATTGGTTTAGCCATCTTGGCGGCTGATTTGAAAGCCATTGAACCAGCTACCTTAAAGGCGGCTTCGGAGGAATCCACATCATGATATGTTCCATCATAAAGAGTTGCTTTAACATCCACCATTGGAAATCCAGCTAAAATACCATTTCCCATCGCCTCTTTTATACCCTTTTCTACATGAGGAATAAATTCTTGTGGAATAGCACCTCCCTTAATTTCATTAGCAAATTCGAAAATAGAGTCTTCTTTCTTCTTGCCTGATTTTCTTTCCGCCTCTTTTTCCTCCTCAGTCTTCTCCACTTTAACCAAAGGTTCAAGACGAATCCAACAATGACCATATTGACCACGACCTCCTGATTGTTTAATATATTTACCTTCAGCCTCAGCATTACCCTTGATAGTTTCTCGATAAGCCACCTGAGGTTTACCAATATTAGCTTCTACTTTAAATTCTCGCTTCATTCTATCTACCAAAACATCTAGATGAAGCTCACCCATTCCAGAAATAATTGTTTGTCCACTCTCTTCATCAGTTCGCACTCTAAAAGTTGGATCCTCTTCAGAAAGTTTTCGTAAAGCAATCGCCATTTTTTCTTGATCAGCTTTAGTCTTAGGTTCAATAGCGATATCAATCACTGGTTCTGGGAAAGTCATTTTTTCCAAGATTACATGTTTATCCATATCACAAAGAGTGTCTCCAGTAGTAGTATTTTTGAGTCCTACCAAAGCACCAATTTCACCTACTCCCAAAAATTCGATTTCTTCACGGTGATTAGCGTGCATTCTTAAAATTCGACTAATTCTTTCTTTTTCCCCCTTAGTTGAATTGTAAACATAAGAACCAGATTTAAGTGAACCAGAATAAATTCTAAAAAAAGTAACTTGTCCCACGAAAGGGTCAGTCGCCACTTTAAAAGCTAGGGCAGCGAAAGGCTCCTCTTCAGTTGGATGAATATCCAATTCTGCTCCGGTTTTTTCATCCTCAGCTTTTACTGGAGGAAGATCAAGTGGGGATGGCAAATAATCCAAAACTGCATCCAAAACTAATTGCACACCTTTATTTCGCAAAGCTGTTCCAGTTAAAACTGGGATTAATTTCACATCAATCACCGCTTTTCGCAAAGCATCTTTTAATTCCTCTTGAGAAATTTCCTCTCCTTCTAAAAATTTCATTGTTAATTCATCATTTGTTTCAGAAATCTTTTCTACCAAAATATCTCGACGAGCTTTAGCCTTTTCCATCATCTCCGCTGGGATTTCTTTTTCTACTACTGTCTCACCCATCGCTCCCTCAAATTCATAAGCTTTCATTTTTACCAAATCAATCACACCAGAAAAATCACCTCTTTCTCCAATTGGAATTTGAATCGCTACCGCCTTAGGGCTAAGTCGATCATGAATTGATTTTAAGGCTTTATCAAAATCAGCTCCTTCTTTATCAATTTTATTTATAAAACACATGCGTGGCACACCATATCTATCTGCTTGACGCCAAACAGTTTCACTTTGTGGCTCTACACCCTCTTTACCGTCAAAAATAACCACTGCACCATCAAGTACACGTAGTGATCGCTCTACCTCCACAGTAAAATCCACATGGCCAGGAGTATCGATAATGTTAATTTGGTGTTCTTTCCAAGTACAAGTTGTGGCCGCACTAGTTATAGTGATACCTCGCTCTCGCTCTTGTTCCATCCAGTCCATTGTTGCTTCTCCCTCATGCACCTCACCAATCTTATGAGTGATTCCAGTATAATACAAAATACGCTCAGTGGTGGTAGTTTTACCTCCATCAATATGAGCAATGATTCCAATATTTCTTAGTTTTTTGATATCCATATTTTAATAAAAATTTTTAATTTTAAATTTTTAATTTTAAATAAATTTTAAATGCTCTAATTTATAACAAAAAAATAAAACCACTTCTAAAAAAGAATTAGTAATTTTACTTATGATTCAACATCGTTAACGATCTTTAGTCTTTTGGCTTCTTAAGATCTTAAATTCCCAACTTCGCAAATTCCTAGCTTTGTAGTGACTAAGCGAAATGCGCAAAAGCTCGGTTAGATTCAGCCATTTTGTGAACATCTTCTTTTTTCTTCATAGCTGCTCCAGTCTTTTCAGAAGCCTCCAATAATTCGTCCGCTAATTTAGCTGGCATACTCTTACCCTTTCTTTTTTGACAAACATCCTTAATCCAAGCCATAGCTAAAGCCTGTCTCTTGTTTCCGGAAACTTGTACTGGCACCTGATAATTTGTGCCTCCTACTCTTTTTGATTTTACTACTAGTAAAGGAGAAACATTTTTAATGGCTTGTTCAAAAACATTTAATCCACCTTTTTGAGTTTTTTCATGAATAATATCAAAAGCATCGTAAACCACTTTTTCAGCTACGCTTCTTTTTCCATCTTGCATAATACATCCGATAAATCTACCCAACAAAGAATTACCGTATTTAGAATCGGCTTTCCAATGACTAGGGAATGTTCTTTTTCTTCTTGGCATAATTGTTATAAATTTTTAATTTAGAATTTTTAATTTTTAATCAATTTCGAATTATTAATTTCTAATTTTTAAAAAATGTGCAACTTTTCTAAATTAATTTTTAATCTTTAAAATATAGTTATAAAAAATAAATATTATTCAGCTTTCTTTGGTCTCTTAGCTCCATATTTACTGCGCCCTCTGTTTCGACCATCCACTCCAGCAGTATCCAATACTCCACGCACGATATGATATCGTACACCAGGAAGATCTTTTACTCTTCCTCCGCGAATCATTACGATGGAGTGCTCTTGTAGGTTATGTCCGATTCCAGGGATATAAGCAGTTACTTCCATTCCGTTAGTTAGACGTACTCGAGCAATTTTTCTCAACGCTGAGTTCGGTTTTTTAGGAGTAGTAGTTTTAACACTCAAACAAACTCCACGCTTAAAAGGACCTTGAGATTTTATCGGTCTATTTTGGATAGTATTAAAAACAAAAGCCATTGCTGGTGATTTTGTCTTCTTCTTAGTTAATGTTCGAGGTTTCTTTTTAAGTTGGTTTATTGTTGGCATTACTTGAGATTTATAGTATAACTGTCACCTTCACGATAGGTACACTACAATAAAAAATTAATTTCACTATTAAAAAAACTGCTACTAAGTAGCACGAGATAATGATATCTAAAAGTTTTAATTTTGTCAAATAAAAAAGTAGTCACTAGTAATCAGTCATCAGTAATCAGTAATAAGGATATCTACTCGCAATTTCCACAAACACTTACAGTGGACGAATAAATATAAGCATAATTAACGATGTGTCATTTCGACTGGATAAATTTCCGTACTCGAAAATTCAGAAATGGACCGCGTGTCGCCTTAGCTTTAGCGGTGGCACAGAAATCTCAAACATTAAATATATCTTACATAGAATAAGATTTTCATTCTTAAATCTTGAATCATACATCTTAAATCTATTATGCCCAATAAATAAAAAGAACCCAGAATGTAAAAGTTCTACATTCTGAGTTCAGTACCTCTATGCGCCGTCAGCGTTATTCGTCTATACAGCGATAACTGAGGTGGCCGTCAAATCAACATTGGAGGAGGCCAGCATTTTTCCGGCGTGGAAAAAGTTACCTCCGGAACTGGCGGTGATGTCGGTATTACCGAGGTTTAGCTTATTCCATTGTGCACAACTGTATCTCATGTCAGAGGAAGGGGCAGTTTGTGCGGAGTTGATGAGCTGAAAATTGCCTTGGATGATACCGCGGGTAGCATTGATTGTAACCGGGTGAATCATCTGACCAAACAGTTCAGTGGAGCCGCCGACAATATCCGTGGGCGGGGTACCTCCTGTATTTGTCGACATCATCACACAATCATTTATCATGGCCGGGCCGCCGACGCAGTTTGCTGCGAATCCGCTCGATAACGTCATCAAGGCGAGCATCATCACCAATCCTGCCAGAGAAAAACAGAATTTTTTTTTCATTGAAACCTCTTTAGTTGAGTTTCAACAACTTGAAAAAAGTTTCCACCTCTTTTGATAGTCAAGAACCGCCTCCTGTCGGTTTCTTATTAACTACCTTGATTTATCTTCATACAACGAACTATCACTCTAATCATTTCCAAGATTTTCCAACACGATAATAAATTATCATATTTATTTTATTCCCGCAATAGAAAGCACATTTCAAGCTAATAACTTTTTTTAAAAATTAAATTATTGAATATTGAATGAACATTGAAAATTGATCATTGAACATTATTCAATCACCGCTTTAATTCTCCTTACGCCAGAGGAAGAACTTTCTTCTTTTTGAATTTTAAAAGCTCCCTTAATATCACCAGTATTAGCCACATGTGGACCACCACAAATTTCATTAGAAAATCCCTCGATTTTATAAACCTTGACAACATCTCCATATTTATTTTCAAAAGCACCTTCTGCGCCGCCATCTTTGGCATCATCTAGACTCATCTCTTTCATCTCCACTGGCACCTTAGCGGTTATGGCTTCGTTTACAAATTCCTCCACGGCTTTCTTTTCTTCATCAGTCATCTTTTGAGGATGCGAAAAATCAAAACGCAAACGTTCACCATTAATATTGGAACCCTTTTGATGCACATGCTCGCCCAAAACTTTGCGCAGTCCAGCCAGCATCAAATGAGCTGCGGTGTGCAATTGAGTGGTTTCTTCTTTATTGTCAGCTAATCCTCCCTTAAACATCCCCGCACTAGCAGTTCGGGAAAGGTCTTGATGTTTTTTTAATTCTTCATTGAACTCCTCTTCATTTACATTAATATTTTTTTCTTTAGCTAATTCTCTTGTTAACTCAATAGGAAAGCCATAGGTTTGATAAAGATCAAAGGCAATTTTTCCATTTAATTCCTGATGCTTCTCAAATTCTCTCAAGCCCACCTCTAAGGTTTTCCTGAATTTATCTTCTTCTTTTTGTAACTCAATCAAAACTTTTTCTTGTAAAATTTCTGGATAAACCTCGCCATACATTCCCTGTATAACTTTGGCGATTTCAATGGTGAAGTTATCATTAATTCCCAAAAGATGTCCTTGGCGAATCGCTCGACGAATCAAACGACGAAGTACGTAACCTCTCTCAGTGTTAGATGGTTCAATGCCGTCAGCAATAATAAAAACACTCGCTTTGATATGATCAGCAATAATTCGCATCGATTTTTTTATCTCATCGCTTCCATCTAAATATTTTTTATTTGAAAGTTCCTCAATCTTGGCGATTATTGGCAAAAATAAATCCGTATCAAAAACATTCTCCTTGCCAGTTAATACAGTAATTGTTCTCTCTAGCCCCATTCCCGTATCCACATTTTGCTGAGCCATTTTTTCAAAACTTCCTGGTGCCAATTTATTAAACTCCATAAATACGTCATTCCAGATTTCCATAATTCTAAACTCATCCACCCATTGTTCATGAGTCTTTCCAGTTAACGCACCCTCTTCTGGTCGCACATCATAAAACATCTCGCTACATGGACCGCATGGTCCAGTTTCGCCAGCTGGTCCCCACCAATTATCTTTAGCACCCAAAAGAAAAATCCTAGAATCAGCGAGAGCTTTTTCATCTTCCCCACAAACCCCAGCTTCAATTCCAACTTTTTTATATTGTTCTTTCCAAGCCTCAATAGATTCATTATCCACTGGAGAATTTTCATCGCCCGCAAAAACTGTCACATAAATTCTCTTTGGATCAAGTCCTAGCCACTTTTCATTCGTCATAAACTCCCAACTCCAAGCAATGGCCTCTTTTTTAAAATAATCTCCCAGTGACCAATTGCCCAACATTTCAAAAAAAGTACAATGACGATTATCACCCACATCATCAATATCCCCTGTTCGGATACACTTTTGACTATCCACCAATCTTTTTCCTTGTGGATGAACCTCACCCATTAAATATGGTACCAATGGATGCATCCCGGCAGTCGTAAAAAGCACAGTCGGATCATTTTCCGGCACCACTGAGGCACTAGGAATAATCGCGTGCTCTTTGGATTTAAAAAATTCTAAATATTTTTTTCTGATTTCTGATGCATTCATTTGGTTTATGAAAATTATCTATTATAATTATATTTACTTTATCTCCCTTGAAAATTCCTACATTGCACTACAATTAGAGCTGTCATCCCAGAAAATAGAATTTCTTAGCGAAGTCATGAGCGATAGAAATTCATTTATGTGGGATCTCATTCCGAAGTCTGAGATCCTGAATCAAGTTCAGGATGACAATATTAGTTCAATCAACAATATGCCATTATAACAATTTCAACATCTATAACATCTTCAACAATTACAACACTTTCTACTTAATTTTTCCCTTTAATTCACTCTGCTCACTCGAACTTAAAAATTTACCCTCTTTTTTAAATTCATCACTTATTCGGCTCAAGGCTTTATCTGCTTCAATTCTCTTATTTTCAAAATCTCTCTCAATATCTCTCAAATTAGATTTTTGATAATCCCTAAGTGCGATTCCTTTGGCTGCGGCAAACTTTTCTACTTCATTTTTTATACCCATATTATTAATTTCTAATTATTAATTTTTAATTTTAAATCAAATCTTAATTTTTTAATTTATTAAACATTAAATCATTTAATTATTGAAAATTCATTCGAAATTCAAAACTCAAAATTAAAAATTTTTTCTCACATTTCCCTTATCTGAATTTCCAACTTCTTTATCTCCCGATCCATATCTCGCATATCATCTTGAATTTTCTCCTTCTCATGGCTTTTTTTCCTCACCAGTGAATCCGCCTCGATCGATTTTTCCTGCATTCTAAGCAAATCTTGCTCCAGCATCTTCTTATTCTTTTTACTGTCTTCAATATTTTGAGTAAGTCTATTGATTTCGTTTTCCAGCGCTCGCAATCTCCCCTTTTTGCTTTCAATATCATCATTTAACTGATCTCGCTCACGAATAGAATATTGGTTTTCTAAATTAATCTTTTCTATCTTGGCACTTTCCCGATGATATTCTTCTTTCTTGGCAGTTAAATCTCTACGCAAAGAGGCTCTCGCCATCCTCAACTCATCTGGGTTCATATTATCCTTTGATTGAGTATTGTAATTCATAATTTTCTAATTTACATTTTTTTTATTTATATCTCAAACTAAATCCCACACTCTTATATTCCCAACTTCCCACATTCCTAAATTCTTAAATTCCTAATTTTCCAATATTCAAACAATTATCCCGCCACCCAAAACTTCTCCCTGCTCTGTATAAAAAACTGCCGACTGTCCAGGAGTAATCGCTCGTTGATTATTTTTTAATTTTACCCGATAACTATCCATCCCATCCTCCTCTATTGTAGCATATTCTGCCTGTCCATGATAACGCACAACTGTTTTTGCTAGCAAGGGAAACTTCAAAGCTGAATTTATCCAACTCGCCTTAATGATACCAAACTCATCACAAGCTAAGTCTCCAATGTCGTTAGAAACTACCAATTGATTATTTGCCAATCTTTTTTCAATAACAAAATATGGACCATCACCACCCAAATTAATCCCCTTCCGCTGACCAATAGTATAAAAATGTAGCCCCTGATGTTTACCCAAGGTTTTACCCGCTTTATCCACAATTTCACCAGGCTTGTTGATAACTTTTTCGCCGATAAACTTACCGAAATCATTATTAGCGATGAAACAAATATCTTGAGATTCTTCCTCGTTTTTTATCTCAAAACCATTCTCTTTGGCGATTTCTCGCACCTCACTTTTTAAATAATCTCCTAAAGGAAAAATGATTCTCGCTAACTGCTCTTGGGTTAAGCGATAAAGAAAATATGATTGATCTTTGCTGTGGTCCCTAGCAACCGATAAGGAGTAGTTCACAGTTTCTAGTTTATAGTTCACGGATAATGATTGAGATTTTTTTTCAAATATATCGCCTATTCTCTTCGCTAAATTTGAAATTTGAAATTTATTTGATATTTGGTATTTGATATTTGGTATTTCTTCATGTTCCATGCTCGATGATTCATATTCCACGATTCTCGCGTAGTGACCAGTTGAAACATACTGTATCTTTCTTTTATCTGCCTCCTCTATTAAAATCTTAAACTTCATTTCTGGATTACAAAAAACACAAGGGTTGGGAGTAATTCCCTTTTCATAATCAGCTACAAACTTATCAATAATTTCTTTTTTAAAAATTTCTCGTGCATCAATTTTATCAATTGAGATGTTTAATTTTTTTGCCACTGCTTGGGCTTTTTGGAAATCCTTCCCACTCTTATCCCCACCAATAAAATCCAAAAATACTCCGCTCACCTCATAACCCTCTTTTTGCAAAAGCAAAGCCGTCACGCTGGAGTCCACCCCACCGCTCATACCTACTAGCACCTGGCATTTTTTTAATTTCAACTCTTCATTTGACATACTTCTTAACGTTACATTTATTTAACCCCGTGATTCCAAGGTACTCATTGGAATTTTACGGGGCATACCCACTAATACCTTTTGCTTTTTTAATTATGAATTTTTATCTAACATAATTCAACCCCATATTTACTTGTTTTTTAGTCGTTATTGACTATAATTAGTGTATACAATGTATCCAAAAATAACAATATTATATATTCTATACAAAAACACTTCGTATATAAACAAGTTATCGGAAATAAAGAAAAAACCTTTTTACTTATTTTTATATAATTTCGGCAATTTATTTTTTTAAATAATTCAAAAAATATGAACAAAGAAAAACCAGAAGTGCAAAAAATTGTTATTGATATGGGTCACACATGGACTCCCGAGGAGAGGCAACAGAAAGAACAACGCGAGAGAAATGAAAAAGAAACGGATAATTCCCAAGAGCAAAAAGAATATCCGAAAAAGTTTAGTTCAGCTCGAGAATATATAAAAAATCTCATAAGCTTATTTGATAATCCTAGCGGTGATGCTGATGAAGAAATAATGCAGGAATGGCAAGAGGCAGAGGCTGATTTGGATTGTGGCAATGAAAGAGCGGTTATGGAGAAATTAGAGTATATGGCTGGAGCGCAACGTTCAACTTCCAAGACAAAAAAGGACTCTAAGTTATGGAGAAAGGCTATTTTTGAAATAACAAAAGAGACTAGTGGAACTTCTCGGCTCATGAATTCGGAAGCAATCAGTGGAGCTCTTTATGATGAATATATGAAATTGGATGAAGAAATGATCAAAGTTTTGGATGAAAATCCAGGAGATTTTAATGATAAAGATAGGCAAGAATATAAGAAAGAGGTTTCACGATGGCACAATGCTTTTAACGAAGTGGCGAATAATGGACGTTTGGAAAATGCAATGATTTTATTAGAAGAAGAAATTAACGATAAGGTTAGAGATGATCATGATTTACGCAGAGAAATTGAACAAGTTACTAAAGGCAAATCTCCAAATATTGACTATATCAACAGAACTAAAGAAAAAATAAAAGCTAATTCTAACAAGTTAGCTACCTATAGAAGAATGCGAGATTCCTTATATGCTATTGAATTTAATGATAAAAAATAAATTGCCGAAATTATTTCACTAAGGAATAAAGGTTTTTTCATTACATCCGATAACAAAGAATGTCTGGTTCAAAAAATTTGCCGCAGTTAAAACTAAAAGGAGGGCAAATTTTTCCCTCCCGAATCCCGAACTTTTCCGTTTTGCTGCAATTCAGAGTATAATGAAATTAGTAAAGTAAGTAAGAATATTAAGGTTTTGTGCATAGAAACCAAAGTGCAGGACTTCAGATATTCTTAACGTTAGGCGAAACTTTCTTTCAAATTATTTTTTACTTATAAAAAAGGCGTTGACTGTATAGTCAACGCCCTAGGCTTGAACAAATCTGTTCTAGAAATTACTTCCTCTCATACACAACAAAGAGCTCAGCAATATATCCATAGCAAGTTGTGATAACCATGGGCTTGTGGTATAGAATTAAGAGTGGCACAATTTGCCAACTGGTTACGAGAATATCTTCCCGTGTTAACCACTTACGGAGAGTTTTTTCCGCATCTCCAATCGCGTCTTCCGTTTCAAAACTCACTCTTTCTAAGGTTGCCATGTTACCTCCTTTAATGTTTTCGTAAGAGAGTAAATTATCCTAATAACGAGAATCCTCTCTTTGGGTTAAAAGATGAATTCTCACCTGAGCTATTGATAAACCATCTTAACAGAAGCAATTAATTTGTAAAGGCCCACAGGCAATGGATTAAAAAGTAATTTATATTTTTATACCAAACTAACAAAAATATCTTCTTTGGCTTTGATGAGACAGGCATTCTTTCTGAATTTATTTATTTGGGAAAAGAATTAACGGAGGAATTATTAGGAGAAAAAATAATAACTTTTCTAGAAATGTATCACAATAATAAAATCAAGAAAAAGATGGAGGCCTTATTTAAATAACAGTGCTGATTAGCTCCCATCCGATACGCTGTGGCGCTAATTTAACAAAATTAATACCGCAATAAAAAAATCGCGTAGGATATCTCCTGCGCGATTTGGCTTAATCCAATAAGCACAATGTGCTTATTCACCTTTTTTCGAAAAAAATATTTTAACAATTGCTAGGCTCACCAGAAAACAAACTACGGCAGAGACAACTCCCCATATCTCCGGCTTAATCTTAAACCAATACCCAATGTAAATTGTGGGAATAATCAAGAGACAAAACACCATCAAAATCTTATTTATTTCTGCTAATATGCTTTTTATATCTCCCTTTTCTTCCATAACCCCTCCCATTTAAAATAAATAGCTGCTACTTATCAAATTAACACGCAGCTTAATTTGTCGAAAAGCTACAATTTATTGGCCCCATTCATTGCTTCATTAATGTCACAAATATTATTAACGTAAATAATGCCATCTCCCCCATTTTGCAGGTCTAGTAGACACATTTCAATTGGGCTTAAAACGCGCTTAACCTCACCTGGTGGATACCAGAAACCCATTCTATCGGCCATCTCACCACAATGCACACAGCCGACATATGAATTACTCTCTTTATCATAAAGCACAGCATATTCTGGCATTTTTTGATCTTTATCCTCGAGAGAATAGAGTGTGATTGGCTGACCAATAAAAATAGCCTCGCCACACCAAGCGCACCTGATGGTCATTTTCTCCAAACAACGATGACAATAGGGAGCTTTTCCATCAATGATAGCGATTTCAAGCTCGCCAGTTTCACCAAAGGCGGATACCTCATCTGTTTTGAAGGTTTTGTGCCCACAATCAGCCATAATTTTTTTCCTGAAAATATTAAAGAACTTCATTTGCTTTCCTCCTTTTTTAAATTTTCTAAATTTATGGATTCTGCACTATTTTGACCCTAAATTAAAAAAATAATAATGTCAATAAAAAAGAGCGATATATTTCAATCGCTCCCGGCCAAATTATTGACCACTATCCATCAGATTGACTGATAAAAAAACTACCAAGACTACAAGTCCTACTTGTTGGAAGATTTAATGCGCTCCCAGATACTGGCGCCCTCAGCCCAAAAACTCTCGCGCGTTAGGCTGGATATCTTATATAAGAAATAAATATCTGACCCCTTAATGCAGATACCAATAAACTTAGCATCTTTACTAAGCCCCAATTTGTTGAAAGCTTCTTTGGCTGCCGCTTGAAATTCTGTCCAGTCATTCATGGCAATCTCCTCATTTTTTAAATGAACATACTTAACCTTCCTCTAACTGCTCACCTAAACTATCAAAAAAAATGACTACTTGCAAGAGTGCAGCATACTTAGTAAGACAATCATAATCTTTCCCCTTCGCATATCCTAAGTTTGATTTGCCTCAATTTTTCTGCTAAAATTAGGACGTAATTCCCTTAAATTAAATTGATAATGATACATATTTTAAAAAATATAATCTGGATAGTTGGTTTCATAGTAGTGACTGGGTTTGTTTTAAATTATTTTGGCTACGAAATAAATAAAAATTATTTTCAGGAAAGAAAATCTGATTGCCAAGAAAAACTCAAGTTCTGTCAAAATGAACTATTACACCAAGGTTTAGACAACGCTAAGTGTGATTTTAATTGTCTAGATCCCAAACTCATAATTCGCAAAAAATAATATCCCGATATAAATACATTTAAATTAATTACCAATCCCACCGCTTATCATTTTCCCAAATAAAAAAGTATATACCTAGGTATATACTTTTTTATTTGCCCTGTAATCAATGTGTTCGCAATTGTCTCCAATAATCATCACTGCGACTATCTACCTTATTATTATCTATTTGATAATAATTTTTTAATTCTAGAAAAGATTTATCCGTAGGAATTAATTTCATTTGATATAAAATTTCATCCATGAAGCCTGGAAAAAGCGTCTTGTAAGTTATCGGAAATTTAATCTCAAAAACTTCTGCTACTCTTTTAGTAATAGCATTAGTGCAGTTATTAAAAAGAGTATTATAAAAAGTTGGCTCACTGTAAATGTTATTAATATCTCTGGCTATTGCAAAAAATAACATTTTAGCCGCCTTTGAATCCGCCACGGTAGGATAAAGATACACTCGCTCCTGACGAATATCCGTTCTTAGTCCCAACATATCCTTTTCACTACCCACCACATAAATAATCTCAAATTCCCTAAATAATCCCAACCACGGAGAAAATTTTTCTCCCTTCTCGCGCCTTGTTTCCACAGACACAGCTACATTTCTATTATCACTAAATCGAAAGACAATAAAAGCATGGGCCATTCCCTCAAATTCTGCAAAATGAGAAATTGCCACATCTACTCCTTGAATTTTATCCAAATTAAAATTTTCTTGAGAATAATTAATCTCCGCTACTCCCTCTTTTCGCCAAGTAAAATCCCTAAAATTATTTATCACCACCCTCGAATCCTTTATTTCAATTTGGGCTAATTTTTCCTGACCCAATTCCCAATCACGTTCATGACTAGGTTTTTTCAATAAAACCAATGCGCTCAATAAAATCAATATTAATATTATAATTACCATTGCAATTTTATTTTTAGATATTAACATAGTAAAAATTTATTTCTTAAGTACTGCCAAGAAGGCCTCCGGTGGAATTGCTACTTTACCAATATTTTTCATTTTCTTTTTTCCTTTTTTCTGTTTATCTAAAAGTTTATTCTTTCGAGTAACGTCTCCTCCGTACAACTTAGCAATCACATCTTTACGATAAGCACTCACCGTTTCTCTAGCAATAACTTTGCCCCCAATTGCCGCTTGAATAGCAATCGCAAAATTTTGTCGAGGAATTGATTCTTTTAATTTTTTTACCGCCGACTTGCCCTCTTTAAAAGCACCTTCTTTAGGAACGATTCGCGAAAAAGCTTCCACCTTTTCATCCGCCACCAAAATATCCATTTTTACCAAATCTGAAGCTTTGTAACCCTCCACCTCATAACTCATCGAAGCAAATCCAGAGGAAACACTTTTTAAATCATCATGGAAATTAATAATCACATCCGTTAAAGGTGCTTCGTATTGCAAAAGTACTCTTTCGGCATCAATGTACTCAGTATTACGATAAGTACTTCGGATATTATTCAAAAGATCCATCACTGCTCCCAGATAGATTGAAGGGGTTACGATATCAAGTTTAACAAAAGGCTCTAGTGTTTCATCAATTACTGCTGGGTCAGGCATATCCATAGGTGAATAAACTTTTTTTATCTCCTGACTATTTTTACTCTTTACTTGATAAACAACGCTAGGTGTCGTAATGGTTGGAGAAATATTAAATTCTCTCTCTAGGCGAGCTTGAATAATTTCCAAATGCAACATACCCAAAAAACCACAACGAAAACCTCGCCCCAAAGCAGGATTACTTTCTGGTTCAAAAACAAAAGCAGCATCATTTAATTTCAGCTTATCCAAAGAATCTCGCATTAAAGTATAATCATCCCCTTCCAATGGATAAAAACTTGCATACACCATCGGTCGCACTTCTTTATAACCAGCCAATGGCTCAACTTTTTCTTTTGCATTTCGACTTGTCGCTAAAGTAATCGTATCTCCCACCCGACAATGCTCCACACTCTTAAAACCCGTAGCAATGTAGCCAATATCACCAGCCTTCAGAGATTCTTCAGCTTTCAAAGTAGGACGAAAACTACCCACCTCAATAGCAATACTCTCTTTGTCGGTTATCATCATTAAAAGCTTATCCTCTCTCTTTATTTCACCGTCCACAATTCTAACATCCGCCAAAACTCCTTTATAGGTATCATATTTAGAATCAAAAATAAGTGCCCTTAAAGGTTTATTTATATCCCCTCTGGGAGCCGGTACTCTTTTGACGATTGCCTCTAAAACCTTGTCCACTCCTTCACCAGTTTTTCCTGAAGCATAAATAATTTCTTCCTCCTTACAACCCAAAATATGTACGATTTCTTTTTTTATTTTTTCTGGATCAGCGTTGGGTAAATCAATTTTATTTAAAACAGGAATAATCTCCAAACCCTGCTCAATTGCTAAATAAAGATTGGATAAAGTCTGAGCCTGCACTCCCTTGGTGGCATCCACCAATAAAACCGCCCCTTCTACCGCCGCCAAAGAACGCGAAACCTCATAGCCAAAATCAACATGACCGGGTGTATCGATAAGGTTGAGAATATATTTCTCACCCGTTGTAGGTGTTATATCGCTTTGCTTGTTATAAGTGTCGTTTTTTTTATTTTCAACATTTTGAACATTTGGAACATTTTGAACATACTCCATTCTTACTGGCTGAAGCTTAATCGTAATACCCCGCTCCCGCTCCAAATCCATTTGATCTAGCAACTGCTCTTTCATATTTCTCTTCTCTATCGTCCCCGTTAATTCCAAGATTCTATCTGATAAAGTTGATTTACCATGATCAATATGTGCAATAATACAAAAATTTCTAATGTTTTCCATAATATATTAAATGTCCAAGCTTTTCCCAAGCTACAAATTACCCTCCTAATATTCTATAGGTTAATTTTAAAATTAACAAGGATAGAGCCAAAAAATAGGTCTCTGGGAATGAAAATTGATTATGTGTACTATTAATCTCTGGGGGATAATGTTATATTTAAAATAAATATTTAGTATGGGGCAACGACTGATAAATCAGTCAGGCAAAAATAACCCAAACCATTTACTAATTTAATTTACAATTTATCTTTAAAAAAATATGTTAATAATCTACGCTCACCCCAATAAAACTGGCCATTGCGGTTATATCTTAGAACAAATAATATCCGCATTAAATAATAACCAGACTAACTTCACGCTTCTGGATCTATATCAAGAAAATTATGATCCTATTCTTAAGGCGCAAGAACACTACACCTCTGGTCATTATGAGATATCAGCTGTTACCAAAAAATACCAAGACCTCCTAAAAAATGAAGATCGCTTTATCTTTATCTATCCCACCTGGTGGAACAGTGCTCCAGCAATTCTCAAAGGTTTTTTTGATCGCACGATGACCAGTCGTTTTGCTTTTCGCTATGTCAATTCTATTCCTCGAGGCTTGCTAAATGGCAAGGCTTTGATATTTACTACCACTGGAGGGCCAGCGTTTATTGAAAAATTATTTCTCGGCAATCGCTCTTTAAAATTTATCCGCCAAGATGTCCTAAGGTTTTGCGGCATAAAATCCAAGGGAGTTTTGATCGGCTCGGCCACTAAATTTACTCCGCAGCAAAAAACAAAAATAGACAAAGCGGTGAGCAATAATATTCACTTTGTCTTAAAATAATTTTAGTATCCAATGAAAACCAGCAGCGAAGCTAGTGTCTTCTATCCTGCCCGTTTAACACGGGCTTTTAAATTTAGTATGTCTTCAATGCATTTCCGTCCACACTTTACGGATAAAATAAAAATAAATCAACTCGAGAAGAGCGTTAAGAAACTTTGTTACGTAGCGGATGCGAAGTCTGAAGTTTTAGTGATGAGAGTTAGATTTATTTATTTTAGTAGT